>JBLKOW010000092.1:0-4117 GCA_047603135.1 Candidatus Woesearchaeota archaeon | reverse complement strand
CAGATCCTGGATTATTTGCAGGAGAAAGCGCTTCAGGATCATTTTCATCATTGCCATTAGACCCAGTACTTACAGCTATTGTATCATCCCCAGGAAGAAGAGTGCCAGGTATATGTTCAGATGGATCAGTATCAGTTCTAAGTTCATTAGAAGTATAAGTGACTTGCGGTTCTGCTTCTTCAACTTCTTGTTCTTCAGCGAAGACTCCGCCTACTAAAACAAACATCATTAAGAACACTATCATCCATTTCATCTAATACTAATCCTAAATATTATAATTTATAAATGTTTTGGCAGAATTCACCTCACAAGTAAAGAAATGGAATACCATACGCAATTCCTGTCACTATAAAGCCAACGATTAAACCAAGAATTGCTTTTCTTGTTTCATATGTTTTGAAGGAATCATACAAAATAGCTAATCCCACAAATGAAACAAACAATGTGAAAGGTAAGTCCATATAAAATATACTTGTGAATGTTGCAGCTGCAACTACTCGTGCAGAATATCCATCGAATTCAAAGAGAAATGATAATACTAATATCAATAACCCTGCAATAATCATTTGATCAACAAAAGGACGAAACATTTCAATACTTGCACGAGCTATAACGATGATAAATATTATCCAGCTTCCTAATGCACGAATGTCACGGAAAAAAGTTTCGGCTTTCATACCATGAAATTATTTTCAATAACTATAAAATTTACGGTTATAATGGATTAGTGAGAATCTCAAAGATATAACTAACTCACTTTAAGATTATAAATGACCTATGAAATGTAATCTACTTCATTACTTAGAAACTTCTTTGAGCATTTTTTTTGTTTCCTTTTCCATAGCATCACGACCCTCAAAAGCCCCTTTTGGTATTTTTTCAAGTAATGCTAAAACCCTCTCAAACTGAATTTTAGCTAAAATGTTATTTCCTTTTTCCCTATATACTATCCCTAATAAATTTTCAAACGGAGGAGATTCAGGCATCATCTCAAGAAGCCCTTGACATAACTTTTCAGCATTATCGAAGTCTTTATTCTCCATACACTCACCATAATAATACTCACCTAAAAAAGGTACATCTTGAAAATTCTTTAAAACAAAGTCTAGTTTATCTTTATCATCTAATGCAAAATATCTAGCCTCAAGTAAACTGTTACCCTCATCCTCAAGTTCAATACCCTCACAATTATTAGTAAGCATTGCATCAACTTTTTCTTTCGGTACGCCTTTTCTTTTGCAAAATGTTCGAATTCTCGTCTCATATTGTTTAGCATCTTTTTCACTCATAGTTCCTGTTGCATGAGCAAGCCAATGAACATAAGCTTGCTTAGAATTAAGCCAAGAACGATTGTCAATACTCCATAGAATATATCGAATACACAGTTTTAATTCATGTTTTGTTATTTTCTTCTTATTCAAAGCCTCAAGTAGATTAAGATATAAATGCACTTCAAAATCAGTCTCAAAGAAATCAATAGCTTGGTCAATATTTTTAATAAAATTATTCAAATAATGTATAACCTCTTTATCAGTTAATTTTTTATTGTAATAATATTCATACGTAACACATTTCTCAATAACATATAAAAACATAGCATACTCTTCTTCCCTTTGACAAATATCTTTTAAATTCTCTGTTATGATAGGAGAATCTTTTTTCAATTTATCTTTTAATAAAACTTTTTTCTCTTTCATTTTTTGTGCTCTAAATCGTAATTATTTCACAGTTACAAATTATCTTCTTATATGACCAATATATTATGCTCATATATAAATATTCTTAACAGAAAAGTATAACTGTTAGCTTATTGCAGCTTACAAATTATCAAAAATGAATCAATGAGATAACTTATTTATTCTGATATTAAATGCAGAACAAGACATTTTATCCCCCTATTCACATGGTCAGAAGTAATGAAATGCCCTCGCCGGGTTGAAAAACAGAGTCTTTTAGAAGAAATACCACATTTTTTTTATGGTGCTAGAAATCTCTCGTAATACCATTCCAGTCTGGGCTCTTCTTAACTGAATTATGCATTGTTTATGAATTTTGACCTAACCAATACTTTTCTGTTTGTGATTCGTTCAGTTTGTATTTAGCTTTGAATAATATTTTTGTTTTGGACTTGTTGGTTTTTCAGGAATTGTTAATAACAATAGTTCTTGATTTACTAACGGTTTTAGTATTTCTGTTCTAAAATACTTTATATCGCTAATATGTATGTGATTTTGTATTTCCTCTCTTGTTTTAGGTTCTCTGCAAAATTGTAGTATTCTCTTTATTCTTTCATCTTGAGGGGTAGCTTGAGGGGTAGCTTGAGGGGTAGCTTGAGGGGTAGTGTTTTCAAAGAAAAATTCAATCCTATAGTTGTCAATGCTTCCTGAGACGGTTGGTTTTGTTTTGTAGTGTTCTTGCCAACCTTTTATCATTTTATCAAAACCATAACCTGCATTTTCTGCAAGATCTATTACTCTAAACATTTTAGTTATAAGAGGGTTTCTTGGCAAAGAAATATCTCCGTTTTGCAAATCTTCGTATGGTTTTGGCAAAGCTCCTGGATTAAAGAATTCTATTCTGTTTGTGAATACTCTTATTCTTGGTTTCATGGGTGAGTGATAATCTGAATGTATAAGTAGGTTTACAAGTGCTTCTCTTATTGCTTTTACTTGTGATTGATTCTCGTCTCTGAACGCACCTTTTAATTTGAATGGTATGTCTATTTTTTTTATTATTCTTTCATAGATTGCAAAAAAGTATTGAAATAAATTGGGATAATCAGGTAGTCTGAACTCATATCTTTTTGTTGCATCCTCATATGATGTTCCAAAGATTTCTAAGTAGTCTACTTTAAAATCAAAGAAATGTTTTGCTATTGAATCTTCATTTCCAAACACTAATAGTCCTGCTATTGTAACTTTTTTGTCATCTATTGCCCTTATTTTTGTTAAAAGTTCTTCATCTTCTAATGTGTTGTATTGGTGTTCTGGTTTAGTATTTTTTAAGTATTGTCTGTATTGTTTTATTGTGTTTTTATCTAAATCATTTATTCCTAATTCTGTTTTTTCTTTATCTTTTGTTCCGTATGCTGATTGTCTGTATAACGCATCTACTTCTTCAGTTGTTAGTCTTTGATCCCCTGATGCTGTTCTTATAAACGTATTTTTTGGAGTATTGTAATATATTGGCTTTTTCTCGGATAAAGGAATGTAAAATCCTAGAATTATCTTATTCTCGATGTTGTATCTTCTGCATTTTGGAATTATTTTTTGATTGAATTTAGTTCCATTTCTTAAAGTAGTTGTGAAATCTTGTTCTATTTTTTCTGCGTTTTTTACTCCTTGAGCCTCGAAGATTTTATTTTTTTGTTTTACTCCAAAAATAAGCCAGCCCCCTGCAGTATTTGCAAAAGCAGAAACAGTTTCCCAAGAGGATTTAGGAAGTTCAGACTTTGCTTCTTTTACTTCAAAATCTTCCCATTCAATATCTTCAAGTCTTTCTATAAATTCTTGCTTGTTCATTGTAATCCTTCTTCAATAAAGTATTGCTCTGCTTGTTCTTTATCTATTTTTTGAGTGGCACCAAATAAGAATAAGTTATTCTCAAGGTTATAAACCAGATTTGCTTTAATTATACCTTTTTTTAATTCAAAATCAATAATTGAAACTTTATATAATTCTTTAGTTAAAATATCTTTTAGCTTTAGAATGCCATTTGAATTACTTTTTATTTCGAACAATCCTCTTTTTGCATTTTTTATTTTATCTAGCATTAATAGTTCATCTTTGGTTAAAGATAGAGCTTGACTGCAAAAATCTAATAACTTCTTTCCATCAATCATTATATAATCAAGAAACAACCAGCCGTAAAAGAATTGTTTTGTCATTTCTTTAAATTCTTCTTCTGTTTCAATATTATGTTCCTCTGAGAAGTCATAAATTAGATTTTCAAAGTAGGCTGGATACTTCTTTTGTAATTTATTCACAACAGAGGCGTATAAATCTACTTCTTTCATGCTCTAATCTCTACGAGTTCACCTTTAAAGGCTTTTTGCAAAACTGATTGAATTAATCTTAAAATCTGTTTAGTATCTGCAACATCAGTAAGACGCATTTTG
>JBLKOW010000091.1:0-4129 GCA_047603135.1 Candidatus Woesearchaeota archaeon | reverse complement strand
ACTTCAATGCCTTTTTTTGATAAATCATGGAAACCTGGAACTGCTTATGAGGTTATTGCTGAGAATCAAAAAAATGGTTTGCATACGTTAATACTGTTAGATATTAAAGTTGCTGAGCCTTCTTCTGAGGCGCTTCTTAAAGGAGATATGACTCCTGCTCCTGCGCGATTTATGACTGCAGGGAAGTGCCTTAAGCAATTACGGGAGCTTGAAGGAATTCATAAAAAAGGTATTATTACTGATAAAACATATTGTGTTTGCTGCGCGCGTGTTGGACAGCCAGATATGGTTATTAAGTATGGATTAATCAAGGATCTTGTTTCGTATGATCTTGGTAAACCATTGCACTGTATAATTATACCAGGTTCTTTACATTTTGTCGAAGAAGAAATGCTTCGAGGTTTTTTGTAAGGTTATTTTTATTAGTTCTTCGATGATGTGATTAATATATTATTCTATTTGATACTCTTTCATGATTTCTGGATTTAATATACTACTTAAAAATGACAAAAATTTTATAAATGCATTTAGCATTTCGTCTATTGGTGGTAATTATGAAACGTGTACATCGTCTCGAAAAAAACTTATGTGGATCATTTGATCGGGTTAAATCAGATATATTAAAAATTAATAGCGACATTACTCGCTTAAGTACTGCAGTTAGTTCTATTGTAGAAGATAAGAAAGAAATTATGGATTCTATTAAAGATTTAGAAAAGCAACAGCGAAAGATCTTTATGGGTCTTGAAGTTGTATCAAGAAAAGTTTCTTCACTTGAATCTTCACTTCACTCCACTAATGGTCATGTGCGTGTTCTTGAAGCTGAAAAGTCTCTTTCTGAAAAAAAGATAATTCCTTCACGTTCAAATAAACAACGAAAAACCTCACCTAAGAAAGTACAGTATTATATTGCATCAAAGAAAGGTTCAACGTTCTTTCCAAATGATAGCGTACAAGCAAAAAATATTAAGCCTGAAAACCGTGTTGTTTTCAAGTCTAAAAAAGCTATGCTTCGTCGAGGATATAAACCTTCAAAGTTGTATATTAAACGAACATAATTTTACTTTTTTTGTTTTTCTCTTTTTTTCTGCTTTTTTTAGTATATCAGTATAGCAATATTTATATATGAGCACTTCTCCTTACTATACGATGGGTGATTCAAAACATTTGCTGAAAGGTCTTTTCTTAGTATTTTTTATTAGTGTACTTTTTGCTCCTGTCGTGTTTGCTGATGAACAATTTATTCGTATTCGCCCAATAAATGATGAAATTTCTATGATGGAAGAGGCAACATTTAATATTACTCTTGCTAATACATTATCAACTACTGATTTAATAAGTGTTTATTCTCCAAATATTAATGCATGGACTGTACGTGTTGTTCCTGATTCAGTTACGCTTGGTCCACATCAAACAACAAATCTTCTCCTTCGCTTACGTCCTAAAGAAATGATTGAGCCAGGAAGACAGTATGGTGTTCAACTTAACTTTCGTTCTCGTGAAAGGGGAACTATTCAAACAGCTTTTGCATATGTTCATATAAAATCTCAAGAACAAATTAATCGTGAATATCTTCCAGTGCTTTCACTCGATATCCCTGAGACTCTTCAATTAGTACCTGGTGAACAAGTCTCGTTTCCTATTGAAATTGAGAATATGAATATTCGAGAATTTTCGGAGTTGGATCTTAGGTTATCAAATTCATTAATCTCGGCTTCTTCAATTTTTGAACTTCGTCCTTTGCAAAAAAAGACAGTGCAGTTTACTTTGTCAGTTGATTCAACAACACCTCCAACGAGAGAAAATTTAATAATGGTTATCATGCTTGGTAATCAAACAGTTCTTTCTCGTTCAATTAATTCAGAGGTACTGGAAGTTGAACGCATTTCAAAAGAAACGTTTGTTTCAGAATCTTTTTTATTTAGTGAGCATACTGTTCGTGTAACAAATGAAGGTAATATTATGACTGACGCTGAATATAATATTCCTGCTGGCTTTATTAAATCGTTATTTATTCGAAGCAGTTTATATTCTGAAGCTACCCTAAGTGATGGACAACGTATGCGAACGTTTTATGTTCCTCTTCAACCAGGTGAAACTCAAAGTATTGAAATAATTATTTCATATCGTCCTTTATTATATGCATTACTTACTTTAATCGTAGTTGTTGTGCTTTATTATACATTTCGAAGTCCGTTAGTTATTCGAAAATCTGTTGCACGTATTAAAGTCAAAGAAGGATCACTTTCTGAATTAAAAGTTTTGATTCATGTGAAAAATCGAACAAAACGAAGTTTTGAAGATATTATTGTTATGGATAGAATTCCTAAGATTACAACTATTGGAAAAGAATTTGAAGTAGGGACTATTCAACCTTCAAAGATTGTTTCAAATTCACGAAAAGGAGCTATCGCGCATTGGGATGTTAGTTCACTTGATAGTTTTGAGGAGCGTGTTATTACATATAAGCTTTATAGTAATTTAAACATTTTAGGTGGTATGACTTTACCACTTGCGCTTCTTAAGTTTAAGACGCTGACTGGCAGGGAAAAGAAAGTTACTTCTAATAAGATTAAACTTGTTATTCAGAAATTTAAGGAGCAGTAGGTTTGTGGTCTTTGTATTGTTTTAATTTTTCGTAAAGTACATCTCGCATTGTTGTAGAAAATTCAGGTATGCCGTTACATATTCCGATTACTATGCTTCCTTTATAGTCTGTATCCACCAGTCCTTCTTTATATCCATCTGCTATTTGTATGGTTGATACACAATTTTCTAATTTATTATGTTCTAGTGTGAATTCATGTATAGTTTCATCTGAGACTCCTTTACGTTTTCCTAGATACTTAAGAGTACTTTCTTTGTACGACCCTTGTACTTCCTCACTCTCAACAAGTTTTTTAGTTTCTGAAACAATTGTATCAATCCCTAATCTTACTGAATCGTAAAGTATACTGTTATCTCCTGCTTTTTCCATAATTGTTGTTAGTGACTTTGTATATTTAAATCTTTCTATTTTTAGTCATTCACTAGTGATAACATTTATTTTTACAAAATTTTATAAAATGTCATTTATTTCGTTGTGTATGGCTAAATGTGATATCTGTCGTGAGAAAGTTGGCGAAACATTTCTTAATAAAGTACTTGGTACTTATATTCGTGATGCTCATGGCAAACGTCGTCTTGTATGCAGTGATTGTCAGCATAAACTTCAGACGCGCGAGAAAATTCTTAAGCATTTTTCATAATGCCCTTGTAGCATAGTAGCTATTGCGTCGGTTTCGTAAACCGAAGGTCGCGAGTGCAACTCTCGCCAAGGGCTTGATTAATTGTTTATTCTATAGTTGCGAAGTTTATTAATATACATATTGCATAAAGGTGCTATGTCGCTTCCAAAAGTGCTCAAATTACAGTTGTTTTTTTTGTTGTGCATTATTTTCATTTTTGGTTTATTAGGACTTGTTAATACTTCTTTATTTATTGTTGCAAGTTTGTTTTTATTGAATATTCTTTTTCGTGTGTTTTTACAGTGGTGTAATCTTTCTGGCTCTCTAGGACGTTCTTTTCTTCGTGTACAATATGAAATGATGAATATTTCCATTGCACTCGTTACACTCTACACGAGTCTTTTTTATGGGTCAATTATGGCACTCTTAGGACTTTTTTTGCAGTTAACGTATAAAGAAACAACTAGCTATTATGGTGTTTTGGATGTTTTACTTAGGTGGCCAGTAATAATGCTTTTTGTCATTGTTTTTCCATTATCAAATGTGCTTGGAACAATTGCTCTTGCAATTCTTGTAGGAAATATATTTCAACTTGTGATGGCTATGTTTGTTATACGATATAGTGGTCTTGATCCAGAGTATATTGATATTCTTGTTACTATTATTTTTTATATTCTTTTGCTTGCTGTTTTTATGTGATTATATTTCTTGAAAAATTAGTTTTATCTCGAGAATTGTTTTAATATAATCTAAAGTTTTATGGAAATCTTTATAAAATGGTTGATACTTGTTGATGTAACTTCATAGAAAAAATTTAATTATATTCAACCCTACCTAGCTCAATTGGCTGTCGCGCAGCCTTTTTGAAAAAGCCTGGGGAAAATCATTAAGCTAGACATGCT
>JBLKOW010000090.1:0-4240 GCA_047603135.1 Candidatus Woesearchaeota archaeon | reverse complement strand
TCTGACATAGCAACCCGAGCCGTAGGCGAGCATGCCACTGGTCTATTGACCAGTGGTGGTTGCTATGCGATTGACAAGTAATGCAATTGCACCTGATACGTGAGGTGTTGCCATTGATGTACCGCTTATAGAAATATGCTGATTGTTTTCAGTGCAATGCACCTCTCTTTGTTCGTTAGTTAAAATTAAATCTCGAATTTTATCCTCAGAGGATTTTGCTGCGCAAATCTCAACTCCTGGGGCAACGATATCTGGTTTGAAGAGATATCCTCCTTCCCACACAACAGGTCCCTTTGAGCTAAATTCTGCCATTCTAAGGTCATTATCAATTGCACCAACAGTTATTACTTTTCGTGCTGTTCCTGGACTTCCTATTGTTTGATAACCGTATTCACCATCATTTCCTGCAGCAACAACCACTACTTTTCCATCAAGTACTGCATTATCTGCCGAAATGCTAACTGGGTCATCGGGGTCTCCAAATCCTCCTAAACTTAAACTAAGAATGTCTGCACCATCGAGTACTGCTTCTTCAATGCCTGAAATTATATCACTCATGAAACCTCCTCCACTTTCATCAAGAACCTTATATGCTAAAATCCGTGCATTTGGAGCTACCCCTTTAAAATATCCATTGCCTGCAGCTATTGCTGCAACATGCGTTCCATGACCTTGGTCATCAAAAGAATCTTGGTTGTTATTTACAAAATCATATCCTCCAATTACTTTCTCACAATTTTCATTAAGGAATTGTTGCTGAGTACATTCACCTAAGTCTGGATGTGTATAATCAACTCCTGTGTCAATGATTGCAATAGTAATTCCTTCGCCTGTAAGACAGGGTTGATCAGTTTCATTACAGTTTTCACCATTATGTCCAACGAAACCCGCTGGAATTCCATCTTGAATAACTGGAACTGATGCATCAAGAGCAACTCTTACTCGATAATTGGGGTGCACGTTTTTTACAAAATCTAAGTTCTTTATTGTTTCTATTTTTTCAGGAGAAATGTTTCGAACAGTTATTCCTGCAAATGTATAATAAAACTCATTGGTAAATTGTGGCTCAGGAGTTATTTCTTTTTGCTTTCTATTAACTAATGAACCTATAGTTGCAATTATTCCTCTACTATCTTGTTGTTCAAGTGTCTTAGTTAGATTCTTGATGGTGTTAAAGTTTGAGGTAATTAATTCTCGTTGATTTTCCTTAGCTATGCTAATTTGTTCAGCTAAGACGTATGAACTTATGAATTCATTGTAAATCTTGTTGTAATTTGCATAATTTATCTTGATTTCAGCAGAATCATTAAAATTTTGTGAGGGTGTGATGAAATTATTTTGTTGATGCTGCTTTTCATGTATTAATTGCATCTGGTGGTATTGTATTATCTCATTTTCTAATTCTTTTTTGTGAACTATTATAGGTGGGGTATTTAATTCAATAATGTATCCATCTGGTCTTTCACGTATTTTAATCATCTTTTTTGAAATTTTTATTTCTTCAATCTCAACTAAAGGATTAAATATAATTTTAATCAAGTCTTCACGTTCAATGTAATCGGTAATTACTTGTTTTTGTTTATATGTATCTAAGTTGTTTATTATCTTTTGTTTATCTATCTCAGAAACAATAGTTGGATTAAGGTTTAAAACAAATTCATTACTTCCCTCATGAATTTGAAAAGTTTGTGTACTAAGGGCTTGTGCGCTTGTTATTAACATGCATGTTAGAACTATATATATCCAAATTTGTTTTATCACACCCATAACTTAACAGTATCTTTTATTCTTTATAAATGTTTTTGGATTAATTATACTTTATTTGAATGTATATTTTATATGCATTTATACTACATATGCTTTTATAGTAATTATACACTTTTAGTAATGTATGTCTAGATAGACTCCTTTAAAGTAATGTTTTGTTTATTTTTGTTTATAATTTTATGAACTATCTATCAAAACCTTTAAATACCTTTTACTCTTCACAATCGTTATGAAGTATATGCCTCAAGAAATAGAAGTGTGGTATTTATTACCTGCGCTTCGAAAAGAACTTGCATTATGTTTTGTTACAGAGCATAAGCTTAAACAAAAAGAGGCTGCATCAATATTAGGATTAACTGAGGCAGCAGTCTCACAATATCTGAAATCTAAGCGTGGAAAAAATATTACTTTTAGACCTGCTGAAATAGAGCTTATAAAAAAGACAGCACGCAAAATGGTTAACGATCCGAAAAAAGCTTCTGAGAGTCTTGTTGCTCTTTGTCATCAACTTAGAGGGAGCGGTACTATGTGTGGAATTCATAAATCAGTAGATTGTGATGTTCCAGAAAATTGTTCCATTTGCAAAGAGCATAGAAAATAACACTCTTAATTACATTTTTATTAATACTATACTATATAATATAAAAGGTTATCATTATGGGAAGCGAAATACCACCAGATTTAGTCGAGGAACAGGCACGCAAACAAGAAGAGCGTGCAAAGGAACCTTTACCTAAGGGAGTCTATGTTACACCAGATATGACGATTGGTGAAGCAGTACAAGAATATCCTGAAATTGCTGAAGTACTTATGGATGCAGGAGTACACTGTGTTGGTTGTGGTGCTGCATTTTGGGAGACTATTGAACAAGGATTAATGGGACATGGAATGCCTCCTGAGGAAGTTGAGCGTCTTGTTAATGAAATGAACGCTTTTGTTGCTAAAATGCGAGGTGAGGAGCCTGCAGATGCTAAAAAAAACAATGCCGAGGTGAAAAAAATGGCAGAATTACCAAAACTAAATTATGCATATAACGAGTTAGAACCACACTTTGATGCACAAACAATGGAAATTCATCATACTAAACATCATCAAACGTATGTTGATAAATATAACGCTGCGGTGAAAGGAACTGAATTTGAAGCAAAACCTGTAGAGGAAGTTGTTGCAATGCTTGACAGTATTCCTGAAAATATTCGAACTGCTGTTCGCAATAATGGAGGAGGGCATGTTAATCATAGTTTCTTCTGGACAATAATTGCACCTAATGCAGGCGGTGAGCCTTCAGGTAAACTTGCTGAAGCAATTTCTTCTACCTTTGGTAGTTTTGATGATTTTAAACAAAAGTTTGCTGATGCAGGTGTAGGTCGCTTTGGCAGTGGATGGGTATGGCTTGTTAATGAGGGTGGAAAGCTTTCTATTACCTCAACTCCTAATCAAGATACTCCATTAATGGAAGGTAAGAAACCGATTTTAGGTCTTGATGTGTGGGAACATGCGTATTACTTGAAGTATCAAAACAAACGACCTGATTATATTTCAGCATTTTGGAATGTAGTTAACTGGAAGAAAGTTGAAGAACTGTTTGAGCAAGGCTAATTTTTCTTTTTTTATTCTTACCCTCTACATTGTTTTTTTACGAGTGTAGTGGGTAAGGTGTATTAGAATGTTTAATTATTTTCTTTTAGAAAAAGCTCTTTAAAATTCAAGATTTGTAAATAGATTTTTAGCTTATTTTCATCGATTCATTTATAAATTAATTAATAACTATATCTTTATGCCAGTCGATGAAGAAAATTTAGGAGCTGTACTTTCTAATTATATACCTGGAATTTATCGAATGAAGTTAATAGATGTAAATGTGTATGGAGATGAACCTTCATCTGAAGTAATTCGTGATATAGAAGCACAGCTTGATGATGCGGATGAAGTATTACGTTCACCACGTGATTTTATACATACGTGGATTTCTGAGCGGAGCGGAATGGCTTCTTGTGTTCAATATTTTTCTCGAGGTTTTGAATTACACATACCAGCTATTTCTAGTGGTGGGAATGAGGAAGGATATTTAAGAGTAGGTGGTCTTCCACTTCTTTCAGATGTAAAATACCTTCCAGGATTTGGTGCTAATTTTGCAGTTATGCTTAATGATTTTCGTCAAAGTGGTGTTTTTACTCATTTTGATGAGGGATTAGAAGGAATTCGTCTTGATCCTTTTGGAATTAAGCAAATGCACCGTGGTACGTTATATAGTTCATCAGATTTTCAATTTGCATCAATGGGTGAGGAGAATCCTGATATTGTGTGGACTATGGTTAATTTTTCTCCGGAAGATATGTATAAAGAACTTCATAATGTTGGTTTTCGATGGTAATTTATGTCTGATGTTATTTTAATTAAAACTCTGTAAGGTTAATAAATTACTTTTTCATTACCTTTGCCACATTTCTTAACACAACAACCTTTTTAAGAC
>JBLKOW010000089.1:0-4276 GCA_047603135.1 Candidatus Woesearchaeota archaeon | reverse complement strand
ATCACGCTTTTACTTTAACCTTAACTGCTTCAATCGCTCGGTCAGTAACATATTCAATAATAATTGTTCCTTTCTTAAGTTTAATAACTTCTTCTTTTCGGGGAATGCGACCGAGTCTTTCAAGAATGTATGCACTTATTGTTTCCGATTGAAGTCCCTCTAGTTTTAGTTTAGTATGCTCTTTAACTTCACGAAGTGTTGCTTCACCAGAAACCGTATATTCTCTACTCCCTGTTTTTTGAATAATATGCTCATGTTGTTCATCTTCATCATAAATCTCACCAACAATTTCTTCAAGAACATCCTCGCTTGTAACAACTCCTGAAAGCGCACCAAACTCATCAACAACAATTGCCATTTGTATTTTCTTCCGTTGCATTTCTTTAAACAATTTATCAATTGGTTTAGACTCAGGTACAAAATAAGGACGAACTGCAATTGTCTTTACCTGTGCTTCTAATTGATTCTTATGCAAGGTATCAAGAACATCTTTCATATGAAATATACCAATAACATTTGCAGGATTATCTTCATATACAGGAATTCGTGAGTATCCTTCCTCAATCATAGTTTTAAGAATTGATTTAATTTTAAGATTTCCGTCCACTGCAAAAACTTTATGCGTTGGTGTCATAATTTCTTTTGTAATTTTATCATCAAACTGAAAAATCTTATGAATAAGTTGACGCTCATATGTATCAATACTTCCCTCATCACTACCAACGTTAATCATTGTTTTAATTTCTTCTTCTGTAATAACTTCTTTTCCTTTAGGAACAGTCCTTCCTCGTGTGAAAAAACGTGCAATGACATCAAGAATTTTGATGAAGGGCTTGAATACAATACTTAGTACATAAATTATCTTTGCACTTTTTTGGATATACTGTTCGTAATGCAAGTGTGCATATGTTTTAGGAATTACTTCGCCAAAAATAAGGACTACTATAGTTAAAACCCCGGTTACAATTCCTGCCACAGTTGCTTGGGTAAGGTCAAAACCAAGGTTAGTAAAAAAGACTGTTCCTGCTATAGTTGCAATCGATGCTGCAGCAATATTAACTATATTATTACCTATAAGGATTGTTGAAAGAAGTCTATGCGGGTCTTCCTTAAGGACTTTTACATATGTATAAGCTGGTTTTTTCTTTCGTAAATATTCCTTAAACTTGAATTTTCCCATAGACATAAATGCCGTCTCTGAGCCTGAGAAAAATGCTGAAAGGGCCAGTAGTATAACGAGAATTATGATGTATTCAATCATGGCGTTTTTTCACAAGGATGTTGTAGTGCTTTTATTTAAAAGTGTTATGGGTATTACAGCTAATTTGGCTGAAAAACTAGTATTGTCTTTTAGAATACGTTATTTTTTCACAATACTAGTTCTTTGTACAAACCTTTAAAAAGAATATATTATCATCCTTTCACATGGGACAGCTACCTTTTGAAACACAAACACCTGAAATACTTGTTCGTCGTGAAGTTCAACCGGGTAATTTTGGAACTGATCCAGAAAAACGTTCTATTGCAGAACTTCTTGTTAATGCAATAATTAATGTTGATAAACCTGCAGGACCAACCTCGCATCAAGTTTCTTCATATGTGCAAAAAATCCTTAAATTAGACAAAAGTGGTCATTCAGGTACACTTGATCCTCAAGTAACTGGTGTTTTACCTGTTGCAATTGGTAAAGCAACTCGTGTTGTGCAAGCAATGCAACCTGCTGGAAAAGAATATATTTGTTTACTTCATTTACATAAACAGCTTCCTGAAGATGAAGTTAGGGAGTGCATTGAGTCTTTTGTGGGAAAAATAAGACAGCTCCCACCAGTAAAATCTGCGGTAAAGCGTGAATGGCGATATCGTAAAATATACTATATAGAAGTTCTTGAAATAATTGAGCAAGATGTATTGTTTGTTGTTGGTTGTCAAGCGGGAACCTACATCAGAAAGTTATGTCACGACATTGGTCAGCGTCTTGGTTGCGGTGGTCATATGGCAGAGCTTCGAAGAACAAAAGCAGGTCCCTTTAATGAGCATGGACTATGGACACTGCAAGATATCACTGATGCATATCATTATTATGTAACTGAAGGTAATGAGAAATTTCTTCGAGAAATGCTTCTTCCTATTGAGTATGGTGTTGATCATTTAGCAAAGGTATATGTGCTTGACTCTAGCGTCGACACTATTTGCCACGGTGCTAGTCTTGGCACGCCAGGAATATCTAAAGTATCGGATGGAATTCAAGTTGGAGATATGATTGCACTTATGACACTAAAGGGAGAATTAATTGGTTTAGGAAAAACACGAATGACTTCTCGTGAAATGATAAAAAAACCTTCGGGAATTGCAGTCACACTTGAAGCAGTATTTATGCTTCCTGGTACGTATCCAAAAATTCAGGTAAAAAAATGACTAAAGAATTTACACTTGCTGGAATTTTACGCAATAGTCGTCCTGAAATCATGCATAAATTGTATGAAACAATAACTCATAATTTTGGAAAGTATGCTATTATTACAGGAATTAAAGATGATTCTCGTGATGATATTTCCCACCATACTTACACGTATGGAATTCCATTAAATAAAATTAAATCGTTTGAGTTGAGCCATGATATATTAGATTATGCTCGAGATACTATTGTTGTATATGATGCATTTGCTCTTGAAGAAACAGAAAATGGTGATTTCAAAGTTGATAATCCTGAAAAAGCAGTTAAAGGATTTATTAAATTAACATGGTAATCTTAACTATCGTACTTTTTCTAAAAAATTCTGCTATTTGTCATAAAAAATTAAGAGAAGATAATAAAAAAATTATTTCTTTTGTTCTGCTGAAGCTTCTTTCTTATCAGAAGCAGGTTTTGAAGCACTTTCAGCTGGTTTAGCGTCTGACTTTTTAGGTAATGTTTCTGCTTTTTTTTCAGAATCAACTTTAGCTGGAGCTTTTTCTTCTTTTACAGTTTCAGTCTTTTCTTCTTTCTTTGCAGGAACTTTTTCATCCTTTTTGTCGTCAGCTTTCACGAATTCTTTAGCTTTTGGCGTATCTGCTTTCTTTGTTTCTTCAACAATCTCTGCGTCCTTAACAGGTGCTTCACTTTCACTTACTTTTTTCTTTGTTTCTTCAGGAGCTTCTGTTTTCTTTTCAGCTGGAGCGCCTTTTAATTCAACATCAACAATCCCTTCATCATTCCGCTTTGCAATAACTGTTACGTGATGAGGTGGATTTCGTGCACCATGTTTCCATAGTTCCATATTAAGATGTCTTCCAATGCGTACTTCGTTACCTTTCATGTGCTTAGTCATGAATTCTCTAATTGCGGTGACTGACTTTTCTGCTCTTCGATATTTCGGCACTAATAGGAACTTTCGTCGAAGAGGGATTACATATTCGCGTTCAAGCGTTTTTGCTGTATTTTTTGTATCTGCCATATGAGTAACCTCAGGATTATGCTTTTGTTCGTGTTCTTCTCCAGTGACGTTTTACTGTTGTATGTCTGCCTGGGTGAACTACTCTTCCTTTTCCATATATCTTTGGTACTGTCCAGAATGGAGCCCATTTTGTGAGTCTCCCTAATCTGCTCAGTCTCAATTTTTTGCTAAGATGTTTGAATCGTGCCATGCTAATCACTGCTCTTTTACTTCCTGCGTTTTTTGAGCAGGTCTTTCTTTTGTATGGATTGCTCCAGCAGCTTTATCAAGTAGGGAAACACCTTTCGGAGTAATTTTTCGTCCTTTGTGTAGTCCCTTCTCTTCATTAGTAATATACTTACCAGCTTCTAACTGCTGCAAGATAACACGGATAATCTTTCCGCTTGATTTCTGGAACTTTTCAGGTCGTACACCACGATTCTTCTTACTTCCGTAATGAGTTCGTAGTTTTGAGACGCCAATTGGTCCATGTGTATAAATTCTCTTAAGAACTGATCCTGCGCGTATATACCACCAATCATCTTGTAATGGTGCGCGTTGTTTACTTATTCCGGTTTTCACGAACTGTGCCCATTCAGGCATAGAAACTGCTTTGTCTTTTTTCAGAGATTCAGCTGCTTGTGTTACCAGTGTTTGTTGATTTACGTCATGTATTCTAACCATTCTATTACCTCACGGTACTTTACTCCAGCAATAAACTTGCTGTTCAGAACAACGTATGTTGCTGATACTTTGGTGAATCGGGAAGGGTTTATAAAATTATTGCTTTGAAGCAGTATACCTTTAGTGGTAATTAAAGCATGTTTATTTTGTATTTAGTGCTGTTTTAGCATTAGTTTTAG
>JBLKOW010000088.1:0-4321 GCA_047603135.1 Candidatus Woesearchaeota archaeon | reverse complement strand
TATGATTAATCAACCAGTTCCAATCGGAACAGGACTTCCTGGACTCGTTACCAAAGTAAAATAGAAATAAACAAAAGTAGAAAGTCTACTTTGCCAAATGAGGCATATTTTTCAAATTCACTTGAAAAATAAGTATTCACCGTGCAAGTTGACTTTCTATATCGAATAAACAAAAGCTTTAAAAAGGGATTTCGATTCCCTCAGAGGATACAATGGCAAAAATAACAGCAGAAGACATAAAAAAACTCATACAGACTCATACAGTTACTTATGGGACTAACGAAGTACTGCGAAGCATGCGAAGTGGAAAAGTTAGTAAAGTTTACTTAGCATCAAATGTCCCTCAAAGTATTGAGGATGACTTTACACACAATGCTAAAATAACAACTACTGAAGTTGAAAAACTTGATATTCCTAACGACGAATTAGGTTTGATTTTTAAACGAATTCATCCAATCCTTGCAGTAGGAGTTATGAAAGAGTAAATAGGATGCCAGAACGAATCAAATTCAACAGCAATACCATGGCGATTATGTCGATGTTTGGAAACATCACAAAAACATCTCTCAAGGATTGTATTGAAAGTGAAGGAAAATTAATATTTATTGTTCCCGAAGGAATGGCTGGTAAAGCTATCGGAAAGCAAGGAGCTAACATAAAAACGCTTGAAAATCGTTTTAAAAAACGTGTTAGGGTTATTGAATACAATAATAATCTTGAAACATTCATTGCAAATGTTGTATATCCTTCAAAAATAAAGGAAATACAAAACACAGAAAATGTATGGACTATAGTTCCTGCAGACAGCTACCAACGAGGAATCCTCATCGGAAGAAATGCAGTAAATCTTCGCGAATCAGAATCAATAGTTAAACGATATTTCACAATAAAAGAACTAAAGGTTGCATAAAAATGGGAAAGAAAACATCAGGATTAAATGGTGCAAAAGCACTCTTAAAAAGAAGAAATAAGTCTCAATGGCTTAACCAAACATTTGTACGAAAGACATTAAACTTAAAGAATAAATCAGATCCACTTCGAGGATCATCACAAGCAAAAGGAATTGTACTTGAAAAATTACAAGTTGAAGCAAAGCAGCCAAACTCTGCTATGCGAAAATGTGTACGTGTACAATTAGTAAAAAATGCTAAACAAGTTACTGCATTTCTTCCAGGAGATGGTGCAACAAAACTGTGTGATGAACACGACGAAGTAATCATCGAGTGTATTGGTGGTAAAATGGGTCGTGCTAAAGGAGATATGCCAGGTATTAGATGGCATGTTATCAAAGTAAACGATCAATCATTAAATGCACTTCGACGAGGAAAGATCGAAAAAGCACGTAAATAAAAGTGATACTATGGCTACAGAGATTAAAGTTTTTAACAAATACAGCGTTGAAGGAATCACCGTAAGTGATCCAGGACTGGTACGATACATCAACTTAGATGCCCGCATAATTCCTCGAACTGGTGGAAAGAATGTAGGAGTTCGGTTTCATAAGTCAAAAACATTCATTGTTGAACGACTTATTAACAAAATGATGAACACAGGTCATCGATCGAAAAAGCATCAAAAATCATCTGGTACATTTACTGGAAAAAGCGCTACAGTATACAACATTGTTGCAAAAGCTTTTGAAATTGTTGAAAAGAAAACAAAAAAGAATCCAGTCGCTGTTTTAGTACAAGCTATTGAAAATGCAGCTCCTCGTGAAGAGATCATTGCAATTGAATATGGTGGAGCACGATATCCAAAAGCTGTTGAAATGGCTCCTCAGCGCCGAATTGATTACGTTTTACGCATCATGACACAATCTGCATACAATAAGAGTTTCAAGAAGAAAAAACCAGTAGAAATAGCTCTTGCAGATGAAATTGTAAATGCATTTAACATGTCACAACAATCTGATGCAATTTCAAAAAAATTAGAACTTGAACGTCAATCTGATTCAAGCAGGTAGATTTTCTTTTTTTATATATTCTTTAATTTATTTTTTAACTTATTAAGTATAAACAAGTATCAGATATAAAAAATTCTCAAAACCATTAGTAACCCCTGAACAGTAATATTTAAAAAAACAAAAGAACTTACATTATCATGATAGCATTTAGAGAGCCAACAAATGAACATCAACGAACTTTAGAAGGAACTATACATACTATTTTTGACGAACGAAAGATACCTGTTGTAATTGGAAATTCTGTTGATATTTATCTAAGAGATGCAAAAAACAGACCTGCATCTGTAACAATCCCTTCTAAATTCACACCTGAATTTGATACCATTGCTGAACAAGTAACACCAGGAAAATATCTACAAGCATATCTTGACTCAGAAGGAGTATATGCATTATTAGTTCATGAGAATGAACCAAGTGCAAAAAGTTATCATGGAAGAACTCAAAAAGACCTAGATGCAATGCCAAGTACACCCTATGTACCACGAAAAAAAACGACAAAAAAGAAAAAAACACAAAAGAAAAAAGAAAAAGCACCAAAAAAAGAAGAAGTAAAGACTATTGAAGAAACCACAAAAAAGTCTACAGAAACAAAAACAGAAGAAAAGAGAAATTCCGAATATATTACTAAACCAGAAGAACCAGAACCAAACTATTTGCCAAGGGAAGAATACATCCCTCCAAGTGAAGTAAGAAAAGAATCAGGAAAAAGATATCAATTCGGCAATGCAGAAATTGTCTTTCCAGAACAATTTAATAATACAATTAAACTTATGCAACGTCATAGCCAATTACCATTTGGACTTGGAAGTATAGATGCAATTGCAAATGCTTTTGTAAGAGATCCAGAAAGAGAAACAAGAGAACTTCCAAACGGAAGAACTGAATACAAAGTGAAATACCCACGAGCTGAATTAATATTATGTACTGCTACCGATAGTAATGATACACAACATGTATATGACTTACGAACAAAAGTAAGATAAAACTTTCTTATTTTAGAATTTCCAAAACGTAATTTCTTTTAACATACAGATAATTAAAGACTTATATCAAATCATTCTATCATGCAATTAACTCACAGTAAGTGCAGAAGTTCTATTCATAAAAATAAATGCATCATATCTTCTCATAATATCAGTCATAACATAATTTCCTTGTTCATTTAATGGATTATATACAACACCTATTGCACGATGTCCCCGAGGAGATAAAGTTTCGTGAAGAGTATTATAATTCTCATGTTCTGAAGAGAATAAAAAAAGTGCTTTATCCATTCCTTCAAGCATAAATAAATGTTCATAACTTCCAACAATTGCTGGTGGAACAGACATTACTTCCATTCGACCCCCCCACTGCCTTCCAGCAACAACTTCACCTACATACGTTCCAAATCCAAGAGCATATACAAGTGAATCATTCTCACGAAGAAGATGCCCCATGTTAACCATTCCTTGCTGAGCCATTGGTGTTGCACGTGCATCCCCTACATGTGTATTATGCGCCCATATGATTGCACGCTCACCAATCACCTCACGTAAAAACTGTATAGTAGCAACCATATGATAAACGCGTTCATTCCACGATATAGGTCCTTGATAAAGCATCCCTCGATAATGTTTTTCAGCATTCATAACAACACGAGCATTTTGTACTAAAGATAGGTAGGAAACATCATTCAGTACATCAAAACGCCCGTTAATCTCATTAAACGCAGAAACTACTTCAGCTTCACATGATATTCCTCCTTGTGAAAGATACTGTGCATACTCAACTAAATCATTTCTAAATGGCAACAAACACGCATACGTATCGTCATCAAGTAATTCGCTATCATGTAAAAATACAAGAGCAGACTCTGCATCATACACATCAAGACCATATATTCCAATCATATCATTTTTTTCTCGTCCTTCGTTATACACGCGAAGCCATTCTGCTAAACGTTCAATCTCATCATTTGCCCACATCCATTCAGGCCATCTGTTAAAAGTAGCAAGAACCTCTTTAGCAGAATTAAACTCACCTTCTCCTCGTACGTATTCATTCAAAGTATAGATTGAATTCCAATCGCCCTCAACAACGATAAAATCAAAACCATAGTTCTCAATTAGTTCCTGGGATATATACCTGCGATATTCATAATACTCTTGCGTACCATGAGTTGATTCTCCGAGCAAAACAATCTCAGCTGGGCTCATTTCAGTTATTAGTAAAGAAAGATCATCTAATGAATTAATATTCTCGTATAATCCATCAAGAATATTCTCATGGACGTATGTAGCACGTTCTTGCACATCACTTACTTCCTCAGCCATCCCACATCCTGCAATAAATACTAAAAAAAGAATACCTAATAAA
>JBLKOW010000087.1:0-4431 GCA_047603135.1 Candidatus Woesearchaeota archaeon | reverse complement strand
GATTCTTTTTCAAGTCTCTCAAGATCCCATCCAAATGCCCTCATATTATCAACAATACTATCTTTAGTTTCATCAAACGTAATATAGATACCCGGATCATTTGCAAACGTAGTCCCATTGACTAAAAATTCCATCGCAAAAGTAGTTTTACCTGAACCAGGTCCTCCAGTAACAACATTCACACTACCTTTCTTAAAACCACCTTGAATCATTTGGTCAAAACCACGAATTCCTGTGGGAACACGAGCACTATCTACCATAGTTGGTTGAGAAGTATTATTCTGTACAGATTGCTGTGAAGCTCCCTGCAATGAAGATGGAGAAGTAGATGCATTATTCTGAGGAGTATAATCATCATTTGAACTTGAGCTAGAAGAATGTGGTGCAGTCACTACTTCTTTACGTTGTTTATGAAAATTTTGTAATTTATCAAAAGCTCCAGGCATACCAATACTAAAAAATTAGCATTATTTAAATATTCTTATTTTAGATAAGTAAAAAGTCTACTTTACCCATCGAGGCGATGTTTTTCTTAGTAAAAAACACATAAATTCACCATGTAAGTTGACTTTTTACATTCTATTTTAGATACTATTTTAAAAAAGCAGAGATACAAAAAAAATACAAACAGAAAACTAAAACACAACAAAACTAAATAACTGCTGAAAAGACAAGACTTGAAAGCCATGCCACACCATAATAAATACTTAAACCTAGCGCAACAATAAAAGGGATATACATAAGCCCATATTTAGCATTTCCTTTCTTAATTAATCCAAGCAAAAAAGAAGCCATAATACCAAGAGTAATCAAACTTGTTCGCGTGTACATCCTAACAAAACCAGGAAGCTCTCGGGCTGTTTCATCAGACATTTCAATGGAGAATGGCATGTTTGAATTAGGAGGAATATCAAGTGAAGAAAATGTATTAACTATCATATCAACAATCGTTGTTGATAAACCATACATAACTGGAGCAGCAAAACCAACAGCAGCCATAATAAAAATTAAGTATGTAGAAACACTTGTCTTAACTTTTTGTTCAAGAGTACGCTGATGAACTAAATTCTCTGCTACTTCACTTAATAAACGAGATAATTCTCCCCCTGAAGCCATACCAGTAACAATAAGCTGAACAGCCTTAAGAAACATATCTGACTTTACACGCCGTGTCATGTTCATAAGTGCATCGCTAACCTTTGTACCAGTAGTAATTTCTTTTCCAACAATAATAAACTGATCATTAAAACTTCCAAATTCTGGCCGAGACGCAGCAATCAAAGCGCGATCAATAGTCATCCCTGAGCGTAAATTTGCAGAAATTAACTGCAGTGCATCTGGCAAAATACTTTCAATAAACTTGCCACGTGTTGTTGCAACAAGACTAATAATTGAATAAATTAAAACCTGAACAAGTGTACATGAAATAATAAAAAGTAAAAGTAATCCAAAAAAGTCAGATAACCCTGGAAAGATGATACGTGAGAATTGCAAAGAAAAACTCAGCGTTAGCATTACCGTAAAAAATAGTATTGCTCCAACAACAAATTCTTTACGCACCTTTAAAGAGAAGTAATTAAACTGCTCAAACATCCTCTCTCTGACGCCTTTTGGATAAAAAAATGCTAAATACTCATACATAATCTCACGTCTGTAATAAATTAGGTCTCTTTGACTTAATCATTCCCATAAATACTATTTGAATCATAAATACAAAACTATATACCCCCCAAAAAATAGCTTGACTTGCAAATAAATCAAGCCCCATAAAGGCAACAAGTACAATTAAAAAATTAACTCCAATAGCAGGAATAATGACTGCCATAATCATATAAAACATAGTTAATGGAGAAAGCTGTGCACCGTATTCTTCAACCTGAATCAACTGCTCTTCTGCAAGTTCATTCATAATTTCACGTAAAATAGCACTTAAATTTGTTCCAGTCTTCATACCATTAACCATCTGCCAAATAGCACTACGAAAAATATTTGATGGATTTTCAAGTGCCATCCGCTCTAAAGCTTGTGCCTGAGGAACCCCTCCATTAATTTGTTTAACAACATTAAGAAATTCTTTAGAAACTTCTCCATAGTTCGCCGCAGCAGTATTTACCATAATATCAAACAAAGGAACCCCTGCCCGAAGCTGAATTAGAATTGTTTGTAAAGCAGGAAGAATATTTGATTCAATGCTAGCTACACGCTTTTTAATATATACTTCTGGCGCGCCCCTCTGTTGAAATAACAAAAATCCAATTATAAATATCATTGCAAAAAAAGCCATAAAAAAGGGATGAATAGGTGGTGCAGTCATTGATGAACCAATCCAAAAAACAGTCAATGCGACAATAATACCCACTATTACATTATTCGCAAAACACATTGCAAGATACTTACGTGCAGAAATTTCCATTCGTGCTTGTTGTAACTTTAAACCAAAATTCATAAAGATAGTAACTTCAAGAATATGAGCAAACATCAAAAAATGTCGATAGGTCATTTCAAGAATAGGAAGAGGGACAAAAGCACCAGGAATTTTGTATGTTCTCATGGCTCAAATAGTATCCTCCTTAAATGGATTAGGGAGTGAATATAATTTTTCAGGATTCTCATCCTTATTAACAAAAGTCATCAAGTAATCATGATTATAATAATACTGATTCATAACAATACCAACCTTATCAACATTACTTACATCATATTTAACCATCCAATTCAATATCTTACGTCGCTCAGCAAGACTTTCATGAATTTCTTTCATGCTAAAACCAGTATGACGTGAAAGTTCCTCAAAAAAGCGATTACTCTCAGAATGAGGTACAATCTTATCTACTGAAGGTTTCCACCTATAAAGAATATTTGCTTTAACTTCAACCCCTTTATCAGTCTCAACAGGAATAAATTCACCTAACTGATACGTACGCCTAACTCCCCTACGCCTATCACGAAACTGAACAATATTAAGGTTTACTGAATTAAGCATGTTTGGGGGTACCGAAATAGGCGGGTTAGTCATACGTGTAATAGTCTCTGCAACAGTATCAGCGTGTACAGTAGCATATACTGAATGCCCAGTGTGCATCGCTTCAAACATAACTTCCGCTTCTTCTCTTCGCCTCATTTCCCCTAGAATAATACGATCTGGACGCATACGAAGAGAGTTCATGAGCAAATCAAGCATAGAAACTTCTCCCTTCCCTTCAGTATTTTTTGGACGTGTCGTTAATGGACACCAGTACAATGTCTCAGGAAGTTGCAACTCACGAGTATCCTCGATGGTTAAGATACGCTGATTAGGTGGAATAAAAGGAAGTAGTGTCCCAAGAAGCGACGTTTTACCTGAACCAGTACCCCCTGAAATTAAAATATTCATTTCATATTCCATTGCTATCCAAATGATGGAAATTATTTCCTCATTTACTGTCCCAACTTTAATTAAATCAACAATTGTCCAAGGGTCACGTGCAAACTTCCTAATAGTAATAGTATTTCCTTTACTCGCCACAGGATATAATACAGCATTCGCCCGATCTCCTGTAATCAAGTGCGCATCAAGTAAAGGATTAAGCGTTGTAATCTGTTTACCAACACGACGTGCGATAATATTCGAATAATTTTGAATTTGCTCTTCAGTAGGAATGACAATATTAGTAATTAACCAGCCATGTTTTTTATGGTATACACGGATAGGCTCAGCTGCAGAATTAACTATGACTTCTTCAAGATTCTCGTCATGCATTAAATACTCCACTTTTCCAAGACCAATAATATCGTTTAACAAAATACTAACCAAATAATATTTAGTATCTTCATCAAGCTTAGGAATCTTAGCATCAAGCATACTCTCAGCTTTCTTACGAAATCGCACTTTAATAAACTCAATAACTTTTGGATCTAAGATTTCAGTAGTACTAACATCGACCTCTAAAACAAGCTCCTGCCTTATTTGATCTAAAAGTGCTTCAGTCCCCATTCCAACATCTTGCAAAACTAACCTATATCGTACGGGCTTTTTCCCATACTGCATAATTTGCGCAGTAACAATGACGTTATCTGCATCAATTTCATATTCATCTACAACTTCAAACATAGTAACCCTCTCTCGTAATATAGCAGTAAGCTAAAATTATTTTACTTTATGAAAATAAATGCATAGTAAGACATACATTATTGTCATGTAAACCTATTTTTATATACAACAAATTTAACTTTTATTAATCTTACCCTTTGGTTTCATAACTTCAACGCCACCCACAGGAAGATACTTAATCTCAACAATACCATAATCTGCTAAAATCTGAACCCACTCCTCAGCTAAATGACGACTAATATTAAATTTTGACTGAATTTCACTTAAACTAATACGACCTTTTTCATCAACAATATTTACAATAACATCAAATGCAGTAGTTATAATTTTTTTTCGAGCGG
>JBLKOW010000086.1:0-4458 GCA_047603135.1 Candidatus Woesearchaeota archaeon | reverse complement strand
ATGAGTGCTGAGCAGAATTCAAGTTACAAAGAAAAACTACGGATATACGTAGAAAATGCGCGCAAACAAGGATTTAGCGATGCACAGCTCAGAGAAAAGTTCGTTGCAACAAAGGTTTCTCAAGATATAATTGATGAACTTCTTCCCGGTGAAAAAGAAAATCCTACAAAAGAAGGTTCAGAAAAAGCGCAAGACTCGAAAAAAGACTCAAAAGAATATAGTCGTGATGATGATGTTTTTACTCCTGAAGAATTTGAAGAACTAGAAAAAAAAGAAACGAAAGGACTTGGCGGGTTATTTAAACGCAAAGAGGAAAAAACTGAAGACCAAAAAGTTGCTGAAGATGATTATATTGAATTTAATGCAAAACAAATTTCTAAAGAGATTGCACACCTTCAAAAGCAAATTGAAAATGAAGAAGTTACTGAGGGTAAGCTTGAAGGTAAGATTGACATTCTTACAACAAAAACGAAAGACATTACAGAAGAACTCGAAACGTTTGGAGAGAAGGTTGGAGAATTACGATCAACTGTTCTTGGACGAGAACGTATGTTTAACAAACTCGAAGATGATTTTAATAGTGTTAAATATATAGTTAATACCTTTAAACCTGAGGCTATTGATAAACGTTTTTCTGATGTGCAAGCAGAAGCACTTAAACATGAATCAAAAATTGAGAAAATTGAAGTTAGACTTAAAGCAATAGAGGATAAATTAAAAGAATATAGTGAGATTATGAAGTCTATCCGTAGTTATGAAAGCGTTCTCGCAAAACTTGAATCTCTGCAAAAAGAAGAAAAAGTTATTGAGAAATTAAAAATGGATATTGATAAAACTGGCTCGAAAATAGAGGTCATGTTCCACAATGTTGAGGAATCAATTGCTAAGATTAATGAAACAGGTATTATTGCAGAAAATAACCAATCAAGTATTCGGGAACTTATGATTGCACTCTCAAAGTTAGAAACACAAACAGACTTCTTTGTAAAGAAGGAAGACTATAATCAATTAAAGAGTGATATACAAGTCATTAAGAAAGTTATATATGATAAAGAATTACAAAAAGGATAATTGAACAGATAATTTTTAAGAATTTTTATTATATAATATTTTGATTTTACACGTTTCTATGAAGGAGTTGGCTGATTTGACGCTTGCTTTTCTACAGATGCATTATTCTTACTAAATTTAAATAATTGTGATAAACGATATTTTAATGAGCCTGAGCGAAGCTTAATAAGAGTGGTTTCAAGAAGTTTAAGACGAGAATCAAAATTTTCTTTCTGCCCATCTAAGTCTTCATCACTTAGTTTTTCTAATAATTTTTTACTAGTTATAAGAATCTCTTCAGCTGCTTTAAAGTTTTTATGAGTCATTTCAATATGAGCTGCTTTAATGCGCAAAAGCATATCATATTCGTGATGAGGGTTAGTGTCTTCTTCTTGCTTATGAGACTGTTTTTGTGTTTGAGAAGTAATATGAGCACTCTTTAATTCAGCTTTTCTTTGGAGAATATGTTTGCGATAATCGTTTAATTGAGTAATTACTTGGAACATAATTTTATGAACTTGTGGATCGGCATCATTTAATTTCTTACGAGCTTCAACATAATTTACACGAATCTTTTCATACTCATTTTGAGCGCGATCAAGATCATCTTCTTTTATTAATTTAGATAAATAAGCCGATTGTATACCAATAGAAGTAACTACTTCATGATTTTTTAGGGAAGCACGAGGACGCAGTGCCATGTGAATGACATTAGAAACATGGCTGCTATGCTCTCTAAAGCTGATAAATGTTGATGCAATAATGACTATGATAAATACTACAATAAGTGATGCTACAATCACAATTTCAAAGAAATTAAGTTGTGTTAATTCACCTATAAATGCAGTAACTTGCGCAAAAGTACTCTCCTGCTCTGGAATAAGTACTGGAGGAATTGTGGTTATGTTGTCTGGTTCTGAGTGTAATTCAATTTGGAATTCTTCGTAGGATAGATATGGGACGAAAGCCTCGTTTATTTGCCATAATAATATATTGCTATTAATATTGTTTCTAAGAGTATTTGTCAAAGGTAAAACATATGTTAATGAAAAATCTTCATATGCATCAAGATGTACATCTCCAGTAATATAGCCCTCACCATAGCTTATATTTTGAATATTTTCAGTACGTGTATTTTGGAGTGTTGGTTGAAACTGATTAAAAGAACTGCTATTATCAAATATTGAAAATGAGATCTCATCCGGACAAAAGTTTCTTCCAAAAAGAGTGATATATAATTCACCGGCATCTTCCCGTACATCTCGCCTATAATAATTAAGACACCCATACACATGAGAAAGAGTGCTATAATATTCAGCACTTGCAGCAAAATTTGTGGATTCTGCTAATCGTACTAATTCATCCCTTTCCTCACCCTCTTGTTGATGTACTCTTCCATTTGAAGTATTTTTTACATCATCATAAACATATAATTCAGTAGAAACTAAATTTAATCCCTTAAGGGCACTAAGATGTTGATTAAATAGATTAACTGAAAGCGATGTTGTATAACTCTCAGATATTAGATACATAGTTCGGTCTACATCTTCCTCTTCTTCGATTTCAGGTTGAGATGCAGCACCTCCGCCACCTCCACCACCAGTGCCTGGCGTTGTTGTTTCATTAGACGGTGGAGTTGGAGGGATAAGAAGTGTTACCACACCTTCAGCCTCTGCAAGACCTCCTTCTATAGAGGATACATTTGCAAAGAGATTTCCATCAGTAAGAACTCTTCCCGGCAAGGTAAAGGTTTTGTTTTCACCTATATTGATTGAAGAAAGTGAAAGATGGATCTCATTTTCGTCTGCAAAAGTAACCTCACCTGTAAATGATCTATTTGCATACTCGTACTGAACATCTACAAAGTCAAGATGTAATGACACTGGGCTTACAGATTCAGTCTGGTTAACAAAAATGTGGTTAATATTAAATAAAGTAGTGCTATTATCAAACTCAATGAGTGTCTTATTTACAAAATCAATGGCAAGCGATTGCATAGGCTCATCAAAACCATCTGTGCGAGTAAAGTTTACTGAGGTAAGAACACGAGAATATGAGTCATTCCATGGAACAACAATAGAACAGCTAAATGGACTTAAGCTAGTTTCAGTAAAATCACATGATTCTGATTGAAATGTTTGAGCATTATTTGTTGCATTTACAATAGAAGTAGTTACAAAGAGAGTGTGGTTTTCTGGAATAGGCGTTTCATCAATAGTATGCACGCTAATAGAGAAATTTGCAAAAGGATATGTGAGCTCCGGGGAGGCTGTTCCACTCACCAAAACGCTTGATTCATGTACTGTTTCATTCGTATAAAGAGTTACATTATTACCATCTAGCTCAGAAATATTGGCTAACCCTGAAGCAGCATCTATATCGATGGAGGATGTTAGTTCATCAAGGTCAATACTGGAGTTTATTGCAAAAGGAGTAAGCCTATCTAGTGAAATTGTAAGCGAGCTCGTCACATTCTCAGCCCCACTTGGGATGACATCAACACTACATTCAAAAGGACTTGTATTAGCTGTACAAGATGTATCTGCAAGAAGTGTTGAAGTTGATTCATTATAAACACTAAGGTGACCACTCACATTATAATGCTGACTAAAGTAAGGAGAAAGAGTCTGAACAGCAGGAATAACAGTATAATTCACAGATAAAGAACCATCGAGTATAATATCATGTGTTGCATTTACATTCATGAATGATTCTGGAAGAGATGTATTAGCATATAAAGAAACATGACCTAATTGAGAAGATGAAAGATTTACAAGAGCAGAACTAGAGTCCTTTGTCGGTACTGAAACGAAAGTACTTAATGGCACTGAAGTAGTATAGGAAGTTTGCACTGAATCATTATCATGCATAAGCGAAAGTGTAAAAGAACTTGTAAACTGAGAAATATTACGGATTGTTTCATTTAATTCAAGAACACAAAGATGAGGACTAACAGTTATATCACATTCCGAATAACTAATTAAACTTGATTCATTATATAAGGAAAGATTGCCTCGCAAAGAATAATTTATTGGGACTGTATTAGTAAAGAATAGTTGATATGATACATTCTGCAGTGCAATGTCCTCTGATTCATTTGTGCTAGAGAACATCTCAGTAGCATTAAACACACCATAAAAAGGATTTATAGGGTCAGCAATTAATACCCCAGTATTTCCATCTAACTGACTTATATTTGTAATCCATGATGCGACATCTCCTATTACATCCACTGTATCAACAACAGTATTACGTGATGCTAAAACTGAAGTAAAAGGGGAAATAATTTCATCAAAATCAATTTCAAACGACGATGCATCATAGTTTAGGATAACACTAACCAAATTTTGATTAGTAAATAAAGCATCAAAAAGGGTTATGAAAAGAGGGGCTGTTTCATTGAAATAA
>JBLKOW010000085.1:0-4495 GCA_047603135.1 Candidatus Woesearchaeota archaeon | reverse complement strand
TTATTTTGATGCTGTTACAATTATGACCTTGTTTTTTGTAATTGTTTCGATTTCTATATTAACATTTTAAGTTTTATAGTGTTTTAAAGATAAATAAATATTAAAATAAAAAAAGAATAAAATAAAGAATTATTTCTTTGGTTTTTTACCAAATGCAATTACTGCGAGTGCAATGATAATCATTAACACTATAATCCAAAACCACATACTTGTTAATGCAGTGCCTGCTGCACCGATAACTGCACCTGTGATTCCTGTTGCACCTGCTGTTTCTTCGTTAGTTTCTGTACCATCTGTTGTTGTTACGTCTGTTTCTTCGATTTCTTCTTGAACAACTTCATCTTCAGTAACTGTTTCACCCTCAGTAGGCTGTTGTGCAAATGCTCGTTGATTTGCTAAAGGATCAACTGTTTCAGTTGGTGTTGTTGGTTGAGGTGTCGTTGTTGCAGGTGTAAATCCACCACCGCCGCCACCAGTAGGTGGAGTTGGAGGTGTAGGTTCTACTAATCCAGTCGGAAATTCATTCAGATAAAGGCTTAATAACCCATCATTTTCTAGTGGAATAAAAATTGTGCGATTTCCGTTAAATAATACGTAATATCCGTTAAAAACATATACTCCTTCTCCGTTGATATATTCTATATCATCAACAGTGTTACGCATATTTTCTGTAAATACCTCATTACTTGCTACAATAATAGAGACATTGTTTTTGTAAAAACCTGTTTCATTGTATTTATTTCGCGTTTTGTTTTCAATTGTTAGGTTTGCATTATCTTCATCTTCTAAGAAGTTGAATTGTGCATAACATTCACCATCGCTAAACTCATACCCTTTAGGACAGGTAAAAAAACAATTGCCTAAATCAGTTTGATCTTCAGCATAATAATCATTTAACCAATCTCCTACATATGTCCAGTTTTGTGTTTCTGCGTTGACATCATGAAACCATGCATTTGCGTTTCTGATAATGCTGTTTTGTGGTAAGTCACCTGAACATACATTCTCAATGAAAATGTTACTGACATTTAGTTCATCATTTATTTCTTCTTTTGTACAAAAGTTTTCTTTATATGTTGAAATACCTTCAACAAGAGGTATAAATGATGGATAATCAGTTATTTTGTATTGTTTTTCTACATCGCCTTCTTTTGGCATAAAAAACACATAGAGTGCGTCTGAATACCCAACAGTTACTGCACATACTTTTTCTTTTTCTCCAGCAGGGTCAACTGTTTCAGTAGTACAGTGTGTTCCATTGAATGTTTCTCCAATTGGACAGGTGAATTCACATCCAGTTAATGATACTTTGATATCATGCGACATAACCTTCTTGTTATCATCAAGTTCTTTAAATGTCCAAACTCCTGTTGTTTCAGGTGTATGATATCCCCCAATATTTGGATGTGTGATTGCATTTTCAGGAAGATTTCCTTCACATGTTGCAAGACAATCATATTGTAAGTAAGGCTTATCAAACATGCTATACCCTTCAGGGCAGGTTTCTGTAGTGTTTTCCTCAGCGAAAATAGCATATTCGTTTGGATTTGTTCCACAGACATGTGTTACTTTGTCTTTCTTATCTTCAGGAATACATACATAGATATCTGTAGTTGGGTCATCAAATCCTGCTTTTGTGAAATATACTGCATAATATCCATCACAACTTGGGTAGTTTTCACCAGGATTGAAGACTTCACTTACTTCATAACATAAATCTTTTTTAGGATTATCTTTTTCGGATTCTTTTTCTTCAGATTCTTTATCTTCATTTGCGTTGTATACTCCAAACCAATTAGGATCTATACCACAAATCATTTCGATAGAATTCTTTTTCTCTTCTTCTATACAAAGATAGATGTCTTCAAAGTAATCACCTTGGTGAACTGCGTAATAACCTTCACATCTGTCATAACCTTCACCAGGATTGAAGGTATACGTAACATCGTAACAAGGTTCAGAGATTATATCTTTTGATTCTTTCTCTGCACTAGGATTAATACTTTCAGTAGTACAATGTGTTCCATTAAATGTTTCTCCAATTGGACAGGTGAATTCACATCCAGTTAATGATACTTTGATATCATGTGACATGACTTTCTTGTTATCATCAAGGTTTTTAAATGTCCAAACTCCTGTTGTTTCAGGTGTATGATATCCTCCAATATTTGGATGTGTAATTGCATTTTCAGGAAGATTTCCTTCACATGTTGCATGACAATCAAATTGTAAATAAGGGTCATCAAACATTTCATACCCTTCAGGGCATGTTTCTGTAGTTATTTGTAATCCATCACTGTATGCAAATGGCACCAGTAATGTAACATTATGAGTATAATTCGTGTAATCATGTTATCACCACAAAGGAGTAATCTAAGGCTATTTGTAAAGTTTTCGTTTATATGAGCGGTTTACCTATATTTGTTATTGTTATTGAGATTTCTTTTTTAATTACTGTGGTTGTTCGTTCTTAATAACTTTTCATTTATTTTATAGAAGAAACTTCCATTTCATATATAAATGATTTAAGAATTTCTATTTTATGCTTGAACAATTTTTAACAGAATATCGAATTCCTATAGAAACAGTATATACTGCTGTTCTTGTTTTTTGTGCATTTGCTGTCGTGTATGTTACTCGTGAAATATATCTTCTGAGTAGTCATCCAGGTATTAAGTTATTTAGGCATGCATTCATCTTTTTTGGACTTGCTTTTTTAGCGAGGTATGTTTTACTTATTTGGATGAGTTTTGCTGGTTTAAATTATACTACTATTACAGGTAGTTTATTGTATTTATTATTTTTAATGGAATTTATATTTATTTTAGCAGGTATTGTATTTGTCGTAAGTATTACTTGTCGTGTAAAGTATCCTTTTCTGCATAATTCAGTTTATGTATATGCACCGTTAATTGCGCTTACTATTGCTTTAGTGGATGTATTATTTATTCCATTGCTGGGGATGTATATTACTCTGTTTATTGTTTTTGCCATCGGGGCGCTTTTACATTTTAACGATGCGCAATGTACAACAGGGAGAGTGAAAAAGTTCCATTACTTTCATGCAGTTGTTCTTACTTTTGCACTTTTTGGGTGGGTTGTGAATGGATTAGTGCAACCGTTTGTGTTAATGGCACCATTACTTTTATTATTAGTGTATATAGTAACAGCTTCATTTTTTATTGTTATCCTTGTAGGTATTAATTATGCAATGTGTTCAACAAATGTTATAAAGCACATAAAATCTCCATCAGTTGGTAAAAAAAAGAGGTCATAATACAATTATGTAGATTATTGAGAGTGTTGTTATGATATTACCACTATACCTAGAACATCTGTTTGGCTTACTTGCTTTGATAATTTGCTTTTCTATAGTATTAATGCTTCGAAATGTGGTTACGCTTTCTTGCAATAAATCGGTAACGTATTTTCGTAATGCGTTTGCTTTTTTTGGTATATCAGTTTTAGTTATGTATCTTTTTTTAATAGCACATACTATTTTGGGGGATATTGTTTTTTCCATGTGGTTTTATATTGGAAGTGTTTTTTTATATGGGTATGTAACACTTATGGCAACTTTTTATTTATTATCGAGTGTTTTAGTAAAATATTTTTCGAATGCAGAACGTGACGGGCTTTCCTTAATTTATTTATTTCATATTATTGCTTTTTTAGTAAGCATTCTTGGGGTCTTTTTTGAGAACCAATTACTACAATTATTAGTTTTATTAAGTATCTTTATTGTTATTATTAGCATAAGTTTCCATCATTATTATAAACCTGAAGGTAATTTAGTAGTTAAGAGACTTTTTTTGCTCTCAATGGTATTGTTTTTTGTGTTAATCTTATTTCAATTAATATTAGGTGAACTTGCAATGATGTATCCGTCCGCACAATTAAGTATAATCTTAGTTATGCGAATTGGGACTCTTGCAGTTTTTGCTACAATACTATTTAGTGTATATTATGTTTTATATGGTTTAGGTGAACGGTATGAGCGAGCGTAAACGAGAACGAATGGAAGTCATTTATGACATACTTTCGGCTATTAGAGATAAGAATAATTCTATTAAGCCTACGCGTTTAATGCAGGCATGTAATTTGTCAACTCCAATGTTTAAGCAATACATTGAAGAATTATTACAAAAAGAATTTGTTCTTGAGATTACTAATAATAAAGGGCAGAAGTTTTTTTCTTTGAGAGAAAAAGGTTTTCGTTTTTTGGAGCAATATCAGAAGATTGTTTCTTTTGTTAAGGATTTTGGATTGTAGGTTTTTTGTGCCTTTTTATATTAAGTCAATAAAAATCAAATACAATAGAACATCATCGTTCGGCAGATTGCTAAAATATTGGTGTGCCTCACATAATAAATGAAATTTGTTATTTTAGATTGTATCACAATCTAATAACTCACTTCTTTATTGAAAATCTCGCATTCGAGATTTGAATGGGGATCTGAATACCCCATCCTTTAGGGTGAGATTTTCAATTCCA
>JBLKOW010000084.1:0-4542 GCA_047603135.1 Candidatus Woesearchaeota archaeon | reverse complement strand
GGAGGGTGGTTTTGGAAATTGGTGGACTGGTGAGACAACTCTTTTAAGCGTTCCAGGAGATCCGCGTGATAATTACATTCTTGCAGTGTGCACATTATGTATTCCAGGTATTATTTACAATCTTGAGAAATATAGGCAAATGAAATGTGAGCTTGGAAATTGTTTAATATCTACTGCTAATGGTGGAATTCCTATTGAAGTATGCCGGGCACAGTATGCATATGCCGAATGTAAATATATTTTTGGTCCTATTTTTGAGTTAATGCCTTTTACACAATTTTTATCACAAGTCGGTAGGTTTGTTGCAAATCTTTTAGCTAATCCAAGTCTTGCAATTGATGTGACTATGGGTTTCTTTTGTCAGACTCAAATTGGTGCTCAACTTATGTGTGGTACAGGTCCTACTTGTTCTCCACCAAATTATGGTGTATATGCTTGTTTAATTTACGACACTTTTGGTGTTTTTATGGACATTTATAACGATATAACTGGGTATGTCGATGGTGGTTTCTTTAGTAATGTTAATCTTAATGGCGATTCAGGTTCATGTGCGGCATTTGCAGAGAACTTCGAGCGATTAAGCGCGCGTGATGATTAATTTTTTTTCTGTGTTCTTTGATGTAATTCTTCAAATTCTTTTACAGAAGGTTTTAGAAGACTATATTCTCCTTGTTTATATTCTCCTAGCGTTGATGCATCTTCCATCGGTGGTGCAGGTGTAATTCCCACAAGTTTTCTTTCTATACCCTCTGGTAATTCAGATGTAGTTTCCCATGCACTTCCATACCGTAAGTTTGCTGTGTGGATTGGCAAGGAAGTATCAGTCTTAAAGATACATAAATACCCACGGTAATTAGGGTCTATTCTTCTTTTTAGCTCTCGTGGTAATTCTGGATGTGCTTCTGCGTATGCTCCAGCATTTGCATAGAATGCTGCTTCAATTAAGAATTCATCAACTAAAGATCCATCAACACCTGGTTTCCCTTCTCTATTCATACCAAAAGCTAATCGTGCAGTGTCGGCTCCTCGATTTGTTATTGTTTTTGTTGCATCAACTCTTCCGCACTTTCCAATAATTGCTTCTTTTGCTTCATAAGGTGCTGTTCCACGTATATAATAATGACTCATACGTAACTGAAATTATTAGAATTTAAAAAGTATTCGTTTTTTTAACTACTTTAAAGTAGTTATTCAATGATCCCGAAACCAATGAGCCTAAATCGTGAGTGAACAACACGAGAAATAGTGACGCGAGATCCTTTTGCGGAACAGACTGGGATTTTGAGTTTGCATGTACATTTATCTTTTCCAAGCTCAGTTACCATACCAACAGTTGCTGCTGCATTAACATTTAACATAAGGACTTCGCCTTTTTTTATTGGATCAACTTTGATGTGATCTTTTGCACCAACGACGCGTTCAAGTAATTGTGTTTTTAGTGTGAGTGTGTTTAAAGTTTCCGGAAGTTCGCCAGGTTTTCCTACGAGATTTCCGGTTAGTTTATCAGATTTAACGACGTTTGGATCAAGTTTTGTTAAAAATGCAACACTTCCACCAGGAGTTGCTGTGTCAATACTGTCGCTTCCGCTCATGATTCCTGTTATAGTGGTTCGAATCGGTTTGTATATCTTTTGATTCTTTTCCTCGGTTTCATGGCCTGGTTTTATTTCAATCTCATCGCCCACACTGAATTTACCTTGTTGTACTGCTCCACCAATAACTCCGCCCTTCATGACGCTAATTGGTTGTCCTGGTTTGTTTATATCAAAACTTCGTGCAATAAACATGCGCGCAGGTTTATCTAAATCAGGCTGAGGTGTTGGAATTGTATTTTCAATAGTCTCTATTAAAACATCAATATTAACTTTGAATTGTGCAGAAATTGGAACAATTGGTGCGTCTTTATACATTGTGTCTGCAAGAAATGCTTTAATTTCCTTGTAGTTTGCTATTGCTTGTTCTTCATCAACAAGATCAATTTTATTTTGTACAATGATGACGTGTTTTATACCCATGATTTCTAATGCTTTTATATGCTCTGCAGTTTGTGGTTGCGGACATGTTTCTGTTGCTGAGATGAGTACCATTGCTCCGTGCATGATGGTTGCTCCTGCAAGCATTGTTGCCATTAAACTTTCGTGTCCAGGGGCATCAACAATACTTATTTTTCGAAGAAGTTCATTAGGCTTTCCATCCTCTGTTTGAGGAGAGATTGTATATGCTTCTGTTCCTTTTTTAGTTGCATCTTTGTAAAATGCACAGTTTGCATAACCAAGTCTAATAGTAATTCCTTTTTTTAATTCTTCAGAATGTGTGTCAGTCCATTTTCCAGAGAGGCATTCAGTTAACGTGGTTTTACCATGGTCAACATGACCAATCATGCCAATATTGACGACGGGTTGTACAGTTTTTTCAGTTGTTGTTGCTTTTGTGCTTTTTTTCTTAGGCGTTTTTGTTTCTTTTTTTGTTTTTTTACTATCTGCCTTAGGTTTTGCAGTCTTACGCTTTCGAACTGTTTTTTTTACTGCAGTTTTTTCTCCGTCCTCTTTTTTCTTGCGTGGCATGGTTATTCTTTTTTCTCCTCAGTGTTTTCTGCTTCTGCAGGTGGTACTAATGGATCTTTACCTTCTTTAGTCACTTTGATATTTACTTGTGATGTTTTTTCACTGATAGTATTACCGCTTACTGTTTTTCGTTGTTTGTTCCCGTGTCGCTTTTTCTTAATTCCAACACCTTCAACTGCAAGAATTCGTACTTTTCGTGTTCCATCAACATCGCGCCTCATTGGTGTTCCTGAATTATCGCTCCCACCAGTAATAATAAATTCGTATCCTTCAAATCCAACATCGCTTCCAGTTACTGTTTCGCCTATTTTTTTTCCTTGAAGTGATGCTGTTTGTTCTTCAGAAAGTTCTTTTTGATGAGTCTTCCCATCTTTTGTTCCAATTACTATTTTTATTGCCATTTTTCCTCCATAGTACAACTTTTTTGCTGTACTCAGATTGCATTATTAGTTCATACTTCTTTTTTTAATTTTTTGAAGTAGGTAAATGCTTTTATAGATGATGAACAGGATACTATTTATAAAATTAATGCCTCTTTTGTAGGAATGGATTTAGGCAGAGTGTTTGATTTGTCAAATTAGAATAGAAAAAATACTAAAAAGAAAAAAGATCAGGTTTTATTTCTCAAGCTTTTTAATTTTCTTTAAGTCTTTGTCAAGCTTGAGCTGGTCAAGAAGTTCTTTATACCTGTTTCGAATAGTAACCTCAGTAACTCCTGCAACATCAGCAACTTCTCGCTGTGTTCGTTTTTCACCATTAATGAGCGCAGCGACATAAAGTGCTGCTGCAGCAATACCTGTTGGGCCACGTCCAGACGTTAAGTCTGCTTTTTGTGCCTTTTCAAGTATTTCTACTGATTTAGATTGTACCTCTGGGCTGAGTTTTAGACTTGATGAAAAACGGGCAATGTAGTCACTTGGATTACTTGGTAAGATTGAAATGCCAAGTTCACGAGTAATAAACCGGTATGTTCTTCCAATTTCTTTTTTCTCGATACTTGATGATTCAGAAAGTTCATCAAGGGTTCGTGGAACTTCGTGTCTTCGACATGCAGCATAGAGCGCTCCAGCAACAACACTTTCCATTGAACGACCACGTACGAGTCCTTTTTGTACAGCAGAGGTATAAATACGTGCTGCTTCTTCTTCAACAGACTTTGGTAGTTTGAGGAATGAAGAAACTCGTTTTAGTTCAGCAAGTGCGAGTTTTAAGTTTCGCTCAATAGCTGTGGATATTCTGTACTGCCATTTTCGCAGTCTAAGAAAACGATTTCGGTCTTTTGCTTCTAAGCCAAAGATTTCTCCGCGCTGTCCAATTTCAGTACCAAGACCTCCATCAAACTGCGTTGCTGTGATCGGTGCGCCTGTTCTTCTTCGTCCAGAATCACCACCACTTTCATCAAAATCTCGCCACTCTTGGCTAAAATCGATTAATTTATCTTCGACAACTAAACCGCAATCACGACAAATGATTTCTCCTTTGTCTTTGTTAATAAAAAGATTAATACTTGCACATTCTGGGCATTTTTTGACATAATGCATATTATTCCCCCCATTTGATAGTGTAATCTATTCTCTCCACCATCATCATGTGTCCTCGTACACCCCCCTCTGCGTAATCGAGGACAATAAAAGTAATATATGTTGTTATTTAGTGTTATTTTTTTCGGTATGAATTCCTCATAACATACATATTTATAAATAAGAATGGGAAGTAATATTTAAATGTTTCGGTTTTTGGCGAGACTTTCGTCTCTACGTGGTAAAAATGCAGGCAGAAAAATCTGCCGTGCAAACGTCGCGGACGGGATTTGAACCCGCACGCCCTTGCGGACACAAGATCTTTGCGATCCTGATATTGTAAGTTTCTCAAGAACCATAGTTCTTAGCAATCTTGCGCAATACCAGGTTATGCGACCGCGACATTCTTTTTTTGTTTGCAAGGGCTTATTTATAAAATTAACTACCTGTTCTTTTTG
>JBLKOW010000002.1:0-31961 GCA_047603135.1 Candidatus Woesearchaeota archaeon | reverse complement strand
ATTGAATAATTAAGAATTACTGTTAATATTGTTTCTATATTATTTAAGTATGTCGTGAACTAAATTAAATTAAATAGCAAGATTTATAAAGGGTCTAAGATTCACACTTTTTACGTTTGCATAATTTGAATGTAAACCGGGACGCATAACGGCCTGAAAAGGAGTTTTCAGATTTTTGTCTGAAAAGTTCTTAGGAAAACTTCACTAATAGGCCCTTGAACTATAAAGGGATCTTTACGTAGTTTTCTCAGTCTGTTTTTGTTTACCAATAAAAAATGTAGGAAAAAAGAATGGGAAATATAAGATCATCACGGCATGGGAGCATGCAGTACTGGCCACGGAAACGTGCACAGAGAGAACTGCCTCGATTGCGCTCACGTACTTTTTCAGATGGTGCTCTTCCAGATGGGTTTTGCGGATATAAAGTCGGCATGACTCATGTTCTTCTTAAAGATTCTCGTTCTAATTCACTTACAAAAAATCAAGTTATTATAAAGGCAGCTACTATCATTGAATGTCCTCCCTTAAAGGTTGCAGGTGTTCGTTTTTATGCTGTAAAAGATACTAATGTATGTGCAGTTGGTGAAGTATTTACCGACAAAGTAGATAAAGAATTATCACGTTCACTTTCACTTCCTAAAGCAAAAGAATTTTTGAAAGAAGGATTTGATGATGTTCGTTTATTAGTTTATACTCAGCCAAAAGTAACACAAATTGGAAAAAAAGCTCCTGAACTTTTCGAAATGGCTTTATCGGGCGATTTAGCTGCCAAGGTTGCATACGCGCAAGATAAGTTAGGAAAGGAAATTACAGTTCAAGAAGTTCTTAAAGAAAATGAACTTGTTGACGTTCATGGAGTGACGATTGGTAAAGGAACTCAAGGTCCAGTTAAGCGCTTTGGGGTTGCAATTCGTTCTCATAAATCAGAAAAAACAAAACGTGGTCCAGGTTCACTTGGTCCATGGTGTGGACAGCAACACGTAATGTATCGTGTAGCTCATGCTGGTCAGACTGGCTATCATCAGCGCGTTGAAAGAAATAAAGCTGTTTTATCAATTATTGATGATGTTTCAAAAGTAAATCCTGCTGGTGGTTTTGTTCGCTACGGAGATGTTCGCAGTACATGTATATTAATAATAGGTTCAGTGCCTGGTCCTGAGAAACGTGTTTTACGTTTAACTCCAGCTGCACGACCTAATGCTAAGAAAAAGACAAATGCACTTCAAATGGTAGATATTAGTTTGGAGTCACGACAACGTTGAGGTTATCTAGATGAAAATTCCAGTATTATCAAAAGATGGGTCAAAGAAGGGCGATGTAACTGTTCCTTCATCTTATCTTGTACCTGTACGTAAAGATATAATCCATCGTGCTGTTACTGCAATTGAAACAAATAATCGCCAGCGATATGGTGCTGATCCTGAAGCAGGAATGAAAGTTTCTGCAAAACTTTCACGAAGGCGAAGAGATTATCGAGGATCATATGGTCACGGGATTTCACGTGTGCCTCGAAAGATTATGTCGCGACGTGGTACTCGATTAAACTGGGTTGCTGCAGAAGCTCCTGGTACAGTTGGTGGAAGACGCGCACATCCTCCAAAATCAGAGAAATTATTTTCATTAAAAGTTAATGTAAAAGAAAACAAATTAGCTATTCGTTCAGCACTTGCTGCATCATTTCAAAAAGAACTTGTTTCTGCACGGGGTCATGTCGTACCTGATATGTATCCTTTTGTTGTTGATACAAGTGTTGGTACAGTTTCACAAACAAAAGATTTACTTTCATTACTAAAAAAATATGGTTTAGAAGGTGAAATTGCACGAACTTCAAATACTGGAATTCGGGCAGGAAAAGGAAAGACTCGTGGTCGTCGAAAAATAACCAAGCGAGGGGTTTTATTTGTAACCTCTGAATCTTCACCACTTCGAAAAGCAGTTGCTAATGTACCAGGATTTGATTGTACTCCAGTAACGCATTTGAATGCTAGTATGCTTGCGCCAGGTGGCGAACCAGGACGTTTAGTTATTTTTACAGAAGATGCACTTACTAAGTTAATCGATGATAAATTATATGTTCAAAACGTATCGTCTTTGAAAACACGTTCAAAAAAAGCAAAAGAAAGTTCATCTAAAAAAGAAGCTAAATCAATTGCAAAAGCAGTTAAGAAAGTAGCTTCAAAGAATGAAACAAAAAAAGTAGTTGCTAAAACTACTGATAAGAAAACATCATCAGAGTCAAAGACTCCTAAAATAAATTAATAAAAGGATTGATTATCATGGAACACGAAAAAGTTGTATTATATCCATTGTCGACTGAAAAGTCATTACGGTTAATGGAATCAGAAAATACACTTGTTTTTGCTGTTCATTTAAAATCAAAAAAACCAGAAATAAAAACTGCAATCGAAAAAATGTTCAATGCAAAAGTACTTGGTGTTAATACACATATATTAGCTGGCGAAAAAAGAGCGTATGTTCGTTTTAGTCCAGATACACCTGCAATTGATATTGCTACAAATATGGGTTTGATGTAATATGGGTAAAAGAATTATTCAACAAGCACGCGGAAAAGGAAGTCCAACATATCGCTCACCTAGTTTTAGATTTGTTGGGAAGCCAATTCATCCATCATATAAGGTAACTGAGGGTGTTGTTGAACATCTTGTACATTGTCCAGGTCATACTGCTCCTTTAGCACATGTTGTTTATAATGATTTAAGTCATGGGCTTGTTATTGCTGCTGAAGGCATGATTGTTGGTGAGAAGGTTTGTGCAAATGCTGCGGAAAACCTTGACACAATTGCAGTCGGTTCAGTTTCACCACTTGGTTTAATTCCTGAAGGGACTATGATTCATAATATTGAACAAGTACCTGGGGATGGAGGTAAGTTTGTTCGTGCGTCAGGAACTTTTGCAAAAATTGTTGCTAAGAAAGATTCACTCGTAACGGTACAATTACCATCTAAGAAAACTAAAGAGTTTAATGCTAAGTGTAGAGCTAGTGTTGGGGTAATTGCAGGCGGTGGTCGAACTGAGAAACCACTCCTTAAAGCAGGAAATCGTGCACACAAAATGCGTTCACGGAATAAATTATATCCTCGTGCAAGTGCAGCATCTATGAACGCAGTAGATCATCCATTTGGTAATAAACGTTCATCACGTAAATCAAAAGCACGTCCAATTTCACGCAATGCACCGCCTGGTCGAAAGGTTGGTTCAGTTGCAGCTCGTCGTATGGGACGGAAGAAACGTTAGGGTAATACTATGGCAAAAAAAGAATTTTTATACAAAGGAAAAAATGAAGAAGATTTGAAGAAGTGTTCACTTACTCAATTTTCAGCACTTGTTCCAAGTCAAATCCGCAGAAAAATATTGCGTGGTTTTACCGATCAAGAAAAAATCCTTATCAAAAAGATTGAAAAGAATGAACGAAACATCGAAACTCACTGTCGTGATATGGTAATCTTACCTATTATGTATGGTAAAACAATTAAAGTTCATAATGGAAAGGAATTCGTTCCTGTTGATGTAACATTTGAAATGACTGGACATGTTCTTGGCGAGTTTGCATTAACTCGAAAAGTAACTAAACATAATTCGCCAGGAGTTGGCGCAACTAAATCAAGTTCAGCACTTTCAGTGAGATAAATTAAAATTATGTGATACTATGGCTTACGGATATGCAACACAAACAACTGAAGAGCGCGTCGCTCGTGCACAAGGTGTAAACTTACCTATTTCCTTTAAACATGCAGTTGAAATTGGAAATTATGTTAGAGGTAATACTTTAAATCGTGCAAAGAAGAAGCTTGAAGATGCAATTAGTAAAAGTGTTCCTGTTCCATTCAAGCGTTTTACTGATGGAGTAGGGCATAAGCGTGGAGATGGAGCTGCTGGAAGATATCCAGTTAAAGCTTGTACAGAATTATTAAAATTACTTAATTCAGTCGAGGCAAATGCTTTATTTAAGGGTTTTTCGTCAAAAAATTTGGTGTTGAGTGCCTTTGTGGTGAAAAAAGCTCCTGCAGTGTGGCGTCATGGTAGACAATCACGTCGGCAAATGAAACGAGCTCATGTTGAAGTGATAGTTACTGAAGTAATGCCCAGTGCTACTTCGAAAAAAGCCCCTGTCAAAGAAATTCAAACAGTTTCAAAAAGTGCTCAGGAATCTTTGAAGGAAGATAAAAGTCCTTCATCCGATATAGTAGCACCTAAGAAAGCAGTATCTCAAGAATCTACTTCAGATGCAAAAAAAGAAGTTGATGCTTCATCTAAACCAACTTCCTCGTCTGTTTCTAAAGAAACAGAGAAAAAAGTAGATTCAGATAAGAAGAATACTGAAACTTCATCAGATTCAACTGAAAAGAAACCTATACCAAAAACTGCTGAAACTACTGAAGCATCACAGGATACATCATCAAAAAAATAATAATGAATAATAATATAAAAAAAGACACTAAAAAAGTTGATTGATATGATTGAAAAAAAATTCATCCAGGACATTGTCAAACAATACCAATTAGAAGCATACTTATCGGAAAACCTTCGTAATGTGGGATTTTCATCAGCAGTTGTGCACAAAACTCCTTTAGGTGAAAAAGTAATTATTACCGCTTCACGTCCAGGATTAATTGTTGGACGAAAGGGTGAAAATATTCAAAAATTAACTAAAGCACTTAAGTCTCGCTTTAATTTAGAAAATCCGCAAATTGAAATTGTTGAAATTGAACAACCAATGCTTGACCCTTTAGTTGTTGCAGAGCGTATTGCGTCTACTATGGAGCGTTTTGGACTTTCGAAGTTTAAAGGAATAGGCCATAAGATGCTTGCAGATGTAATGGGTGCTGGCGCTAAAGGTGTTGAAATTATCATTTCAGGAAAGATTCCAAGTAGTCGTGCAAAACGATGGCGTTTTTATCAAGGGTATCTTAAAAAATCAGGAGATATTGCTGTTAGTTATATTAGAAAAGCACATACTCAAGCTAAACTTAAAACAGGTGTTGTTGGAATTCAAGTAAAAATTATGCCACCAGATTTAGTACTTCCTGATACAGTAGTTCCTATTGAAGAATTCATTGAAAAATCTGAATCAAGTTCAGAATCAAAGTCAGATAGTAAAGAAGCTAAAAAAACTGAAGACAAAAAATCTTCAACAAAGAAAGGTAGTTCTTCAAAAAAGTCTGCCCAGAAAAAGGATGAAGTGAAAAAAGCTGATGCTCCAAAGGCTGATGAAACTGCTGAAGCAGTGAAAGAAACTGATGTTGATACGAAAGATGTATTCGCATCCGAAAAGGAAAAAGTAGATGTTTCTTCAGAACAGGCTAATGCAAAAGAAGAAGTTAAAAAAGTAGAATCAAGTGATGCTAAGAAAGATACACCTGAGCTTGCGGCTGAGGAAAAGTCAAAATAAAATAATTATTGTGATAAACCATGAAAACCAAAGAACTACGTTCAATGAATGCAACTGAGCTTGCAAAGAAACTTGTCGATTTACAAAAAGAGATGGTTAAATTTAATGCTCAAGTTGCATCAGGGAGTTCATTAAAAAGTCCTTCACTCGTTCGAAATACAAAGCGTACTATTGCTCGAATACATCAAGAACTAGCACGTAAGCAAGCTGAAAAGGAGGCTGTCAATGGTTGAAATCGATCCGATTACAGGATTACCAAAAGAATTGAGTGTTTGGGAAAATATTACAAAGCAAGATCAAGAGATTACTGTTTTCGTTGAAAGACGAAAGTTTGGAAAACAGTATACTATAATTAAAGGTTTGAATGATAAAGAAATTGATTCCAAAGAGCTTACAAAGAAACTTAAAAATAAATTTGCATGCGGTGGGTCGTTTAAGAGCGACACCATCGAGCTCCAAGGGGATCACAAAAAAAATATCAAAGAATTTTTAATTAAGGAAGGATTCGCTGACGAGGCGATTGTCGTAAAATAATGCACATATGTGCGTGATACGTACAAAAGGTATAGTATCGTGAAAAAAATAATACCATTTCAACAAATGATTGGAAAAGCAATTGAGGTTTTTCGAAAATCATCCAACGAATGTGCTGCTCAAGGCACAGTTATAGACGAGACTGCTGAGATGTTAACGGTTTTAACGCCTAAAAAAGAAATACGTTTTGTAAAAAATGCTATTTTATTTAGGTTGTTGCCAGCTGAAGAAAAGTATGATGGAAGTTTAATTCGTAAGTTGCCGCATGAACGGCTTAAAACGAGGATATAACAATGATGAATAAATCAGTACATGAAATAATTGAAGAACAACGAAAGAATTTAGTAGATGCATCTACTGAACGTGATCCAAAATGTCCTTTTACAGGAAGCATTAAGTTACGTGGTCGTATGTTTACTGGAGTTGTTGTTTCAAAAGACACTCACCGAACAGTTCGTGTTAGTTATACTGTTAGTAATTATTTAAAAAAATATGAGCGTGTTCTTTACAAAAAAACAAAAGTTGCTGCTCATAATCCTTTAGTGATTGATGCGAATGTTGGTGATGAAGTAATTATTGCAGAATGTCGTCCGATTAGTAAAACAAAACGTTTTGTTGTGATTAAAAATCTCGGGCATTCCAAAGATTATGCGTTAAAACAAGAATCAATTGAACTTGATGCACAGAAAGCTCAAGAAAAAGAAGATGCGAAGATAGAAACAGGTTCCGAAGTCGATTCTCAAAAAGAAGAATCATCAAAATCATCAAAAAAGACTACTCAGAATGAGGCTGAATCATCATGAAAGCAATTAAAGCATCGGTAACGAAGGGAATTCAAGTCGGTACTATTATGGAAACTTGTGATAACTCTGGTGCTAAAGTTGTTAAAGTAACTATGGTTGTTGGAGCTCGGACAAGTAAAGGAAGAAAGCCTTCATGTGGGATTGCTGATATTGTTCAAGTTGCAGTTAAGTCTGGTAAACAAGAGATGAAAACTCAAGTTCACTATGCAGTTATTGTGCGGCAAAAAAAGGAATTTCGTAGACCAAATGGTTTACGTGTTAAATTTGAAGATAATTCATGTATTATATTAAAAGATTTGAAAGGAAATCCAAAAGGAACAGTTATTAAAGGCCCTATAGCTCGTGAAGTTTCAGAGCGGTGGTCTCCTGTAGCTAAAATTGCGAAAATGACGGTGTAAAAATGAAACAATCATTCGTTCAAACATGGAAATCAAGTACGCAGCCACGTAAGCAGCGTAAGTATCGTTATAATGCACCTTTACATACTGCAGGTACTTTTTTGAATGTACATTTATCACCTGAACTACGTAAAAAATATGGTATGCGTTCTTTACGTGTGCGTAAAGGAGATACTGTAAAGGTAGTACGTGGTCAGCATAAAGGAAAATCTGGGAAAGTTGATCGTGTTTCAACTGCATATTCCCGCGTATATGTATCAGGAATTGATCTTGTCCGTAAGGATGGAACTAAAACGTTGATTCCGTTAAACCCAACAAATTTATCGCTTATTTCAGTAGTAACTACTGATAAAAAGCGTATCCCTCAAAAGAAGGAGGATTCAAAATGACCAAACAACATCTTAAAGCGTTAAATACTCCACGGACATGGAATGTGGCTCGTAAAGCAACTACTTTCGTAACTCGACCTCACCCTGGAGCTCACCCTCTTCAGTTCGGAATTTCACTTAATCATGTTATAAAACATGAATTGCAATTAGCCCATACAACAAAAGAAGTAAAACTAATCCTTACTAAAAGAGAATGTTTAGTTAATACTCGACCTGCAGTTGATATCCACCATATTGTTGGATTATTTGATGTTGTTTCGTTTCCATTACTGAAGAAGTATTATCGTGTTGTATTAAACAATCGTGGAAAATTGGTATTGATTGAGATTCCTGAAAAAGAAAGTACTGTACGGATTTCAAAAGTGATTAATAAAACTTTGATGAAAAAAGGATTACTCCAAGTAAATCTTTTTGATTCACGAAATATTACTCTTGATACTAAAACAACTATTAAAACCGGGACTACATTACTTATTGAACTTCCTACACAAAAAATCCTTAAAGAATTTGCATTCAAAGAAGGTTGCACTATCCTTTTAATTGGTGGGAAACATATTGGTTCACTTGGAACTCTTGAACAAATTACTGATCAAGGAGTTGTTTTTAAGAGTACTACTGATGGTAAATCGTATCAAACACTTTTGAAGTATGTGTTTGTTGTTGGCGATAAAAGTCCAGAAATTACTGTTCAATAAATAAAGGTTATACAATGACATCAATGAAATCAATAAAAATTGCAAAAATGACATTTAATGTGGGTGCGGGTAAAGACCAAAATGTCCTTGAAAAGGGTATGTTGCTCTTAAAAATGATTACTGGGATTGAGCCTATAAAAACTGTTAGTGATAAGCGTATTCCTTCATGGGGTGTTCGACCAGGACTTCCAGTTGGAACAAAAATAACTATCCGTGATGCTGACAAAATAAAAGATTTAGTAACGCGCTTATTAAAAGCAAAAGAAGGAAAATTACGAAAAAGTTGTTTTGATTTAGCAGGTAATGTATCTTTTGGAATTCATGAATATATTGATATTCCTGGAGTTGATTATGATCCAAAAATAGGAATCATGGGTTTTCAAGTTAGTTTAACTTTAACACGCCCTGGTTTTTCCATAGCAAAAAAATTAACCAAACGAAAAGTTGGAAAAAATCATTTAATATCACAAGATGATGCAATTGCATTTATGAAAGAAACCTTTGGAATTGAGGTTACGGAGTAAATAAAATGACAGTAAGCAATTATAAAAAAGTGTTTAAGCAATTAAAAGCAAGACCTGCAAAGTTGAACAAATACATTAAACACAATGCACCAAAGAAGCGTTCATGTGGGAAAAGTAAAAAACAGTGCATTTCAACAGGACGAATTGGTGGTCGAGTAAGTAAATATGGATTAAATTTATGTCGACAAGCATTTAGACAACTTGCTCCTAAATTGGGATTTAAAAAATATAATTAATGAGGTATATACATGACTACAAATGATCCATTGGCCGCGTGCCTTTCAAAAATCAGTAACGCTGAACGTGTTTCAAAGCCAGAGGTTGTTATCGAAGGAATCTCTAAAATGAAAAAGAATGTTTTAGAGATATTAAAGCGTGAAGGTTATTTGGAAAATGTTGAATACGTTGAGAATACTCGTGGTGGTAAAATCCTTATAACACTTAGTGGGAGTGTAAATAACTGTGGTGCTATTAAACCACGATTTAAAACTAAGGTTGAAGAAATTGAGAAGTTTGAACAAAGATACCTTCCTGCGAAGAATTTTGGTGTTTTAATAATTTCAACATCAAAGGGATTATTAACCCATACTGAAGCAAAAAATAATCATACTGGAGGACGCTTGATAGCGTTTTGTTATTAGTGTTATATTGTGATATAAAATGAAGAAAGAAAATTTTATGGAAAAAATTGCCGCGCCCGAAGGGGTCACTGTTGCAGTGAATGGAACAACTGTTTCAGTGAGTGGATCTAAAGGTGAGGTAACTAAAATATTCCGTATGCCTCGGTTTTCATTCAGTGTTGAAAATAATGCATTAGTTGTTTCATGTAAAAAATATTCAGTATATGACCGATGTAATTTTATGACCCTTACTGCCCATCTTAGTAATATGTTTACAGGAGTTCAGGAAGGGTATGAATACGAATTAAAAATTTGTTCAAGTCATTTTCCAATGACTGTGGCAGTATCAGGTGATAAACTCACTGTTAAAAATTTACTTGGGGAAAAAGTTCCTCGTGTATTAACACTTAAGAAAGGTGTGGAAGTAAAGGTTAATGGTGATATTATTGTTGTTAGTGGTGTTGATGTTGAACTTGTATCTCAAGTTGCTGCAGATATCGAACAATTAACTCGTATTACTGATCGTGATAGAAGAATTTTCCAGGATGGAATTTATATTACTAAAAAAGCTGGTGTGCCAGTATAATAATGGAGTGTTATTATGTCAAAAGATTTTAAACGTCATGAACATCACAAATTAGGACGGATTTCAACTAGTTGGAGAAAGCCTCGAGGATTACATCATAAAGTACGCCTCGAGAAAAAAGGTTATCCTAAGAAAGTTAAAGTGGGTTATGGTACTTCCAAAAAACCTACTCCTTTCATAGTGCATTCTGCTGTTGACTTAGTTGATGCGGTTGAGGCTTCAAAAAATGGAAGCCTTGTTATGTTTAGTTCAACATTAGGTATGCGTAAAAAGCAACAATTATTGACGTTACTTAAAGATAAGAAAGTTGTTGTCAGTAATATTGCTGATGATTATGATACTGTGGTTAAAGAAACAATTAGTAGGCGAAAAGATGCAAAAGTCGCACGTCATAAACGTCGTGAAGCACGCCAAAAAGAGCTTGAAAAGACTTCAGCAAAGAAAAAGGATAAAGATTCAGAAAATAAGACTGCTGCAAAAGCAGAAGATTCAGAAGTGAAAAGTAAAACAGCTTCTTCATCATCAGCAAAGGATTCAGAAACGAAAGTAGCTGGTACTGATGATGAGAAAGCAACGGCTAAAAAAGAAAAAGATAAAGTCTTAATTCATAAAGAATAATACAGGTACTAAAAATGGTTAATTTAACACTACAAAGACGATTGGCTGCAGAGGTAATGAAATGTGCTCCTGAAAAAGTACGTTTTGATACATCACAACTCTCTGATATAAAAGAGTCAATCACGAAAGCTGATATCAAAGGACTAATTAGTAGTGGAGCCATTTATATGGTTCATTCACCAGGTCAATCTAGAGTTCGTGCGCGTAAAATATTAGTTCAAAAAAGAAAGGGACTTCGTAAAGGACTTGGTTCTCGCGAAGGAACAGCAAATGCACGAGGAAATGTTCGTGATGCATGGATTGCGCGTATTCGAAAACAGCGTGCAATTCTAAAAGAATTACGTGACAAAGGAAATTTAGCAACTTCAGTTTATCAAAAGCTTTTTCGAAAAGCTAAAGGTGGATATTTTAGAAGTGTGCGTCACTTAAAATTATATATCGAGGAACATAATTTATTTATATCAAAATCTAAGAAGGAATAAAAATGCCACATAAAAAACTATATCAACCAAATCGACGAAAATCTAAGACTGACTATAATAAGAGGCTTTCTTTATTAAAGTCACGATTACCACGTCTTGTTGTTCGTGTTACTTCACGAAGTATTGTTGCTCAAATCGTGAGCTATAAAGTAACTGGTGATGTTGTTGTGGGCCATGTTACCTCACGTCATCTTCTTGGTTTTGGATGGAAAGGTACTGGAAATAATATCTCTGCTGCATACCTTATTGGATATTTACTTGGAATGAAAGTTAAGAAAGATGTATCTAAAGTAATATTAGATATTGGTAAACGCCCTTCGGTTTCACAATCACGAGTTTATGGTGTAGTGAAAGGATGCAGGGATGCTGGTCTTGATCTTGTCGCTGATGAATCAATACTTCCTTCAGAGGATCGTGTCACAGGTACACATATTAAAACATATGCAGAAAAACTAAAGAAAGAAGATACTAAAAAATATGAAACTTACTTTTCGAAATATATTGCTAAAAAGTTTGTTCCAGAAACATATCCGGAGCATGTTAATGAAGTAAAATCAAAAATAATGGGTGCTAAGTAAATGCCACAGAAAAAAACTACACGAAAATCAGTTCCACGTAAAGGTCCGCGTAAGTCAGCAGGTGATTCAGAAGATTCCGAGACTGATTTGAATGAAAAACAAATTGATGAGAATACTGTTGCCGAGGATATTACTCGTAGGCGTCAACTCGAAAAGCTTGCCCAATGGGTTCCAAAGACAGAACTTGGAAAGAAAGTTAAAGCTGGGGAGATAGTTGATATTGATGATATTTTTACCACAGGAAGACCTATTCTTGAAGTTGAAATTGTTGATACTTTATTTCCGGGTATTGAATCAGATTTATTGATGGTTGGGCAAAGTAAAGGTAAGTTTGGCGGTGGAGCTCGACGTATTTTTAAACAAACTCAGAAAAAAACAAAGGAAGGTAATAAACCAAGTTTTGCAACTATGGCTGTTGTTGGTAATCGTGATGGGTATGTAGGTATTGGATATGCTAAAGCTAAAGAAACAGTACCTGCTCGAGAAAAAGCACTTCGTAAAGCACGACTTAATTTGTTTCCAATTTTACGAGGATCAGGTAGTTGGCTTTCATCAACTAATGAAGTTCATTCTATTCCTTTTGCAGTGACTGGGAAGTGTGGTTCAGTTGAAATTACGCTGTATCCTGCACCAGTTGGTAAAGGATTAATTATTGAAAAAGAGTGCCGGAAAATTTTAGAGCTTGCTGGAATTAAAGATGTCTGGAGCAAAGCTCGTGGAAAAACTGGCACTAAATTAAATTTAATTTTGGCGTGCGTTGATGCTCTTAAAAAACTTAATAAAGTTAAGATTTCGGCTACACAAAAGAAAAAGCTTTCACTTGCACTGGGCAATAAAAAAACAAAGCAAACTGAGTGATTATAATGACTACTACTAATGAAAAAAATAATTCAGAAAAGTCTAATGAACCTGGGAAATTAGCGGTTATTCGTATTCGAGGAACCGATAATGTTCATGTTTCGATTAGAGAAACTTTTCAGAAACTTAATCTTACTAATCAGCATATGGTTTCAGTTGTTCCTAATTCCTCAGTTATACGAGGTATGCTTCAAAAAGCAAAAGACTTTGTTACTTGGGGAGAGTTAGATGAGGAAACATACACACTTCTTAAGACTAAGGCCGCTAAGACTCGTAAAGAAACTGTATTTCGTTTACAGCCACCACGCGGTGGATATGAGCGAAAAGGAATTAAGGTAAGTTACACTAATGGTGGTGCTCTTGGAAATCGAGGAGCAGCTATTAATATTTTATTGAAAAAGATGATTTAATGGAAGGTAGGTTTGATTATTATGGTTTCACGAAAACGATCTAAAAATTCACGACAACGTGCAGGAACTACTCATGGCTGGGGTGCAATGAAAAAACACCGCGGTGCTGGTAACAGAGGTGGTGTAGGTAATGCAGGTTCAGGTAAACGTGGTGACGCTAAAAAACCATCATACTGGAAGGATTCCAAGTATTTTGGAATGCATGGTTTTAAGCGGAAAGGTATTATTAAGTCAGTTGTTACTGCAAATGTTTCAGATTTAGATCGATTTGCAGAAAAAGCAGGTTCAACTACTTTTTCGCTTGCGGATTTTGGTATAACAAAATTATTAGGTGATGGTCTTGTTACTAAAGCATATACTGTAACTGTGGAATCTGCTTCTTCCCGCGCACTTGAAAAAATTGAAGGTGCTAAAGGAAAAGTAACTGTTCTTTCACGAAAAGCTTCACCAAAAGCTGAAGAATAATTTCACAATTAGTTACATAATCATAACTTTTTTATAATACTGTGTTAGGAGAAGTGTTTAACGTACTATGTCAATGCAATTAATCAGAACAATTAGCTCGTATTTACCTGAGGTGCAACAACCAACACAAAAACGGTTGCCGTTTAAGGAAAAGCTAAAATGGACTTTAATCATTCTTCTAGTATTTTTTATACTTGGTCATATTCCTTTATTTGGTCTTGGTCAAAATGCAATGCAGCAGTTTGAATATTTATCGATTCTTTTGGGGGCTAGTTTTGGTAGTATTATTTCACTTGGGATTGGTCCATTAGTTACTTCTTCGATTGTTTTGCAATTATTAAATGGTTCAGGTATTTTGAAGTTTGATTTAACAAAACCAGATGGTAAAAAAGGTTTTCAATCATTGCAAAGAATCTTAGCAATATTTTTCGTTATTTTTGAATCATTTATTTTTGTCTTTATGGGAGGTTTAGCTCCAGCACCTGAACTCGCAGGAACAACATTATTTACGACATTGCGTATGCTTCTTGTATTCCAGCTCGTGCTTGGAGGTTTTATGATTATCCTTATGGATGAAGTTGTTAGTAAGTGGGGTTTTGGCTCAGGAATTGGTCTTTTTATTGCTGCAGGAGTTTCACAAGAAATTTTCTTACAAGCATTAAGTCCTATGCCTGCAATTACTAATCCAGATATTAGTGCTGGACGAGTATTTCAAGTATTTCAATTTTTAACACAAGGCGCTCCTGATCAGGCATTGCTTGCTTTTGGTGCAATTGTAGCAACGTTAGTTGTATTTTTTATCTCTGTTTTTGGGCAAGCGATGAAAGTAGAAATCCCACTTTCTTTTGGTCGGATTAGAGGACAAGGTGTTCGGTGGCCACTTAATTTTATTTATACTTCTGTTATTCCTGTTATTTTAATTGCAGCGTTGCTTGCTAATATTCAGCTTTGGGCACACTTACTTCAGAATTGGGGGTATCCTTTACTAGGTACATATAGTGGTAATATACCTACATCTGGTTTTGTAATGTGGATTCATCCACCTGATCTTTTGCAAAAAGCATTTACTGGTGGGTTATCATATATTGATTTTTTACAGTCATTATCATATTTGACTCTTATGATTGGCGGAGCAGTCATGTTCTCATATTTCTGGATGCAAACAGCAGGTATGGATGCTAAATCACAAGCAAAACAAATTAGTGCATACGGTCTTAAAATTCCTGGATTTAGAAATGATCAACGTGTGCTTGAGCGTTTGTTGGACCGGTATATCACACCACTTACAATCATGGGTGCGATTTTGGTTGGATTCCTTGCGGGAACTGCTGATCTTCTCGGTGCATTGAGTCACGGAACTGGTATTTTACTCGCAGTTATGATTATTTACAAGATGTATGAGGATGTTGCTAAACAACATATGCTTGATATGAATCCTATGATGAGAAAATTCATGGGTGGTAAATAGATTAATGTGTATTGTGTTTCTTTAGTTTTTGTGGGTAAGTATATTTCTAAAATATCTCTTTATTATAATTTAGGTCATAGGCAAAGATATATAAACTACGTCTGTTTCTATCAAGGTGAACAATGGCAATATTAGATCCCATACTTAATCCGTTATTGCGTATTGACCCGTTTGTGTTAATTGTAGGTATCTCTTTTGTTGTTTCTCTTTTTATAACATTTCTTTACAAATGGATGACTGATCAAACACTTATGAAGGCATTAAAAGAGGATATGAAAAAGTCACAAAAAGAAATGAAGAAGTTGAAAGATAATCCTCAAAAGATGATGAAAAAACAGAAAGAAGTTATGCAGAAAAACATGCAATATATGATGCAAAGTCTTAAACCGACTTTATTTACTTTTCTTCCTATTATTCTTGTTTTTGCATGGCTTGCAGCAAATTTAGCATTTGAACCGATTCAACCAGGATCTGAGTTTGATATTACAGTTCATCTTAATAGTAATGTGTATGGGTCGATTGAAGTTTTACCTCCTCCTTCTGGTATTCAATATGAAGGTGATGAAATTGTTCCTATTAATTCACGTGAAATGGTTTTTGATTTTGTTGCGCTTGAGGAAGGAATTTGGGAAGTAGGATTTCGTGTAAATAATGAATCAGAGTATTTTGTATCGTTCTTAGTTGATGAATTTTCATATAGTAATCCTGATCATAGACGATTTGCAGGTGATGATGTGCGACGTATTGTTGTAGGCAATGAAAAGAAAATTGTACTTAATCTTTTTGGTTGGGAAATGGGATGGCTTATTACATATATTCTGTTCTCAATTGTTTTTAGCATTGGACTGCGTCGTTTATTGAAAGTGTATTAAACTTAATTTTTGTTATTTTAATTTGTTGCTCCAACTAAAAATTTTCTATATTTGTTAACATTTCTATACATATCTATAATTGGATATTAAAAATATTACATAGAAAAATCACATAATGACTATGATATTAGAACTAAATAGTATATTGCTTAAAATATATTATTTAACAACACAAAATTGACTAAGTAATGCTTCAAGTTGTATTTGTTCATCACTTCCTTCTACAAGTCGAAATTCTGCTTCACCACATTTATCGATAAGATTAATTTTTTCTCGATCAGATATGTCTAAATTCCATATTTCTTGCTGAATTTGTTTAATAACGTCAATTCCGGAAAGTCCGTATTGCAACATAACATCAAGAAGTTTTTTCCGTGCAGGAATAAATTCACCCTTAAGTGCACTTTCTAAAACTTTTTTTATTTCTTCAGGTCGTGCTTGTGATGCCATCTCATAAATAGTACCTTCATCTATTTCTTTTTTAAGGATGGCACAGCTTTGCAGGATATTTTCTGCTTTTCTACAATCTCCTTGAGATACAATATAGAGTGCATTTTTTGCGTCAGGTGTGACGGTAATATTTTCTTTGGTTGCAATTGTATCAATTATTTTATTCATGTGTTCTTTTGGGATTGGTTTAAATCGGAAAACTGCGCATCTTGATTGAATTGGATCAATAATTTTTGAGGAATAATTACATGAAAGAACAAATCTGCATGTTTGTGTATAATTCTCCATGGTGCGGCGAAGTGCTTGCTGTGCTTCTTTTGTAAGAGCGTCACATTCATCTAAATAAATTATTTTAAAAGGCGCATCACCTATTGCACGTGTTCGTGCAAAATCTTTTACTTTAACGCGAACAACATCAATTCCACGCTCATCAGACGCGTTTAATTCAAGAACATTTTGTTTCCATGTATCTCCAAAAAGTTCTCGTGCTATTATTAATGCTAGTGTTGTTTTACCAACTCCTGCAGGACCAGAGAATAGTAAATGAGGCATATTTTTACTTTCTACAAAAGCCTTTACACGAGGGATTATGTCTTCTTGTCCAACCATTTCAGTAAATGTTGCAGGGCGATATTTTTCAGTCCAAATTGCATGTTCCATAGGTAATGACAAACAATGTTTAATTATAAATGCTTCGCTGAGATTTGTGCTTAAATATTATTATTGTAAAATATTTGTTAATGCCGCCTTTATTTGTGGTTTATTAAATAGGCTTAATTAGAACTAATTTGTAAAATTAATTGAAAATAAAACGAGAAAATTAAATAATATCTTCTTCAGCAATAACTAGAAAGTCACCCATAGCAATAACTGCTGAGAATGGAATGAGAAGATTCCCGCCTTTATCTTTTTCAAGATCAAGTTTATCAGAATAAACTGTTGGACTGTTAACTACAATATGAATTAGTTCTCCTGATCGAGTTTCAAATACAATATCACCCACTTCTCCGAACTTTTTACCAGTTTTACTAACTATTGTCTTTCCAAGGATTTGTCGTGAAAATTTTTTTTCTTCTTCAGCCATAATGCCACCTGTGTAATTTTAAAATATTAAAGTTATGCTTCTTTTTAAACTTTTCTATGTTTATGTGTTATCTTTGTTATTTTTTCAAGATTATTTTGGTGTATTTGTCGTTTAGATACGTGTCACGTACACGTAAAATGTCTTTTTTTGTTACTTTTTTTATTTTTGTTAAGTATGTGTTAAAATCGAGTGCATCTCCGCATTCTTCATGAAAACTTACCATATCTGCATATGTCTGGCTATCCTCACATGATAGTGTTCTATTACCTTCAATAAAAGTAATTGCTTCTTTTAGTTCTTGTTTTGATAGTGTTGATAGTGCATCTAGTTGTTCTTGAATGATTTTTTCAATAATTTTAATTTTTGTACTATCTGCAGAAGTGTGGCACGCAAAGAAGCCAAAATCTCGCGCAGGATCATGATACACTCCAATATCATATGTTAATCCTCTTTTTGTTCGCACTTCCACAAACAGGCGTCCAGATTGTCCTCTTGCTAAGATGGATCTAATTACGTCAATTGGATAGCTGTCAGGATGATTTCTTTTAGGAACTTGATATCCTAAGACCATGTATTCTGAAGTTAGATTCTTTTTGTGCTTTATTTTGACTCTTTTTTGATTATTAATAGTGCATTTTAATTTTGGAGAAGCTTTTCCTTTATTCATTTCTCCAAATGTTTCTTCGAGAATATGCTGTAAATTGCTGTATTTACCTGTTACTGTTATAATGGTATTTTTTGCACAATAGTATTTTGCGTGGAATTTTTTTAAATTCTCTGTCGTAAAAGCTTTTACTCTTTTGGCAGATCCGTATGGTGCATTTGAGAATGGTGCTGGTAAAAGTGCTTTCTCAAAGAAAATCCATTGATAATGTCTTGGTTGATCATTAATCATATTTATTTCTTCTAAAATAACATTTTTTTCTTTTTTAAGCAATTTCTTATCAAATAATGGGTTTATGAGCATATCACTTAATACTTCAGCTGCTTTTTTAAGGAATGTGTTTTTTATTTTTATGTGGTAAACAGTCTTACTTGTGCTTGTATAGGCATTCATTTCAGCTCCATATTGTTCAACTTCTCGTGCGATTTGCTCTGCACTTCGGTTTTTTGTACCTTCAAAAAGCATGTGTTCTATAACATGCGAGATTCCTTCGTTTGTGCTATTTTCATTTGAACTTCCTACTAAAACTGATGCATGAATCGTGCAAATATTACTTTTATTATCTACATGTATTACTCTTATTCCGTTTTTCAATGTAAATTTTTTCATATTTTTTCTAAAGATGTTTGTTTTAAAAATTTTTTTAAATGTAATATGTATTAATGATGTATGTTATATCTTTTTATGAATTCAGGCGAATATAGAAAAGACCCTGCCGTTACTTATTTTACAGGACATTCTCCTGAGCACTGTATTGTTTTTTATGATGACCGTTCATATAAGAAATGCATGTTTGTTCCTGAATTTGAGAGGGATATGTATCATTCTATCAAGTGCTTTTCTCTTCAGAGAAATACTCTTTTGAAAACCTTAAAGAAGTATTTTGGAATTACATCACTAACATCAATTGCAGTCAATAAAGAGTATGTTTCGGTTGCACAGTTTGCTCGCTTGAAAAAATTATTATCGTGTCGTTTTGTAGATGCACGCGATTTTGTGAAAAAGTTAAGATATCGAAAATCATCTGATGAAATTGTTCGGATTACTAAAGCTTGTCAAATTACCGATTCTATTTTCACTTCACTTGTTCGATTACTTACTCTTGGAAAATTTCGTACTGAGAAAGATATTTCACAATATTTACTCTCTGAAATGCTAAAAAAAGGAGTTAAACCTTCTTTTAATCCTATTGTGGCTTGTGGGGCTCATAGTGCTTCGCCTCATCACATACCAACAGATAGTTTACTTGTAGGATCAACAGTAATTGATTTTGGGGTAATTCATGAAAATTATTGTAGTGATATGACGAGAACAATTTATTTTGGCAAACCGACGCGACAATTTTTACAAAAGTACAAGCTTGTTCTTGGTGAATATACACGCAGTGTTAGTCTCAGCAAAAATTCTTCACGTTTTTCAGATATCGATGCTTCTGCTCGAAAAAGACTAGGCAAATATTTTAATCATTTATTAGGTCATGGGGTAGGAGTTGAAATACACGAAGCACCTTCTTTTTCTAAAGCATCTAAGGATGTAATTACTGAAGGAGTTGCTTTTACCCTTGAGCCAGGTGTTTATTATCCTGGCAAATTTGGGATTCGTATTGAAGATACGTTTGTTTTTACTAAAAATTCAGTGAAGCCGCTTACGAGGTCTTCTCGAGAGTTGCTTGTTTTTAAAAAGAGGTCGTAAGTTTGTATATAGGGCTCACTAACTAACATGATAATGTTAATTTTGACTTCATTTACAAAAGTTTTAAAAACGATTACAGCATTGCATAACTATGGACTCAAATTCAACAAATGAAAAACAAGATTCAGTATACTATTCCTATGTTGCAAATACCTCAGCACTTGAAGATGAGAATCGTCTTTTGCGTCAATCGGTGACTCAATTAAAATCTGAACTTGCTAAGTTTCGTAATCCTCCACTGATGGTTTGTGAGGTTATTGAAGTATTTCCTGACAATTTGGCAATAATTCGTATTCCTAATGGAAATTCATTTATGGTTAATGTTTCTGAAGATTGTGGGAAATTAGAATCAGGGGATTCTGTTCTTGTTGAGCAAAAGAATTTAACTATTATCAAGAAAACAACTACTGATAAAAAGTTCAATGTTGAGCAGTTTATTATTGTTGAAAAACCTAACGTGAAATGGTCTGATGTAGGGGGCTTATCAAAACAAATTCAAGAAATTAAAGAAGTTATCGAACTTCCTCTGCGTAAACCAGAACTCTTTAAAAAAGTTGGTATTCAGCCACCAAAAGGAGTTTTATTGCATGGTGAACCTGGAACTGGAAAAACACTTCTTGCAAAAGCGGTAGCTTCTGCGACTAAATCTACATTTATTGAAGTGGTAGGTTCAGAATTAGTGCAAAAGTTTATCGGTGAAGGTGCGAAATTAGTTCATGAAATGTTTGAACTTGCACGCGAGAAGAAACCAACCATTATTTTTATTGATGAAATTGATTCTATTGCTGCAACGCGGATTGAAGTGGGGACTTCAGGTGAGCGTGAAGTTCAGCGAACGTTTATGCAGTTACTTGCAGAAATTGATGGGTTCTCTAATCTTGATAATGTTAAAATAATTGGTTGTACAAATAGAAAAGATATTCTGGATCCAGCAGTTATTCGTCCAGGAAGGCTTGATCGTCTTATAGAGGTTGGAAATCCTGATAAAAAAGGACGAGAAGACATATTTAAAATTCATACACGTAAAATGAAACTTGACAAAGTTAATGTCAAAGCTCTTGTTGAAAAAATGGAAAACTTCTCAGGAGCTGAAATAAAATCAGTATGCACTGAAGCGGGTTATTTTGCTATTCGGAAAAATAAAACATCAGTATCTGAACAAGATTTCTTTGCAGCAATCAAGAAAGTTCGTGCAAAAGAAGAGCAAGAAACCGAGCATATACATATGTTTGGATAGATTTTTTAATAATTTTTTTATGGATTTTCTATTTATTTCGTAATTTTTAATTGCTGTGTTTTGTTATTAAATTTTTGTAGAAAATGTTATATAAATATTAAAAAATAAAAAATAGTACATTTTATTTTTCAGGTAAATCCTTTTCGTCTTTTTTCTCAGTCTTTGTTAGTTTTGGTTTTTTTTCATCACTTTCTTTTTTCTTGACTGTTTTTTGTTTTTTTGGACGTGGTGCTGCAGTTTTTTTCTTAGTTTCTTTCTTTTCTTCTATTTCAATCCCAACTGCTTTAAGTGCTTCACAAATTTCTTTTTGAGTTGCTTTAGCTTTAATATCAACTTTTTTTGGTGTAAGTTCAAGATGTTGTGTGTTACATTTTCTTCGTCTAACTTCGCCATCGATAAGAACAAATTTTTCATCTATTGTATCTACTACAACACCTATTTTACCTGCATCTCTGCCTGCTATTTTCATACATACTCTTCCTAATTCAAACATGTGTATCTCCTCATTATGTAATACAAGAAGTCTTGCATTACCTTTATTTCTGAAAGCTGTTACCAAATCTTTCAGGTAATGTAAATTAGTTATTCTAATGATCGTGCTTTAACTTTCATTTTATCTCTCATTGCACGAGAGGATAAAACTCCACCAAATGGTCGTTCTGGGCGACGCATTGTTTTTGGCATATTACGAATTTTTGTTGTATTTTCTTGTGGTACGCCAGCAAGCGCAGTTCCATATATCGGACATGTTGCTTTTCCAGGCTTTCTTCTTCTATAATGTACTTTAACTGTATTTCCTGGCGCTTTGACGAATATTTTTCGTAATGTTCGTGATTTGTGTTTTCCTGATACCATTTTTTACCTTATATTTACTTTATGTGGGTTAGAGGAATTGAAATTTGTTTAAAAAGCTTTCGTCTCCTGTTTTTGATGTTGAGGGATTATATGATGTAGAATTATATTAAAAATTACATATAAAATGGAAAATAAAAAATAAAAAATTAATTAGAGGTTGTTACATCTCTAATTAAAATGTTTCTTTCAATGAATTGACTGTATCTATACCGTAAGTGGGCAGTAACTTGTTGCTCATATCCACCACGGATTTCGCCAACATCAAATGCACATATAACTACGCGAGGTTCTCGGTTAGGAAGGGTAACGAATCCTGCATTTGTTCCACTAGCTCCTTCTTCTAATCCAGAACATTCAGCATAATTGCCATTAATTGGTTCGGGGATTTCGAAAAAGACTTTGTTTTTATCATTGTTTGTTGGTCTGTCATCACATTCAGTGTCATACCTATAGATTCTATCGTTTGCAGACCCTACATGTCTGATTTCAAATTGAACTTGTATTCTGTTTGCACTAACAGGGGTTTGTTCTACTTTACTAATATGAATTGGTGCGCCTGAATTATATACAGGTTTTTGACCACTTACCGAACAAATATCTCTACTATTAATATTTGCAAGCATGTCTTGTTTTAAACAAACAGCTGTTGATGCTTCAGTTTCATAATTGTAACATGCGTTTGCACGAATACGTGGACCATCCCAGTTACCTCGTAAATTTCGTTCGTAGTTAAGGTTTTGGAAATCAACTGTAACTGTTTCACCAATAATAACAGTTCCTTCATGATTTTTAACTACTCCACGGATATCTTGAGGGAACTCTTGAAGCATTTCGTCCGTTCGTTTCCCAAAGTCTTCAGGATTAATTCCTGTGATTTCAATATAACCGTCATTCTGACCTACAGTATGTTCACCAAGATTTTCTACACGGACATTAATTGAAAATGGAAAATTTCCTGCATCAAAAACTTCATTTGGTGGTGCTCCTTCCATGAATGATAATGAGAGCCCATTTGCACCGCCTGCGAATGGTGTTCGTGAAGGGCCTGTGCCGCCTTCTCCTGCACCACATCCTGCTAGAATAACTCCAACAAAAGTTATCGTTATTAATGTTAGTATTTTGTAATTCATAATATCAATCCTCCGTATTTTATCTTCTTGTTCGTTCATTTATTATTCTAATATTTCTTTGTATTGAATCTTTGATTTTATAGTCTTCAAGGCGCATTTCAAGAAGTGTCATGTATGACGGTGCATCTGCATCAGGTAAATCAAAATTACATATGATGTTTGCTCTGCCGTTTTGTAGTTTTACTGGATTTTGTGTTGGACAGTCACCAGGGATACCTCCTAACGTTGGTGGACTAAATGCAATATAATCTTCCTCACTTCGTGCAGGGATTCCTCGACATTCAGCATTTTGTGTGAGGACTTGGCCTTGTCCATAATGTTGAACATTGATTTTTAGTCTTACTCTACCTGGCATTGATTCTTGTTCAACTGAACTTATACCAACAGGTGCCCCTTGTCCATTTGTGTTTACACTGGAAGGAGTACATGCATCAGCTGTGTTTCTTCTGTGAGGGTTTGGATCAACACATAATTGTACTGCAGCTACTGTTTCATAATCATAACAATAAATCACACGAAGAGGGAATTCATATGCAGAACTTGTTCCAAGATCTCGTACATTTAGGGTTGTTGATACTTCACGATACCCTCCAACTGGATTAAAGCGTGTTCGGTAATCAACTTCACTACTAAAGTCAAATCCACTAATACTTTGTACATCCACAATTCTTTCATCGAATCCTGAGAAAAATACTTCAACATTTGAAGGAGACGTTCCTCGATTTCGTGCTTCAATGTCAATACTTACCCTGTCATCACCTCGGTCGTCAACATAAATTATTGGTGGTGGACTGTTTCCTACAAAGGAAAGTGTAATTCCTTCAGTTCCAGACATGTGAGTTTGCGTTGTTTGCTGTCCACTTGGTGTACACGCACTTAAAACTACTGCTAGAAAAATCAGAACTACGAAGTGATTTATTTTACGAGCGATTTCCATGATAAAACTATTCCCTATTTTAGTATAGAGAATTCTATATTACACATATATAAATGTTTCTGTTATTTTTGTGATTTTGTTGTCACTATTCGTGACTAATCTCCTCGGATTTGCATCGTTCGTTGGATTGCTTTTTTGTATCCATAATCAATTTCGAGATTAAGGAGTGTTTTATATGCTGTTCCAGATTCATCAATGTTATCAGCACGACATACAATTGTTGCTCTATTATTTACAAGATTAATAGTATCGCTTGGTGTACAATCAAGTGGAATTGTTCCAGATAAATCAGCATTAACTATACGAATTTTATCATACTCTGTTCTTGTCGTTGAAGGTTCGGTACATTGTCCTAAATATTCAGGAAGAATTACTTCTCCACCACCTACATTTGCTACGGTGATTACGAATCGTGCAGCTCCACGTTGCGCAATTGTTTCAACGCTGGTTACTGCAATTGGTGCACCTTGGCTTCCTGCACTTGTTATTCCTGGCCGACATTCATTGCTACCGGATGCGCGGTTTGGATTAGGATCAATACATACATCAACTGATGCAAATGTTTTATATGGGTAACAAATAGTAGCACGGATAGTTGCATCATACCTGTCAATACGTGAATTCATAAATGTTGCTTGGTTAACTCTGCCTTCAAGTGTTGCTACTTGGTATCCTCCTTCAGGATTGTACCGAGTTCGTGCTTCTTCCTCACGAAATGTAACTGATGTTCTTTCTAATCCTTGAATAATGTTTCTATCAAATCCTGTAAAGTGGATATCAGCTATTAAATCTCCATCTCTATCTCCTGGAAAGACTCCACGGTTATGGATTTCAACAAGTGCTGAGAATGATTCATCTTCGGCATACATGGAACTTGGTGGTGCGTTTCTCATAAATGAAATTTCTAATCCTTGACTACCTGTTCGATAGTCAGTAACTGAACCACTTGTTGATGGTCCACATCCAGTTAGTATTAAAGATATTACCGCAAGAACGCATATTCCGAAAATTGTGTTTGTTTTTTTCATAGTATTCTCCTTTTTGATGATGTATTTTCTCTGTTTCTCCTTACTTTATCTTTTTACTTTATAATATTTTTTACTTTTAGTAGATTTTTAATGATGATTTGCGTCATCTGATATTTTTCATTATCTTCGTTGAATATTAATCCGTTGGTTTGCACTCACATGGTATCCATAATCAAGTTCAATAGTTAAAGGTAGATGGATTAATCCTTCACTACTTTGTATTGTTTCTGGAACTTGGCAGCGTACTGTTGTTTCTCCATCTTGTAATGAGATAATATTATTCTCTCCAGAGCATTGTAATGATTGTGTTCCTAAATTAATTGTTGATAATCTTATTTTATTTATTTCGTTTCTCGCAAGGCATCCTTCTTTAAATGCATCTCCTTCTGCTAGTGATGTTATACCTCTTCCTGCATTGGTAATGGTGAGCAGAAGGTCATGATTAATTTCTCCGTCCATTCTTCGCTCATTAATCTCTACACGAGAAATTCGTACAGGAGCACCTTGGCCTTGTGTGAAGCTGTATGTTTCTCGACAATTTCTATCATTGACTGTAGGATTTGTTCGCAGACATAGTGATGGTACTTGAAGTTTTGTTGTATATCTATAACACATATCTACATTAATGGTTGCAGTTGCTCCTTGAAGTGGTGCATATGCATTATATGTAATTGTGTGCATCCCTTTGTCACCTTGATTAGTAAATTCTGTTCTTCCATATAATACGTCTGTTGGTGTATCACTCAATGTATTTAATTCAGTGATACTTTCTCCGTTTTGCATTTCAATAAAGCCTTGTGGAGAGTTTACCCTTATATATATGTCATTATTCTCTATATGTGATGTTCCTCTATTTTCCATATGAAGTGTGAAACTATTTGTTGCATATTCATCTCCGCCGTAAATATAAATGAGGTTCTCTCCTTCAATTTGTAGGGTGAGACCTTCATTTCCTACACGAAAATCACGTTGACTAAAATTACCAGTAATAAAATCACATCCAGCAATTAGTATTGCTACCGCTACAAAAATACAATTCAGAATAAATTTTTTGTGTAGTATCATAGTTGTGCTCTTTATCTTGTGCATTTTATGTATTTTTATTGAAAATCTCGTATTCGAGAGACGGATTTTTGTTATTATGTTATTATTGTTTCAGTAGGATCAGGTTCTGGAGCCGGTTCTGTATCTGCATCCTTTGAAATATCTTGGATATCGCATACTGCTCTTAACCATTGGTGTATATTTTCTTCACCTGCACGTCTTTCTTCAGGGTATTGATTTGCTAATGCTTCATAATATTGTTGCAATCGTACTTCAGGCAGGGTTGTTTGAAATTGATTCAGTTGTGTTACCATACATCGAATATCATTTTCTGCTGTTGTTGTTTCACTAATCCCACATCCTACTAGTTGCCGTCCATCTTCAAAATTGTTGTATGCTTCGCTAATGGCAAATCCCATTGCCATGAATTCATTTCTTTGTAATTGAGGCATTGTTTCTCTGTTTAAGACAACATTCATAAGATGACTATATCTAGCATATGCTGTTTTTTGTTCTTCGGAGAGAGGCTCTGATTCTTGAGCTTTTTCTTGTTGTATATTACTACAGACATGAGTTATAGGGGTTTGTGTTGTATCATCTGTGCGAGGTCTATTTAATATATTTATTTTCTGAATTCGCGAAACTTCATATTTATACGACGAAGCAACCTTTATTGCATGTTGCATAACACCAATTTGTTCATTATCAGCACTAAATAATTTTTCAACATCTAAATCAATTGGACATTGAAATGAAAGAAATGTGTTAATTTCTGAGAAAGTGTTTCGATTTTGTTCAGTATTTATGGAATAAATATTATCGGTTTCTTGACATCCGAGTCTTTCAGCATAGTTTTCTCCTAAATTGATTTCATTACATGAATTATGTTTGGTAATTGAATATCCTCCACATCCTCTAAATGTTTGTTCTGAATCTCCTCTTAATCGTATTGGTTCTGGAAGAATCATTACAAATTCATGAACTGTATTTACTCTTCCATTTGTCCATTGAGAGCGTCGGGATTGTGCATCAGCGTGGATAGTGAATTCAATAGTTCCTGGACTAACCACTTGACTATCTTCTATTATGTTAATTCTATCACCGGTATTAACTTGTCCACCAATTTGCATAGGAGTATTTGCTCCTCTAAGAATTGCTACATCTTGATTGCGTACTTCATTTTGTTGTTGTTGTGTTAATCCGTACCATGTAGATGCTTTGATGAATGTTGGTACCATGTATGCATATGAAATAAAATCGTAATAGGTTGCTATTTTTAAATCAAAAACTCCACCTCTTTGGAATCGATTTGGATTGAATGTTACTAAAATTCGTTCTCCTCGTGATTCATCAATACTAAATATTCCACCTGGAGGGTTGATTTCATCAGGTTGAAGCCCATTTATATCAGCAATGACTGTTCCATTAATTCTGTCCCCAATAGTGCGAACATTGAGAGTTGCTGCAAAAGTAATTGGCTCATCGTTATAGTACCGTTCTCGTAAATTAATATCTTCAATAAATACTCCTGTTGGCGTTTGTTGATTTTCATCAACTACGTTATAAAGCATATCTCCTGTTGCACGATATACTTGTTCATTAAGTAAATTCATAATTACATTAGTCACATCAAAACGTTCAAGTTGAATACCAACACTTATTTTTACATTAGTCCATATACATGATCTAAAATCTCGGTTGCCATAATCTGCAGCGAGTGCAGCCCATCCTTGTGCTTGAGGTGTGCGAAATTCATCACACTTTTCAGCATGAACGCTGTATGTGAAAAGAAGTGCGATAAAAAGTACTGTTATGATGCCTCCACCAATGAGAATAATAGTCAGGATCTTCAGTACAAACGCAAGAATCCCATAGAATATTGAGGCGAATAGTTCATCAATGACTCGTCTGTGTTTATATCCTAAATATGCTGTTTTTGAAGCAGCTTTTGCACTTTTGATAGCGCGTTGACGCCATGTTTCTTTTTTTTTATCTTCTTTTTTTTGTTCCTTTTTTTCAAATTTAAATTTATTCTCATATTGATTTTGTTCTTTTTTTAATTGCTCATTGAGTAAATTTTTTCTTTCTGCTTGTTCATCATTTATTTTATCTATTGATGAATTTTTCACACTATTCATCGGTGGATTTTGTTGATTGGGTAATTGATTTGTTTTTCCTGGAATTTGATTTATTTGTTGCTGTAATTGATTTTCTTGGTTAGATAATTCATTTACTTGGTCAGGTAGTTTATTTGTTTGTTGCTGTAATTGATTTTCTTGGTTAGATAATTCATTTATTTGTGACTGCAATTGGCTTTGTTCATCGGAAAGATTATTTACTTTTGAGTCTAGTTTTTTAATAGGTCGCTCATCTTCGAAATCACTAAAGGGGTCTTCTCGCATTCTTGTTCTCTCTGCAACTCTTTGATTTTCTTGAACTGTGTTTGAATATAGTTCATTTAGATTAGGGGCTTCATCCGGCGTATTTTGCTCGGTTACCATTTTCTTTCAGAATTATTTACTGAATAACTTGTACTTCTAGTGAGCGAATATTAAGTACACTAAAAGGCACAATCTCAATTGAATTACTTCCAGGTTCAACAAAATGACTAATGTCTCGTTGGTATGTTATACCAGTCATATCAATGCGAGTTAAATGTCCATTAATGTAAATATCTGCTTGTTTTCGGGAATGGTCTTCAGTAAATCTCATTTCTAAAAGGACTTGGTATTCTTTTTTTAGTTCTTCAGCCTCCACACCGCTAATCCCTGGCTGACAAATTGGTCTACTATTTTCTCCAACATAACCAGTAGGACATAAATCACATTGTGCTATACTGACTGAATTCATACATCTAAATTCTCGCCCCGCGGTTGGAAGAACCTCGCACCAATATTGGTCACCTGGTTGGTTAAAACAACAGTCTTTATCTAATTCGGGGCTGCATCCTTCTGGGCAAATGCCATCGTGATTATCACCACATGTATTTTTTGATACTTTAGCAATTCTTCCATATCTGTCTATATATCCTGATGGGCAACGATGTGCATTTGTTTCATCTACAAATCCAACACATCTATCATTCTCGTTTGCTGTTGGAAGCACACACCAATAAGGAGTGGTATACTGTTGCATGCAGCAATCATAATCATTATTTTCGCTACATCCAGATGGACAGATGCCATCAATTTCTCCGCAGCGTGCTCCAACTGTTGGATCAATTTTCAAATCAAAAAATTTTCTGTCCATGTCAAAATAATAGACTGGGATTTTGTTGTCCAGGAAGTCAATCTCAACTGTAATTAAATCAATAAGGTATGATCCACGCATGGTTGTGAAATCTATACGGTTTCTTCCAATAAGAATGTAATTATGTGGTATGTCAATAAAATTTAAACTTCCACAGTCAGGGATTGCAGAGAAGACAAGTCTATCATTGATACGGATATCAAGTGTGCCGACTTCGCCAGTTCGACATTCTGGATTAAATTTGAGTCGTGCACGGTCAACATTCATACCTTGTTCTTGTGTTATTGAAAATGTATTCATGCTCATTTGACCAGTTGTGTCAGTTACATCTGCAATTAGTTTAACATTTTCAAAACTGTATTCATTAGTTTTCCAAAATTGCCATCCTACCCCCGAAACACTAAATTCTAAATCATTTCTTTCTTGCAGTAAATCTTTTCTGATTCTAATTGGTTCAATTTGTGATGATTCGATATTGAATTCATAAATAATATGTCCATTAAGGCGTATAGTTAAAATTCCTTCATGTCTTCTGTTAGTAAATGAAAGCATGACATTGTTTACATTTTGTAAATTATCGATGGTGAATGTTAGATTTTTAGTAATACGGTCCCCTATACCATTTTTAATGTAGAATGGATTAAACTCTTCAAGTGTTTGGGCATCCGTTCGTGTTGATAACATAAATGCATTTAATGGAATACGTAATTCATTTAATGCTGAATAGTCAATACTCCCTGGTACTTCTGAAAAAACAGTTTCTCTTCCTCCAGGAATTCTATATGATTGATCTAATCCATACGGCTGTGAAGGGGTGGTAACCGTTGTTGTTTGATCTCCAAGAAGTGCTGCTCTTTCTTGAGGCGGAAGAAATAAGATATAAATTATAATTAATACAGTTATAGCTATAATTAAGTTTGTTGCACTTGCCCCTGTTACTGCTTGCCCTTTTTTTGTAATTTGTGCAAACTTTTTTATGCTATGAGTGCTTTTTGACTTATATTGATTCCATCCATCATTATTATACATATAGTGGTATTTTATACCTAAGTATATATAAACATTGCGTTTGCATGAGTTTACTACGCAGTAAGGTTAATGTATGTTAATGAAGGGTTATTATCATGAAAAAGCTATCATATAATGCAAAAACAGGAGTACTTGTTGTTATTCCTCAGTCGGTAGATGATCTATGGCTTCTTTCATCAGTGATTCAGCCAAGAGCTTTTGTTACTGCCAAGACTACGCGTAAAGTTCGTTTATCAGATACAAAAGTAGAAAAAAAAGTATACATTATGCGTATACTTGTTGAAGCAGTTCTTTTTGAAAATGAATTATTACGTGTACAAGGGCTAGTTCAGTCAGAGCATGATGACATAGCAAAAGGAAGTAATCATTCATTTAGTATCGGAATTCATGATCAAATTACTGTAGAGCAAGACTGGCTTGCATATCATTTATCTCGTATACAGGAGGCTGGTCAAGAAAAAGTTGATGTTTTACTTGTTGCTATGGATCGAGAAGAAGCATTTTTTGCTCATTTAACAGGTCAGGGATATGAAATAATTTCTCATCTTAAGGGTGATGTAGTAAAGAAAGGCGATGCTCAGTCAGTTAGTAAAGATTTTTATGCAGAGATTATTACTGTTCTTAAAGAATATATTTCACGCTATTCTCTTAATCATGTTGTTATTGCTTCTCCATCTTTTTTTAAGGAAGATTTGGTAAAGCGCATGCCTGCTGAAATGAAGAAAAAAGTTGTTCTTGCAACATGTTCTGATGTTTCAGAAAGGGCCTTTGCTGAACTTTTAAAGCGTGATGAAGTAAAATCAGTTCTTGCATCTGAGCGTCTTGCTTACGAATCTAGTCAAATTGAAGAGTTTTTTACAGCTTTAGGTAAAGACGGGCTTTGTACATATGGCCCTCATGAAGTTAGTGAACATGCAAAGGCTGGCGCTATTTTGAAATTATTTGTTTCTACAAATCATATAGCTCACGCTCGTGAAAAAAATTCTTATGATGATTTACATATTTTAATGAAAACAGTCGAAGACTCGCGTGGAGAGGTTATTATCCTTTCTAGTGAAAATGAAGCTGGCGCTCGTCTTGACGGTGTTTCAGGTATTGCAGCACTAATTCGCTTCAGACTTGCATGAGTTTTTTTATGTGAATTATTCTTTCGTGTTCATGTTTGTTTTGAACTTTTATATCTTCAATGTGCTCATAATCTTCTTTCTTGATGTGGTCGTTTGAGCACACATGGTTCATTTCAAAGTTGAATTGCTTTGCAAATAATTCTGCAATCTTTTTATGTTCGTTTTCTTGCAACCATGCATGAATCTCATTGCAATAACAATGTGGGCAGACGTTCATGTTACTTTCACACAGAATACAATTTGTATTATCATGTGTAAATTCCATAACACTTGCGCCTATCCTTTGGAGGATAGGAACTAATGATGGCTTTTGTTCACCAATCCAGTGAGTAATTTGCCGTTCAAGGCACACCGGACATACTGGGTTGGTTATTGCTTCATCGCAGATGACGCACTTCGTTTCATATACCATAGTCTTTCCCTCCTATTGCCTTTAGAAGTATAAAACCGTGTGTATTTTTTGTCCTGGAAAACAGAGTAGAATTTGTGCCTTCTTGTTGTCCAGAACTCGTGTACATTACGGTTCTTAACAACTAAAAGGCCGTGAGCATGTAAACATGACTACTGAAATCTTATTATAATTCTTTAGATTCCACGTAGCTGTATTGCTCATACTAATACTTTGGTATAGGTATTATATAAATCTTGCGTCATATTTGTTTATTTTTTGTTGTTTGTTGCTTGCAGTTTGTATATCGTAGATTATTTAAATTCATTTTTATTTG
>JBLKOW010000083.1:0-4585 GCA_047603135.1 Candidatus Woesearchaeota archaeon | reverse complement strand
ATAAATGTGCGAGCATTTGTTTTCTTTAAACCATGTTTCTATTTTTTCATAAAGCAACGATGCAATTCCTTTTTTCGTATACTTCTTAAGTACTGCAAGGGCATGCAAGTATCCTGTAGTAACTGTTTTAAAAAATGGATCTTTATTTTTTACAATACTTCCTCGTGCGTATCCTACTACTTTCCCATCAACTTTAGCAACCAAAAATCGTGAATTTTTTTCCTTAAAACTTCTGAGGAGTTCTTTTTGTGCTGAAGCCTCAAAGTCAGAACGCTTAATTCGCTGTTTCATAAGAGAGGGGCTTACTTTTCGTGCACATGCATTTTCTGACTTAATCATTTCAAGTAAAACTACATAAACACCATTGACATCTTTCTTTTGTGCTTTTTCAATAATTACATCCATATATATCCTACAAAAAAAAGATAATATAAATGTTTCTGAATCTATGATACTAACTTCATAATCTCTTCACTCCTTACAACATTACCAAAATGTGATGCTATATTGCGCAGTGTATTCTCGTGAAGCATTTTATCTGTTGTACAGGTTAAGTCACTACAAAAATACACATTAAAATTTTTCATCATAGCAGTGCGCGCCGTACTCTCACAACAAATATTTGTCATAGTTCCTGTAATTATCACATTCTGAATATTGTTTGACTTTAAAATTAATTCAAGAGGTGTTCCCAGAAATGCATCATACCTCATTTTTTTGAGTACAATATCATTTTTGTGTCGAATTAACTCTGTAATAATTTGTGATCCTTTACTATTATCTTTTAATACTTCTTTGTTCATTAACGGAAACATTCGTGATTCTTGTGGGTTTAATTTCTGGTCAAAGATGTGCCTTGTATATATCACTAATACATTCCTTTGACGTAGCGCCTTAATAAATCTAGATAACTTAGGTACAATCATATCTAATCCTTTCACCTCTACTATGGAGCCTTTCCGTGCAAAATCATTTTGCATATCAATAATAAGTAGTGCAGTTTTATTCACGCATATCACCTCCATTGATTGCATATTTTGTATTTTGTTGCTGTTCATACCATACCATAGTGGTTAGTAGTTTGAATACATCATTAATACGGATGTCCTTACCGGCAACATATTTTCCAGATTCTTCTCTTCCAAGCACATCAAAGTCTTTAATACTAACATCTCTCCATGCAACAAGGTCATTTCCTGCTTTGAGCATATCACCATTATACACATTGAGGAGTTCTTCGCGGCGTGCACTAATACTCTTTCCCATAGCATCAAAAGTATCCTTGTTAAAATAATCCCAAAAGGAATCATTAATTTGTTCTTTTCTGCGTTCATATTCATCAATAATTGTATCGTGGTATGCCATATGAGATGCTGCAGGAAGCGGGATTTTTGCACGCTCAAGAATTCCAGTACCTTCAAGTTCTTCGGTGAAAGCACGCTTAAGCACATCTTTTTCAAGATTACCAGGCTCACGTGAATCATCCGTTTGATATTCTCGTGGAATTTGTAATGCTAACTCAACCACTCGGTGGTCTTGATAAGGTGGTCTTGCTTCAATACTATTACCCATGGAACAGCTATCATTTGCATTATTTAGGAATGCTAAAAACTCAACAGCATACATACCCATCATTTTTCGAAAGACATTGTCTGCTGAGAATGAATTATATGTCTCTTCAAAACGCTCTTTTGGTTTATCTGGATTAACATCACTAAGAGCATTTTGATTAAAGAGTTTCGCAACATAATGTTTCCTAGAGGCAAACATTCCAGCAAAATCAATTGGTGAATTATCTCCTTCCTCTCTTTGCAATTTTTCAGTTGCAAGGCCAGGAAATCCTTTCCAGTACCCTGCAAATATCTCGTCTGCTCCTTCTCCAATAAGGGCTACTTTTACACCATTATTCTTAAGAATGGTATAATTACCAAACATTGCAAGCTGTCTAATACTATCATGAATTCCTGTTTCCTCTACTAGTGCATCAAGATTAGTTAAAAAGTTTTCAGGAGTAATAGTATGTGCATGATGCTCAACATTCATTCCTTGGTTCTGGAGTTTGTTAACAAGTTTTTGTGCGTGAAAGTAATCAGGATTAACACGGGCTTCGTCTTGATCTGTTCTAATGTTAATACCAGGCGGTGCATATCTTATAGTTGATGCCACTAATTTCTTTCCCATTGCAGTATATTTTTTAGCAGCAATTGCAGTTACTATTGCAGAATCTAAACCACCGCTCAGCATTACCCCAGTCTGAACTTCATCACTTACTCTACATTCGATTGCATCAGTGACTGTTTCACGAAGTTTCTGTGCATAGTCTTGTATTTCTGCTTCCCTTTTTTCAGGAGTTTCTGCAGGCTTTGCTTCAGGAACATCAAGCTTGTACCATTTGTTAATAGTTGTTTCAAGTTTGTTTTTATTCTCATCTCGAGTAATATGCATGCATTCTCCTGGACCTAATTTTGAGATCTCTTTATGTGCTGAATCATTTAATGGCGTTTCTCCTGCAGCAAATACAGCTCCTGTTGCATAAAGGTGATGAATGGCATCAATATTAGGACTAAATGATTCATGAGCAATATCGATAGCACGTGGTTTTGAACTAAATAAAACTGCATTTTCATCTACTGAATAGTAAAGTGGTTTTACTCCGGTTCTATCACGTGCAAGAAACGCATCTCCTGTTTTAGAATTCACAATACCAAAAGCAAATTCACCATTAAATTTAGTAAGACTTTCTTCTCCCCATTCTTTGAATGCAGCAACCACTACTTCGGTATCACACTCTGTTCGAAATGTATATCCTTTTTGTTTTAGTTCAGAGCGTAATTCAGCATGATTATAGATCTCTCCATTGAATGAAATAACTAAATCGTCATATACAAAAGGTTGATTTGCATCAATATTTACTGCATCAGTTATAGCAAGACGAGTGTGGCCTAATACACTATTTTCTGTAGTAAAAACGCCAATTCCATCAGGTCCACGTACTTCTACAACTTCATTCATACGTTCAATTGTTTTAATAGTGTCATCAATGGTATCTCCAATGTTTTGTGTTTCAATGATTCCGTTTATTCCGCACATTGTGTTCACCTCATTCAAAAATCCAACCTTCGTGGCAATATCCATAATTACCATTCAGGGTTTCTTCATTGATAATCTCAATTTTCATTGTTCCCAAATAACCAGTTTTCATGAGTATTGCCTCTTTTAATTGTTACTTTACAGTGAATACGACATCTATTTAAAGATAAGTGTTCTTTAACAGGACTACTTTAGAAAGATTTAAATATATCAAACTTTTAATGCTGGTATGGATTTACATCAACTGCGAAAAATTGGTTTAACTGAAGGTGAAATTAAAATATATGACGCCTTGCTTGAGTTAGGTGAAACAACAAAATCAGCTCTTGCAAAACAGTCCGGCATTGCACCTTCTAATATTTATGATGTGACTAATCGTTTAGTAGAGAAGGGCATCATTTCACGGGTTGAAAAGAATGGTGTTGCTCATTTCTCTCCGGTTAATCCACGTCATATTTTAGATTTTCTTGACCAAAAGAAAGAGGAAGTTGAACAAGAAAAAAAGTTTGTTGAAACTATCTTGCCTTCTTTGCTTTTAAAATTTAATGAATCAAAAGAAAAAGTTAATGTTGAAGTATTTCATGGATGGAATGGTATGAAAACTGTTTTTGAAGATTTGCTTGACGAATGTGATACGGGCGAGCAGAATTATGTATTTGGCGCTAGTAAGGGTGAGTCTGAAAAGCAAGCAGATATGTTTTTTCTTAAATATTCACGAATGCGTGAGCGAAAAGGTATTGTTACCAGTATTATTTTTAATGAAGAGATGCGCAAACGAAAAGAACGTATTAGTTTTTTCTTAGAATCAAAAAAATATAAGGTAAAATTTTTAGAACAATCAACACCTGCAGAAATTCTTATGTATAAAAATAAATCAAATATAATTATTTTAACAAAAGAGCCACTTATTATTCGCATAACCAGCGAGGAAGTTACTAATTCTTTTAAACAATATTTTGATGTAATGTGGAACAGCGCAAAAGAGTGATGATTTGGAATTAAATTAATATCTCAAACATCAATTTTACTTCTTCGCTTCAAGCATTCCTTTTGAAGTAAGATAATATGTTAGTACAGTAAAGATTATTATATGTATAAGGGTAGCAACAACGAGGGTGCTATAACATGATTCGCTTTTAGGGTTACATCCCAAGTACCATCCACCAAACGCACTTAAGAAAATATGTAATGCAAGAGTTATAAATGCAACAATGGTGAGCGTGAATACTTTTGCAAATCCTAACTCTTTGTAAAAGTGCTTAATTATATACGTAGATAATAACGCAAAGAGTGTTAGAATAAATGGTAATATTATAATATCATATGCATAAATTACGTTCAATATATCTCTCAAAAATCCTTGTGAACTATAAGTAATATAATCCTGAATTTGCAATACTGCGTAAAGCAATAGAAGTGAAGCAATCATACTCACTTGCACATACGCTGTTATTATAATCGTGCGTTCTTGATTGGTCATACGTATCTTTTTATT
>JBLKOW010000082.1:0-4633 GCA_047603135.1 Candidatus Woesearchaeota archaeon | reverse complement strand
GGAGTTTTTTGGTATAGAACATATAAAAGTGAAGAATTTATTTATGAGCATGAAAGCAAAAAAGAAAAAGTCCATATATTTTCTAACTATTTTATAAAGACTAATCAAGAACTCTTATTTAGAATGACAGATTTTACTAAACTTGGGCTAAAGCAGAATGTACTTTATGCACTTAGTACTTTAAAATTCACTAAGCCTACAGAAGTTCAAGAAAAAATTATTCCACTAATGCTTAAGGGAAAGAATGTAGTATTTACATCGAGAACTGGAAGCGGTAAAACATTAGCTTTCTTACTTGGTTTTGTGGGTAAAATTAAACCAAAAATGGGTTTGCAAATGATAGTTATGGTGCCAACTAGGGAGTTATGTATCCAAGTAGGAAAAGAGATGAGTGCATTATGCGATTTGATTGATATTAAAGTGGGTATGCTTTACGGAGGTAGAACTATGTCTGGGGATCAAAAAACGGTTTCTAAGAAAGTTCAAATCATGGTTGGAACTCCGGGTAGATTGCTTCAACACGTAAATGCAAAGAATATTGCTGTAGGAGAAGTGCACTACATAGTATATGATGAAAGCGATCAAATATTTGACAATGGTTTTTATGATGAATGTGCATATCTTAAAACTCGTGTAAGTAAAAATGCTCAAATTATTCTAGCATCTGCAACTATAAGTAACAGAGTTGATGAGTTTATTAAGAAAGAAATTAAGGAATATGAATTTGAGGAAGTAGGGGAGCAAATCCCTAAAAATATTGTGCAGGAAAAAGTGCTTTGTGAAATAAAAGATAAAAATGAGGTGCTCGTTAGATTTTTAGCTAGTAAGACATTCAAGCGAGCAATTGTTTTTTGCAATCAAAAAACACGTTGCGATTATGTTGCGGAGTTATTTGGACGAAAGGCACGTTCTTTGCATAGTGATTTTAAACAAGATGAACGAAATAATATTTTGAATATGTTTAAGCAAGGGAGAATTAGTGTTTTAGTAACAACAGATGTTGCAGCACGAGGATTACATATTCCTGAAGTAGACATAGTTATTAATTATGATGTATCTCGTCAGCCTGAGTTTCATGTTCATAGGATGGGTAGAACAGGTAGGAATGATTCTTCTGGCTATGCACTAACAATGGTTTGTCCAGAAGATGTAAAACGATTTCAACACATTGAACTAGGATATGAGCTTGATGTTACTGAAATTACTGTTTGAATGTTTCTAAGAATTTTCAATAATGGTGAAATATTTCCGGATTTCTCGCCCATAGATATATAAAAAGTAGGTCTTTATGGTCTTTTATGAACACAATTTTTATAAGTAAGGAGTTCCTTACTTTATGTATGGATGCTAAAATCATAAAAGTAACTGACAAAGGTCAAATCTCGTTGCCAAAGAGTTTTAGAGATGTAGTGGGGATTGAGAAAGGATGTGAATTAGTTGCGATACGAAGAAATAATGCGATTATTCTTCAACCCTTAAACGATTCTCATTTTAAAGACTTGCTTCTTAATTCGGAAAAAACTGCTAAAAAACTATGGAGTCGTAAAGAAGATGATATCTGGGATTCCGTTTAAGCAAGGAGATATTTGTATTGTTCCATTTCCGTTTTCCAATTTAAAGGCAGTGAAGCAACGACCTGTGTTGATTATTTCTAAGGATAATAACTCTGATGATGTTATTACGTGTGGCATAACATCGTACTTGAAAGATTCCGCATATAGTGTTTTGATTAACACTTCTAATTTGTCGGAAGGCTTTATTCCTACTCAAAGCAGGATAAAAGTGAATAAGTTATTTACTCTTGAAAAAAGTATTATTATAAAAAAGATAGGAACACTCAACAAAAAGACACTATCATTAGTGAAAAAAGAATTTGTTGAGTTGATGTAATAAATGAAGAAATAAGAACCAGAAGAGTTTCAATTTCACCGAAATATTTCCGGTTTTCTCGCCCACAAATATATAAAAAGTAGGTCTTTATAGTCTTTTATGAACACAATTTTTATAAGTAAGACAAATATTACTAATCTTACTATGATTGAAATGACTAAGGTATCATCGAAAGGCCAAATTGTTATTCCGCAAAGTATTCGAAGAGAATTATCTTTAAAAACAGGTTCAAAGTGCATTTTGCGACAAGTAGGAAAAAAGGTTATTCTTATACCTCAGGATGAATTTGAAAAAGAGTTGCATGCTATTGAACATGAGAATAAGCAGTGGAATAAGCTTATTGAACGCTCTTTGCATAAAGATTGGAACAATAAGAAAGATGAAAAAGAGTGGAGCAAGTACCTATGAGGCAGCGAGAAATTCACTTGGTTCCGTTTCCTTTTTCAGATCTTTCTCAAACTAAGGTAAGACCTGTGTTAGTTGTTTCAAAGGATTCGTTTAATGCAATTTCTTCAGACGTTATTGTTTGTGCAATTACCTCCCAAAAAATACCTCGAACTATTCTTCTAGCAAAAAATCATCTTGAGCAAGGGAAGTTGTTCTCAGATTCATACATAAAACCAGCATCTCTTTTTAAAATTGAGAAGGAATTACTCTTCAAGCAAATTGGCAGGGTGAATGAGCATACCTTTAGAAATGTAAAAAAGGAAATTCTTGCGTTGTTTTGAGTATATTATATGTTTGTCATTGTTTTTTAATATTTCTTTTGCTTATTCTTTTGTTTTCTATAACTATTTTCATATTCTCTTTTATCTAATATTTTGTTTGAAAACTTTTCAAAAAACTAAAAATATTTCCGACTTTATCGTCGATAAGCATATAAAAACAATAATCTCTGCTAATGTATGTTCCTAGAAATCCTCATAGCAATCCTCCTTGGTGTGACCGCCGGGACTTTTACAGGCCTTGTGCCTGGGGTTCATGTTAATTTAATCGCTGCTGGACTTTTGTCGTTTTCTGTTGTGCTTTTAACAATTACTTCACCACTTCTTGTTGCAGTTTTTGTTGTGGCAATGTCGGTAACTCATTCGTTTGTTAGCGTAATTCCTGCAATATTTCTTGGGGCGCCAGAATCAGGCGATGCGCTCGGAGTTCTTCCTGGACATCGATTATTACATCAAGGACAAGGATTGTTTGCAGTTCAGCTCACTGTCATAGGAAGTTTTATTGCAGTTATTATTTCGTTTGTTTTATTTCCCTTTTTTGTGATGGTTGTGGTGCATGGATATGATATAATTCAGCCGTATATTAAGTATGGAATTATTGCAGTGGTTGCTTTTATGATACTGCGCGATCGGTATAAAGTGTGGGCGTTTGTTGTTTTTGCGATAAGTGGTTTACTTGGATATGTTGTTCTTCGTAATCCAAGTATTGAAAATCCTTTATTTCCACTGCTTTCAGGTTTGTTTGGTATTGCAACATTACTGTATAGTTTGCGTGGAAAATCTTTTTTTCCAGCTCAAAAAGAGAAAAAGAATGTTCTTGAAATAATACTTGCAGGTAAAGCACTTTCAGCGGGGTGTGTTTCAGGTTTTATTACTGCGGTTCTTCCAGGTTTAGGTTCAGGTATGGCAAGCACGCTCGCATCTCAGCTTGTTCGAAATATAGGTGATAAGGGATTTATGCTTCTTATCGGGAGCATTTCAACCTTTAATTTTAATTTATCATTAGTAACGTATTATGTTATTGATCGCGCACGTAATGGGAGTATTATTACAGTGCAACAAATTCTTTCTAGTTTTGGATTTCAGGAACTAGGAGTCCTTTTGATTACTATTTTAATTGCTGGCTCATGCAGTGTGTATGTGACTTTGCTTTTTTCCCGTGCATTTCTAAGTTTTATATCGCGCGTTTCATACATTAAGTTAGTGTTGAGTATTATGTGCTGTATTACTGCTATGGCATTTATTTTAGGAGGATGGTATGGGTTGCTTATTCTTGTTGTTGCAAGTGCAGTAGGTCTTATTCCTGCAATAGTTAAAACGACGCGTACGATGGGCATGGGGTGTTTAATTGTGCCTATTTTGCTCTTTTTCTTTGGGTTTTAAAGTAATATGTGGTTTTTATATTAAGTTTAGTAAAGTGATTAATTCTGATTAGATCATCACCGTTCGGCAGATTACTAAAATCCCTATATGCCTCACATAATAAATGAAATTTGTTATTTTAGATTGTATCACAATCTAATAACTCGCTTGTCTAATCAACAAAATTTATCTTCAAATACTTTTTTGTTTTTCTTTCTTGATACTTGTACTACTAAAAGTTACCTTTGGATTCACAATGCACTACTAATAACAATACTTATAAACAAAATACTTTTCCTCGACCAGATGGATAGTGTTTATATTAAAACGATTGGCGATATGTATGCATTAAGTACTTCGGAGCGTGCGCATGCGTTTCTTATTTCTGCAGGTTTTAATATAACTAAAGAATGTAAGGATTCAGCTGTTACAGTTATTTCTGCAGTTCCTGGTCGAGGTATTATTGAGAAAGTTCATGCGCAAGTGGAAGAATGTAATGAAGCAGGCTCTAAAATTGTTTTTATAGGTCCCATTGTTACTGAGCTTCCTAAAAAGTATCTTGGTTTTTGTAAAGTCTCTACCGATCAATTAGCAGTTCTTCCTGAAATTGTTGAAGAAGCACTTAATGATAGTATTGTGAGTGCAATTGCGCAGGA
>JBLKOW010000081.1:0-4719 GCA_047603135.1 Candidatus Woesearchaeota archaeon | reverse complement strand
CGAGGATTTTCCTCAGGATTTTATTTAGGTAAACCTATTTCTGCATGGTGTGATAGTTATGGAAGTAAGAGCACTGAAAAAAAAGAATTAGTTGGCAAAGTTATAAATTATTATGATCAAAAAAATGTTGTTCTTGTTCTTGTGCAATCAAACGAATTTGCCGTTGATGATGAGTTATTAATTATGGGCACAACATCAGGATTAATTCGTCATAAAGTAACCCAAATTCGTGATGAAAAAGGAAAGTCGATTAAAAAAGCCTTGAAAGGAACTCAGGTAACATTGCCACTCCCTTCAAGAGTTAGAAGTAATGATGATGTGTATGTTGTAGTTGCCCGCTAAGTCTTACACCATAATACGACGTTCTGTACTGCTTCTTACTAATGAATCGCCAATGCCTTGACCTATACTGTACGCACGGTTGAGCTGAGCCATCATAAATATGTCAAAGAGCGTTACTCTGCGCTTATATTCAACAACATTCACCGTCATATTGTAAGTTTGTTCAAGATACTCAACAGCTTCACGTCTTCCACCAATTCCATCGATTAAACCTAAATCAAGTGCTTGCGATCCAGTAAATACCATACCATTTGCAAGCGATAATACATCATCGCGTGACATATTTCTATTCTGTGCAATTTCATCCACAAAAATATCATATACTACATCAATTTGTTGTTGGAATAATTCACTTGCACCTTCTTCAGGCATTCTGAATGGTGAACCAAAATCTTTGTAGTCTCCTCCGACAAATCGTTGATAGGTAACATTATATCTATCCATAAGACCAGAAAATTCAAGATATGAACCAATTACTCCAATAGAGCCTACAAATGATAATCTGCTCGCAAGAATGTGATCTGATGCTGATGCAACCCAGTAACCACCTGAAGCACCAATATCGCGAATATATACTACTGTGGGTTTATCTAAATTTTTTATAGCATGTGCAATTTCTTCAGATGCAACAGGTGTTCCACCTGGAGAATTTACTTCAAAGATAACTGCCTGAATAGTTGCATCACGGTTAATTCTATCAAGTTCACGAACAAGTGTACTTGCAGATGTTTCAGCTTGTCCACCAAATAATGACGGCGAGGTTTCAGTAAGTAGTACACCATTTATGCGAAGAAGAGCAGTATTTCCTTTACCATCGCGTACAAATCTATCGTCTGAGCCTCCTGCAACAAGCCCAAGTATACCTGAGATGATTAGACTCATTAATGCAAGTGATAAAACTACTGATATTATAAAAATCCATTTTCCTCTATTCTTTTTTTCTGCCATAGTGTAAAGCCTCGTAAGTATTTTTTAAATTGATACGTGCATATATGTTTTTGTATCGCTTATTTTTTCTAAAAATCGTTGTTTTTCTTTGTTAAAAAGTGCATATAATGCATCAGCAAGTGCAAGAATAGGAATTACATACACTAAAACTATTCCAAGTGTTCTGGTAATCATTTGGGATTGTGTAACTTGCGTCGTAGTTTTAATACTGCCTACTTTTACATTAAAGAACATCTTGCCAATGCTTTGCTTAAATTTTGTTTCTAAGATTATGAAATAAAGAAAAGCAACAATTCCCATAAATACTGAAATAATAACTATGAAGAATACATTTATTGCTCCGCTTTGAAATGCAGAAACTAAATTACTCATTGTAGCTCCATTAAACTGACGATTAATCAAACGCTCAAAAGGGAATAATACAAAGAAACTAAGTATTAGATAATCAACTGCAAATGCACCCATTCGTCTTAATACGGGAACTTCCATGGTTACAGTTTTCTTTTTCTGTAAATTACGCATAAAAGCATGAAAAGTTGATGATTTATAAATATTATGCAGAGCTATCGGTGTAGATTAGGTTATACTTTAATATTAAGTATGTTATAGTTCAATATTAAGTATATTATTGTTTAAGATTAAGTATGTTATAGTTAATATTAGGTTAATTTTACTAAAATTTTTTAGACTACTGTTATTTTTGCAGTGTTTTGTGCAATACTTCATAGCATTTATATAGATGCATATAGTTCATCTTATTATAAACGATAATTATAAGGTGATTGATATGGTAAAAGAACTAACACAAGAAACATTTGATGATGCTATTAATGCAAAAACACCAGTAATAGTTGACTTTTGGGCAAGTTGGTGTGGTCCATGTAAAATGCTTACGCCAATTTTTGAGGAACTTGCAGGACTTTATGATGGAAAACTTGACTTTGCAAAGTGCTCAACTGAAGATTATCCTGATGTTGCAGGAAAACATAATATAACTGGTATTCCTTGCTTAATTGTTTTCAAAGAAGGAAAGGAAGTTGATCGCATTACAGGATTTGCACCAAAAGAAGTCATGAAGACAAAGATTGATGAGATTCTTGCAAAAGCGTAATTTTATTGAAAATCTCGCATTCGAGATTTGAATGGGGATCTGAATACCCCATCCTTTAGGGTGAGATTTTCAATTCCAAAAATCCGACTCAATCGTGAGTCCGTAATACCCCAACATTTATGTTGGGGATAGGACGAACAACCGAGAGTCGGATTTTTGTTATTTTTTATTTTTACGTTTATTTTTCATAACTCTTTGTAGGGTATATATCTTGTAAGGTATATATCTTGTAAGGTTACTGTGCTATTTTTTTATACAATTCTATAGTCTCATATGCATCTACCTGGATGATATTGTTAGGGATAGATTTTGAGTCTTGCCGTGTTCTAACTAGTATTAGATACGCATTTTTTGAACCATAGCACGAAAAAAGATCAAGTATATTCTGTACTCGCTCTACTTGATAATGATACCATAAGTCTCCTTCTGATAAGACTTTACTATCTATACCAACTATATTTTTTGAAGAACTATTCTTAATTAAGAGTTCTTTAAAGTCATCTTCTCCTTCTATAGTACTTCTTTTAGGCTTAAAATCATTTGGAAAGAATGAAGCGTGATGATATACTGGCTGAGTTTTGAGAGAATGCTTATGGTCTTTTATATTTTCTTTTGCAATTGAAACACAATTAATCTCACATTCAATTCCATGTGCATTCCAGTCATTCATGCTTGCATATAAAACTGGCACGCCGATTCCAGACCCTAAATCAATAAACGTTGGCGTATCAGAACTTTTATATCGCAGTGATTCACTAGTCTTTTCTCCTAAAATTTTTTTATTCTGAAAGAGGGTAATAAGAATTGCAAGAGGAGTAAATGTTGAGGTTGCATGAAATGTGCCATATACTCCATACGTACGCGAGTTATAACGCTTATCCCTACTAATACTTTCTTTTATTAGAATTTCTTTATTCTTCCTGTATTCATTACTAGAGATAATTGTTTGAATAATAAAACTAACTAGTGCAACCATACATTTATTCTTTTATTACCCATATAAAAATGTATTTGCGTAGTGCTAAATTTAGATACAAAATTAAGTAGCTTGATTAGTATTGAGAGCAGTAATAATTGCTGTAGCTTAAAAAACGTAGTATGTGTTTAAGGTCGCTGCATTGGACGATACTCTGTTAAAACTTTAAACACTGTTCCATTCCCTAGAGATGATTCAACTTTAGTATCACCACCAAGGAGCCTACTTATGTCGCGTGTTATTGCAAGGCCAAGTCCAGTTCCTCCATATTTTTTTTGTGTTTCACTGCTTTCTTGACTGTATGGATCAAATAACTTTTCTAAGTATTCTGGACTCATACCAATCCCCGTATCACTTACTTGATAACATAATTTATCTCCTTCTAAATATACGTGAACTTTTACTTCGCCTTCATTTGTAAATTTAATTGCATTATTTACCAGATTTTGAAGCATTTGCTTTGTGCGAACTCCATCTGTTTCAATAACGTCAGAAACATTCTCATCAATTGAATATCTGAACTTAATTGCATCTTGCTTCCCCTTATTAATTAACGTACCATTTGCTGTAGATGCAACACTGCCAAGGATTTCATGTAAAAATATACTATCATACTCAATTGTAACTGCTCCTTCTTTTAATTTTGAAAAGTCAAGTAAACGCGAGATATACATGTTAAGTTCTTCAGTACACGTAAGTATTCGTTCAGCATAAGAATGATTCTCCTTAGGATTATCAGATAATTGTATTAGTTGACTCATCCCGTCAATTCCTGCAAGAAGATTTCTTAGGTCATGAACTCCTCTCATAAAAAATAACTCTTGCATTTTTTGTGCACCTTCTGCTTTTTCTTTTGCTTGAACTGCTACTACATGCTCGTTTTCTAAGTCTGTTACAAGCCTTACGTGGTCGGTTATGTCACGAGTGGTCGTAATAACATAGCTTCCAAAGCGTTTCACTTTTGTTTCATACATTCTTTGGTCTGAACCTTTATTAGAATTATGGCGTATTGTTTGCTCATTGTTATGTAATGCTTCAGCCTCAGCACGAGCAAGTTTCTCAGGAGTTGTAAATGCGTAATTTCCATCACTTTCCGAGCCAGTCATATCTTCTGGAGTTGTTTCATGCATTCGGGCATATGCTTCATTAACAAAAACATAAGATGAACCATTCGCACTTAATTCACGAATAGCAATTGCATCGGTCGTTCCGCCTCCAACAAGACCAAGAATTAGTTCAAGTTGCTCATTTTTTTGTTTGAGTGATGTATCTAGCTTACCATTTCTTGACGATAATGACGCGGGTATTGATCTGACAGAGTTGCATATTTTTTCTAAAAAAC
>JBLKOW010000080.1:0-4843 GCA_047603135.1 Candidatus Woesearchaeota archaeon | reverse complement strand
ATGGGAAGAAAACTTGCAAAACAATTATCTTATGCTTCACAAATAAACGCACAAAAAGCAGTTATTATTGGTGATGAAATTAAAGAAGGTAATATAATTGTTAAGAATTTAGCAGAAAAGAAAGAAGAAATAGTTTCACTTGAGTCATTATAACATAATATTTTTAATTTCCTATCGACTTCATAAGTGAGTAAACTTTCTCAAATAAAAGGAATACTTCCACTTTGTTTTTAATATTAATCTTGTTTTCTATAGATGTTTTTTCTATGTCCAATATCAATAACAAGAATTAATAGTTTATTACTTTCTAAATCAACTATCAGTTTATAGTCTCCTATTCTGAATTTATAGGATGTCTCTCCAACAAGTCTTTTAAGGTATGCTTGTGGTCTAATCCGTAATTTTTCTAAAGAAAAGATAATTCTTTCTCTATCTTGTGAATGTATTTTATGAAAGAATTTTTCAATCCTTTTTGAAAGTATAATTTCATACACTAAAGGTCACCTCTAAGTATGTTAGAAAATAGAATTTTTTGTTCATAAATAAGGATTGGGTTTGCATTATCAATTCTTTATGAAATGATCTGTTTGTTTTTACTGTCATTTGAAAGAGCCTACTGAATATTGTATTTCTTTTTTAGGTTTGATAATGTTACATATTTGCCTTCTGAAATTTCTTTTCGTGAAAGGGCAATATCTTTTTTTGTTTGCTCAGATAGTTCTTTAGTGTCCTCGATAATATTCCAAATTACCTCTTCATACGTTTCTCTACTAAAAAGTTTCATTTTGTTTAGTTCCTGCTGTAAATCTGAACTAATTTGAATTGTTGTTGATGCCATAATAAACTATAATTAACTATAGATTATAAATATTTCATTTTGAAATAAAAGTAATGTAGGTTACTCCACTATTACATAGAACTATTCTCTAAGCTTATAGCGTTAGATTTATATGTCATCAAAGAACTTGCTCGTGTATGTCATATAAACCACATTATGCAGAAGGGCAAATACTAGTTGGATTTAAAGGAAGAATTACTTCTTCATCTGCAGAATACATTGGTAATCAATTAGGGTATAAGCTACATGGGGAATATCCTGGGCATAACACTTTTGCGTTTACTGTTTCTCCAGGCAGTGAGCAAAAAGCAATTGATGATTTCACAGCTCATGAATCATTTGTAGAGTGGGCAGACCGTCGTGATATTCTCTATGATGCTCGCGCTAAAGCACTTGAGAGAGTGATTGCTGAAGTAACAGCTCTTCGCGATACTTGTGAATTAGACTCTTCTTCATTAAAAGAGCGAAAAGAATCTCTCACATTATTAATTAATCAGATACCTGAATCACTAGAACCGTAAGTTAAGTTCATTTAAGAGTAGTTATAAATGTTTAAGAAGCATTAAACTACCTTATGATTGAGGGGTTCATGTGGATTTCAAAGTAAAAGAGTCAAAAAATCCGAATAGGCACAAATATAGTAAAGAGCATATTGATATTGCCTATGATTTCTCTCGTGCTGTTATAAAAGAGTTTGGTACCTTTGTCAAGAGTGTCGTTCTTTTTGGAAGTACGGCGCGCCATGAACAAAAATCACATGATATTGATATTCTTATTATTGTAGACGATGTGTCAGTACAGCTCACTCCAGAAATGGTTGAAGCATATCGTGTTATTCTTGATAAAATTGCAATTAAGTGCTCTCGTAAGTTACATATTACAACACTCAAGATGACGAGCTTTTGGGATTATGTTCGCAAAGGCGATCCATTAGGCCTCAATATCCTGCGTGATGGAGTTGCACTGTATGACTTAAGTTTATTTGATCCTCTAAGAATCTTACTTGCAAAAGGAAAAGTCATGCCAAGTATTGAAACGCGAAATATATACCTAAATAAATCGATGGGAAGTTTATTTAATGCACGTAATCATATACTGCAAGCAACGTTAGATTTATACTGGGCAGTTATTGATATGTCTCATGCTGTTCTTATGCAACACAATGTTCTTCCTGAAACTCCATCGCATGTTGCAGATCGTCTTCAAGAACATCTTGTCGATAAAAAATTGCTTGAGAAGAAATATGTTGAGACAATGCGTTTCTTTTATATATTATCAAAGAAAATTATTCATCATGAAGTTTCTCAAATTTCTGGGTCAGAGTTTGACAGTTATGCAAAGAAAGCAGATGAGTTTATTACTCGCATGAAAAAGTTAATTACAGATCCTTCACAAAAAAAGTAAGAATTTAAAATTATATTAATTATTCTAATGTTTAAATATAATGTATATTTCTTGTGCTAGTAAGAAAAATAATATTTTAGAAGTAATAAGATTGGCGTAAAAAGTCCACTTACACGGCGAATATATGTGTCTCCTTAACAAGAAACACATCGTCTCAAAGGGCGAAGTAGGCTTTTTACTTAACAAAAATAATATTAATCTTCTCGAAGAAGCACTATTACAAGTCCTACAATTCCGAAAAATATGAGGATTACAAGAACAATCAGTACTGCATCACTAAATCGCTCTTCTGAGGTAGTTTCTGTTTCAAGAGCTGGGCTTGGTGCTACTGGCTGAGCAACGCCAAAGTCCTCGGGGAAAATAATACGAACATCTGTTTGTCCTTGTTCTCGTGAGGGTTGCTCTTCTCGCTCGTCATCAGTTCCTCTAAAAAGTGGTTCACAACTTCTTATTACAAGACCAAGGGTGCGCTCATCAGTAATCTGTCCTCGATCATTTGTTACTTGTACGGTAACATCATGAATGCCTGGCCGTGATCCTTCAGGTACTACAATAATGAATCGCTGATTTGCTGTTGTTCCATCAAATAATTCAATATTACTAATGGTATCTGCATATGCAAGCTCGGGTGCTTCAACTGAAACACTAGCGCTTCGTTGTCTATTTCTTCCAGTGTTTTCTATTACTGTAGTAAGTGTTGCTGTTCGGTCTTGGCAGTTATCAACGCTGTCAGGAAACAAGTCTAGCCGTGTAAATAAAACTTCATCACGCTCACGCTGGATTCGAACATCAATTGCATATCTTTCACCATGTCGTGCACCATACTCATCAACTCCGATAACAAAAAGTTCAAGACCATATGTTTGTTCACGAATATTTCGATCAACATCAAATGAAAGTATTTCTGTAAAGTCTTCACTATATCGCAAAATACCAATTAATTCTCTATCTTCAACATCTAGGTCATTTCCTGTATCACGAAGAAAGATTTCAACATCTTCAATATCAATTCGTGATGCACTTCCAAATGCATTTCTTACACGTGATTCAATAGTTGCAGAACTTCCTGGCATAAGGTCAGTAATACGTATATTATTTCGAAGGCGAACTGTTTTATCTGAATAGCTCATTGTAACGCGATCAAGACGCAGGTAATTTTGTCTTTGCATATACAAAGGAACTTTTATACTTGAAGTTTCATTTGTACTAAATGTAAGGTCTGCTACTCTGAATGCTGTTTCTCTTCCTTGTGCATCAACTGCTGATAATCGTTCAGGAATTCGTGCTAAGATAGTTAGTGTTTGTGAAACAACATCACCTGAGCTATTTGTATTATTTTGAACACTAACAATACTAACATTAATATTGTTTACAACACGCCGTGCAGGGTCGTGTACATACCCAGATAATGGGGCTACGCTTAGGGAAATTTCATCTGCAGTATCAATGGTGATACTTGTTTGCAGATATTCGTCAGTATTTTGTTTTAACAAATTACTTGCAACAGTATTTGAGCTTCCTATGGTGAGTGTATTAACATCAGCTGATATTTCAGCAAATGCTGTCATTGTTAATAGAATGATAATACATGATAAGATTCCGCCATAGAGTGTTCGTATATATGCCATAGTAATTCCCCCGATGTAAGTATAAATAAGCTTACAAGGGTTAAATTGCAAATGTGTTTTTAAATCTTTCGATAAGTTACTATTTAAAAGTAAATACAGATGATTTATTTAGATGATTCCGTACTTTTATCTTCATTTTATAGTAACATTAATAAAAAGATTGATGACTTTGAGTGTATGAAGATTCACTTTTCACATCCATCATATTATGCTCAGGAAAAAGAAAAGATTCTATCCAGGGAAGACTTATCGCAAAAAGGCGAAATAGATGCTGAGATACGTGATCTTGTTGATGCAATTAATGAAAACTCTTTCTTTTGTACTACAAGCAGCTGTGCAGGTAGAATAACACTTCTTGAGCGTAAATCATCTCGAAAGATTGATGCAAAATGGCTTTTTACGAGCCATCAACCAGTTTCTGCAGATGAAATCATATCACTTCTTCAATCAAAAAGTGATGTGTGGTTAATGCAGGAATCATGTATCTTGCATGTTTTTTGTCAAACACTTGAATCTGCGCAAGATTTTCTCTCACTATGTCACTCAGTAGGATTTAAACGCAGTGGTATAACATCATTAAACAAAAAAATAATTATTGAAATGATGGGTAATGAAAAAGTTGAGGCACTTTTAATTAAAGATGGTAAGACTCTAATTAAAGATGATAGTCTTCCTATATTAATTGAGGAGTGTAATGCCAGAATGCTTAAAAATAGAGAACGTATGGATATCCTATTGCAAGCAGTTAGAGATTATAATGAAAAAATAGTACGTGAAAACGATGAGCAAGATATCAACTAATTCAACAGAGATGCGTGTACGTGTTATTCAATTAGTATCAATGATATCAAGTTTTATTCTTATTATTCTTTTAACGTTATCAGTTATGGGAAGAATTCCTTCATGGATTTTCTGGGTGTATGCTGCTCTTCTTGCTATTTTTGCATATGGTATTTTACCTAAAATAAAGAAT
>JBLKOW010000079.1:0-4910 GCA_047603135.1 Candidatus Woesearchaeota archaeon | reverse complement strand
ATTAAGAATCCTAGCTATTAAAGTAAGCAAAAGGTCTGCTTTGCCTGTGAGGCGATATGTTTCTTGACAAAGAAACATGTATTCACTGTGCAAGCTTGACTTTTTACATACCTATTAAAGAAATCGCTAAGAAAAACGACAAAAAAGAAAACAAACCACCTGCAGAGCTTTACTAACTAGTCATGACAAAGCCTTATATACCCCTAGCACTAAACGTAGCTCATGAGAGGGAAGAAAGCCCAGACAGCCATGGGTACATTAATCATTTTTATTGCCTTAGTCTTAACTGCAAGTATCGCCGCTTCCGTCATGATAGTAACTATGTCCACCATCCAAAACCGTGCCGTAGAAGTAGGTCAATCAACAATTGCAGAAATAGGAACACAGCTCTCAGTAATTGAAGTATTTGGTACTAAAAATCCAAGTACTCCAACAATACAAAACATCACTTTAACAACACGTCTTGCTGCAGGCTCCGCTTCTATTCGCTTAAGTGACCTATTAATAACGATTGCACAGCCAACAGGACAAGCAGAATATACTTTCTCAAGCAATACAACGTTTTCAACATCACAATTTGGAGCTGAACATATTACTTCAGGAGCTCAGCCTATTGAAGGACATATTAATCGTGGTGATATTGTACGTATTTCGATTCAGCTTCCAACTGAATTACAAGAGGGTGAACGATTTAGATTAACCATACTTCCACGAACAGGAACATCTACAGTTGTTACAGGAATAGCTCCCTCGTTTATTCATCAAAATCATATAAGAATTTTTCCTTAAATACTAACCAAGAGTATTCTGAAGAGCAATAATATTTCTATCTAAGCGACGTGTTTCAGCTGTATTAAGTTCATAAAGTGCAAAGCGTGCCTTTTCTAAAAAGTGAACCCTCACTAAAGGAGTTGCAAAACCATGTTCATGTGAATAAAGACTAAAGCCAACAGCACCAGGAATAACTGCATGTAAATAAGATTTCATAAATTCTCCTCTATTAATATGACGCATATCACAATACATATTAACAACTGTATCATGCTGTAAGCCAGAAAGTGAATGAGGCATCATATTAAGTAATTTAACCATATCAAATTCCGGTTGCACAAGTCCCATATCTTCAATATCAATTGCAGAAGCAGTCATATCATCACCCTCGCCCCCAATGAGCCAATTTTGTGGATGCGAATCTGCATTAAATACATACCCACTTGTAATCCTATCAAAAACAAAACCCCAATTTTTATCTAAGTCACTCAAAGAAGAACTATGTGCATGTTGAATTCTTTCTCTAGCAACAGACCGATAATTCTTAGCTCCTCGCTCAGAATCCATGGTATCATGAATAAAAGCAACATACTCTGCAGCAAGCTTGTACGCTTCAAATGTATCAACCTCAGATAATGTCTTTCCATGAACAAACTCACACACAGCAAATCCCTCATCTCCATTAACTAAATGATATCTCACGCGCGGCACAGAAAACCTCCTATGACCTTGTACAAGTTCACCCAATTCTTTTACTTTTTCAAGAGCTCCATCAAAATGAAACGGCTCAGTAAAACGCTTAACAACAATTAAATTGTGAAGAAAATTATTACGTCCAAGAGTATAAACTTCATTCTTTGAACTTCCAAGAGCTATACGCGATGCATCTTTGTCCTCATGAGCAAGAGCAACAGCAGTTCCCCATTCATGATGCGAAACACGAGAGAGAACTTCAGATAATGATAATCCCGAAGGCAAATCATACATTTTTTCATAAGCCTGTTTCATGCCGATAAGTGATTCTTTCTCAAAACGTGTAAGAGGAGTACAATGTTTTTCAAGTAAAGAAGGAATAGTATCAACCCAGCGCGCATGAAGTGCATGAAGTTCTGCTTGAGAGCCTGAAAAACGCGAATCATCTTTAAACAAGGAAAGCAAATGAGAAAAATGATAAGGCATCTCATAAAAGTCCTTACGTATTTTTGCAAGACCAAGATCACTTAATACTTTTCTTGATTTAGGACGAAAGAAGTGTAAAATATAATCACGAGCAGTTATAGGAAACCAAAAACCACTCATCCCATAATCCATACTATCAGGATTTACGCTAAAACTACCTGTATGCGTTAGTAATTCATCAAAATGTCCTAAACGAATTTCATCAGTTGCCTTTGAATCAGAAAGAGATTTTACAAATTCATGATATACACGCTCTTGCACTAATTCTTCACCAAAAGCATGACTTTTTGGACTTTTACCAAGAACAAGCGGAATATAATTCTTTATTGCATGAATGATTACGCGACCTTGACTTTTTTCTGGTGCGTTAAAAGCAATATCATAAAGCATTGCCATACCTGCAGTAACTGAGCCTATATAAAATGAAGTACTTGCAATAAATGGTATTGCGTCGTGAGCAGAAACATGAAATGATTCATCACCTATTAATGAGCCATGTAATAAATAACTTGTTGCACAAAGAGTTCCAGCGCCAAAAGTAAGTCCAGTCTCAAGGGCACTTTGATTAAGAGATCGGTTAGCAGTGTTTGGTGAGATTAAAGAAGAAATACTATTTGATGCACTGCTAAGAGCCCGAACACCAATATATGCAAAAGCAGAGCCAAGTGCAAAAAGTGCAAATACATTTCCAAGAGGAACATTTCGCGTTGGAAGACTTACACTTTGATTATAAAATCGTTCATGGAAATTTCTATCAATGGTGAGAGTAACATCTGAGAAAAAACTAGGTAAAAGAAGACTTGTATCATCAATAAGAGAAGCATCATCTAAGGCTCCACGATTATCTAATACCCTACCATCACCTACTAGCACTTCATCATCACCTAATACTCCACGGCCATCTAAATAACCAATATCACGACTGCTATGAATTCTAGAACGACGAACTTCAACATCAGCAAGTACTTGTGATGCAAGCATATTATTATATACATCACGTGACATCACAGTCACATTTAATGAATCATCCATAACATATGTATATGTATCTTTAAAATCACGATGTGCAACTAATCCTAATCCAAGTATCGACCAAGAAGCAATTGACAAATACTTTCGAGCAAATTTCCCCGCTAAAAAATGCCACCGCGATAAAGGATTTCGCCGAAGTTTATTTTCATGAGTAGCAACCAAGTCATCCAAAGACATACTTAGAAAATAAAATAAAACTATATATAGTTTTTGTTCTCGCCTCTTAAAAGAGACAAACACCAAAAATTAAAATCATAAAACAGTGAAAAATTAGAAATACATCACAACAAATCACATAATAAAACTACAAAGAATTAAAAGAAAAAGAAAATAAAAACCCCATTTATGGGAAAATTAATACACGCTGTGTAGCAATGGTATCAGGTGTTGATGTTTCCGTGTAGGAAGGTGTACCAACTTTTGGAATAATTCCAAATCTGATATTTTCTGCTTCACCAACAGCACGTGGAGCTACTAACTCAACTTTAGCAACATCGCCTTTGGTTAAATATCCATCAACGGGATTTGCACCATTAATAGCATATGTTACATTAAATGTTGTTGTGCTCGGAGCAGTTGACGCATTAAACTGATAATCTGAAGAGTTATCTCTTAGACCAATAGTAAATAACATATCGTCAAAGCGAACAGCTTCTGAACCTGCAGCCAACCGTAACATAATAGTAATATTTGAAACTGTAGTTGCACCAGAGTCTCGCTCAGCATAAATATCTAAAACATTTAAATTTGTTCCAACTTCTTGAGTTGTTGCTTTACCTGTTTCAAGTGCTCGACTTTGTAAACTACTAATCGTAGAAATCAAAACAGCAGCAGCAACTGCAGCAGTCAAAACAAGTGCAATAAATATAATCAATGTACCCATTGCCGTTTGACCTTTTTTTCCATTCATCATCTTTAATTCCTCCATCATCCATGAACATTCATGGAATATTCATCATCTATAAAAAATAAAACTATAAAAATAAATAAAAATAAAAATCCCATTTATGGGAAAATTAATACACGCTGTGTTGCAATTGTATCAGGTGTTGATGTTTCCGTATAGGAAGGTGTACCAACTTTTGGAATAATTCCAAATCTGATGTTTTCTGCTTCACCAACTGGTCGCGGAGCATTTAATGTAACTTTAACAACATCTCCTTTGGTTAAATAACCTGGTACTGGATTAGCACCATTAATTGCATAATCAATATCAAAAGTTGTTGTACTTACATTCCCTGCATCAAATTCATAATCTGATGAGGTATCTCGAAGCCCTACAGTAAACAACAAGTCTTCAAAGCGAACTGCTTCTGAACCAGCTGCTAATCGAATCATCATAGTTACTTCAGTTACTGTATTATTTGTACCATCTTTCTCAGCATAAACTTCAAGAACATTCAAATTAGTTCCTACTTCTTGTGTTGTTGCCTTACCTGTTTCAAGTGCTCGACTTTGCAAGCTACTTATTGTCGAAATCAAAACCGCTGCAGCAACAGCTGCTGTTAAAACAAGTGCAATAAAAATAATTAACGTACCCATAGCAGTTTGACCTTTTTTTCCATCCATTTTTTTCATCTTTAATCCTCCTATATAATAGTTTAATTTATGGGAATATTAAAACCCGTTGTGTTGCAATCGTATCTGGTGTTGAAGTTACAGTGTATGAAGGTGTACCAACTTTTGGAATGATTCCAAATCTGACATTTTCTGCTTCACCAACAGCGCGAGGTGCAACAAAACTCATTTTAACTACATCTCCTTTAGTTAAGTAACCAGTTACAGGATTTGCTCCAGTAATTGAATAACTTACCATAAAATCAGTGGTAGTCATATTTGTTAGATTATACTGATAATCAGATGATGCGTTTTGTAAACCAACTGTTAAAAGTAAGTCTTCAAAGCGAACTGCTTCTGAACCAGCTGCT
>JBLKOW010000078.1:0-4959 GCA_047603135.1 Candidatus Woesearchaeota archaeon | reverse complement strand
TTACGCTTAATTCGTTTACTTATATGCTGAAATGGCTGATATGTTTTGTCATCAGGGTTAATCCCCACAATCTCTGCATCACAAATACACGATTCGGCAGAAATATTCTTTTTAACTTCAGTTACAACATCGGGAAATTGATTCGTTACATTTTCAAGACGCCGGGTAAAAAGTGTTACTTCGTTATTCTTTTTATGAACTGCTACACGAAACCCATCATACTTATACTCAAAAATACATGGCTTTCCTAATCGCTCAAATGCATCATCAAATGAAAGAGCCTTGGGAAATAACATTAATTTTAGAGGCCTGCCAACTACAAGCTTAATCTTTGAAAGAGCATGTTTGCCCTCACGCGCCTTAGCGTATACTTCAGCCCAGTCAGTACTTATGTCATACGCATTTTGTAGTGCATCACGCACATCTTTTGAAGAAGTATTTTCGGTAGCAGTATTAGTATTAGAGCGATTATCATTATTGGAATCAGTGTTTTCTACTGAAGCGTCTTTGATTTCTGATGCACTTACATCAGCTGATTCTACCCCAAAACAAGCAAGCGCGATAGCATCACGCATTGTTGAATCACCTAAACCAATACGCATATCCTCAAGAACAGTACGCACAACATATTTCGCCTCACGTGGAGAAGCAGAGGTTAATAATTCAGATAAGAGCTTTACTTTAGTATCAGTACTTCGGTTTCCTTCTTGCACTGCAATTTTTTTAAGGGTATTAAACACTTTAAGGGCAGTGAGAGACTCAGTGAAAAGCACCGATTGCTTTTTTACTGCAATTGCATTTTCTGCAACTAAACCAAGATCACCTTCTTTCTTCCATAATTGTTCAAGTTTATCAGAACGCGTTCCCGTTGCAAGAGTTAATGACTTTAATACCATTCTTCCAGCAAAACCAAGTTTAGACGTATCCCATTCTGGAAATACTCTGCCACGAAGAAGTAAAAAACACGAACGAAGAAGAGGATCATTTTCGGTTAATGAAGAAAGATTTTTTCTTAGAAAGTCTGCAACATACTGTGTTTTCTCTAAGCGTTTTGAAGTAGAGAATAAATTTTCATATAAATCTGCAAGTATTTGGTATTCCATGGTCTTACTAACGCATGTTACTATATATGTGTTTTGGGTATGAATTCTGTATTTATGTCTTTGAAAAAATAGTATTAAAATAGAGCTCTTTATTCGTAAAGTTCATGTCATATTGCACAATCGGAAACTCTTTTTTAAGATTATTAATAATTTCAATTGCTTCATTCACTGAATCAACAACACATTTGAATTCAATATCATATGGTCCAATTGCTTGAGTTATTGTTGTTACGCTTGAAATTTCACGCAACTTGCTTGATATTCTTTGAGCATACGTATTGTTTAAACAATCAACCATAATTTTAATTGACTTTTTTCCAAGAATGTCATAATTAATTATTGGATAGTATCCCACGATAACACCTTTTTCCTCAAGATTAATTATCCTATTTTTTACTGTATTAAACGAAATATTAAGTATACGTGAAATCTCAATAGTAGTAAGCCAATTTGTTTTTGTTAACAATTGAAGAATCTTAATGTCAATGTCATCTAATGTATGTGTTTGCTCAGTCATAGATATAGAAATATTATTGCTTTCTTTAAATGGAAGTTTATATATTGTTTTTGCAAGAATATGTAAATGAAACTGAAAAATATCTTTCCCATGAACATCTAGAATTTTGTTATATATTGCAGACATCTCGATTGCATTTTTTAACAAAAAATTAAGTTCATTATCATACTTTCCGTCAGTATTCACTACCGACTGAATGTTCTCAACGGTCTTAAAATACTCTAATAAATCTTCTTCATGAGCAAATACTTCAGGACTAAGTTTAACATACGCTCGATATAATGAGTATCCTATACATGAATAATTAAGCAGTGGCTTCATACCCTTTAAAATTTTCTTCTCTTGAAGTTTCTTATAAGTGTAGGTAACCATCTCTTTTGACATATGAAGCTTGCGTGCAATATCTGAAAATTTAGGTCTTTTTGAATTACAGAGTTCTGTTAAGAAACTCATTTCTCGTTTTGAGAGTTTAATTAATTGCATTTTTATGTTATTAACTTTATAATTTATTTAAATATTTTTTGGATATTATTAAGTAATTATACTCACTTTTATTCTTTAAGGCAGATATATGACTAAGCAGTCTACTGTCAAGATACATGTTTAGTTTAGAAATTAAAAGCTACAAGGGGATATCACTATGTTTGAAGTAATTGTTGCACGAAATGCATTCCTGAAAACAAAAGCAAAGTCAATGACAAACCATAGTGATACGAATACACTACTTGAAGCACGAGATCGAATTACTGAATAAGAAATTGCCATTTTTCAAAATGGTTGCATTTAGCATAAAGGGTGAAAGCCATGAACAACACCAATACATACAAAACAGTATGGGGTGAAAACTCCATCGTCATTATTGAAGAAAAAAAGACTTATGGTACATATGAGTATGTTAATGGTGAATGGGTTTTACTCTAATTACTCAATTACAAGAAGGGATAGACATGAAACAAAAAACAAACAACAGAAACGTACTGCAAACTGCTAGAGCATTTGTACCGGCTGCTCTTTTTGCACTTCCATCCCTGCATGGAGCAGGCACAACCTATGTGAGCGGTATTGCAAGTAATGAACCAATGGTTCGTCTAGAACATATGCAAAAGTTTGGCAAGGATATGCAAGGATATGCAGTACTTGAAAAAACAGCACACGAACATTTTGGTCGTGGCCAAGTAGATTATAGTCCGATTAAAACAGATGCACTAATGCTTGGGATTGTTGCTGAAGCTATAGTATTTGGAAATAATACTTTAGCTACTGATATTGGACCGATTGCTCGAGTAGCACATACATTTAGTAACGATGTAACTGCTGGAGCCGCAGTGCGCTACACCAATAACCGCATAGGTGGATATCTTTTTGCAGATACTCCGCGCATCTTTGCTGAGTCACCAATTACATACAATAGGAACACTGATACTATCACTGCAGTTCCAGCAGTGATGTATAAAGCAACACCTCAAGTAGACGTGGGTCTTGAAAGCCGATTAACGGGCGAGATTGGAAAAGTTCCACAAATAGACTACATTGGCGGACGAGTACGTGTTCGATTTTAGTGATACATTAAATTACAAGGAGGGATACACATGAACAATGAACAAATACAATGGGAAGAATTAGTGGAAGCAGTTAGACAACGAGCTATAAAGTCTGACGAGTTATATACTCGCCCAGTCTTGCCACCTGAAGATGAAGTTACTTTACCAGTAATTCCACCTGAAGATTGGTACACTCGACCAGTTGAACCACCAATTGAAATTCCTGTTGAACCACCAATTCCACCACCAGTGTATGAACCACATGAACGGTGAAGAAGTCAATTATTTTTTTAAAAGTTGCATATGCAACTTTATTTTTTTATTTTTCATAATTTAATCGCAGGTAAAACGTGGGCTTCTATGACGAACGTATGTGTTTCTTTACCAAGAAATGCATCATTGGGGCGGATAAAGTAGACTTTTTACTTTCATCTAATCAAAATCTTTATATAGTCTCCTCATACGGATCGTGTATGGATGTTGCAGAATGCATTTTAAAACGGCGAACAGTGCGAAAGTTTAAAGATATGCCTATACCATGGGAATATATTATTAAAATTCTTGAAGCAGGTAAAGCAGCACCTAGTTCAGGTAACATTCAAAACTGGAAATTCATTGTTATAGACGATAATGATGCCAAGAAACAGCTTGCTGAGTACTGCGGAAATCAATTTTGGATGGCACGTGCACATACACTTATTGCAATTGTCGCTGATATTGATAAAGCAAAACGTTTTTATGGAATTCGAGGAGAAAAGTTATATTCTGCACAAAACTGTGCAGCAGCAGCACAAAATATGATACTTATGGCAGAATCTCTTGGTCTTGGTACAGCATGGATTGGATATATGGAAGAAGAAAAAGTCTCAGAAGCATTAACGCTTCCTGATGAATTTAGACCACAGTCAATTATTGCATTTGGATTTCCTGCTGAAACTCCACCTGTTCCACCTAAATATACTCTCGAAAATGTTATGTACTTTAGACAATTTGGTGGGCAAGGAAATCGTATTAGAGATATCCCGCAATATGCAGGAGAATATTCATATAAAATTAAAGCCGCAGTCGAAAAAGGTAAAGATTTAATTCAAAAAGTAAATAAAAAACTCAGCGGAGATGATGAACAAGAAAATAAATAGACAAGAATGTTCTCTGCTAAAACATTCATTCAGTATTCAGCTTTTATAATGCATATCTTTCTTCACGATTTACTTTTAATTTTGATAAGACTGGATTTTTTGTGTTTGTAAGTATAAGCTTTACTGTACTATTTGGGATAATCTTTTTTAGATAATCTCGTAATAATTCAATATCCTCGTCATGAGGCACTGCTACACGAACAACATTCTCTGTATCTTTTGCATTTTCGGCAAGAAGATTTCTATTCTGCTCAAGAAAAAGTTTTCGAAGCCTTCCACGAAGCATGACACCATGAATAGGTTCTTGCGCAGTTATCTCGTATATATCCCATTTAAATAATTCTATAGTCATGTTAATTATTTAATTCTAAGAGTTTATAATACTTTTTACTTTTTTAGATTAGATTTAACAAAGAAATTAGTATAATAACACCATCACAGTTCGGCAGATTGCTTGAATTTTGATGTGCCTCACAACTCGCCTCATCAAAAAAAGAGTCTTTCTTTCACATACTTTTACAGTTGTATCCTTGCAATGTAGTTATTTTGAATAATATAAAAAAAAGAAAAGATAGAAATGAGAAAGAAAAAGAAAAAAGGGCGCCCGTTTCCGGGCGTCACCAAGAATTTCGCCTTCACCATGGGAGTTGGGGGTGGTA
>JBLKOW010000077.1:0-4959 GCA_047603135.1 Candidatus Woesearchaeota archaeon | reverse complement strand
TTCAATTGTTTTCGAAGATTACTTGCTGTCTTTGTTGCAAGATCAACCATTTGTTCAACTTCAGTAACCGTGAAAGTTCCTTCTCCACCTTTTTGAAGTGCACATAGTGTTCCATCTTCAATCATAGCGATGGTTAGCCTTGCCTCTGCAATATCTTCTTCAATAGAAAGAGGGTCTACAAGTAATTCTCCTCCTACTTTGAATACAGTAACGCTAATTGGTTCTCGGTCAAGTGGTAGAGCATTTTTAGTGTGCTTTTTGTAATCCACTTTTAGTTCACCATTCTCCTCAAATGTTTCAGGGAACTTTGCATCTTTGATTGCTGCCATTGCAGCAAGTGCACATGCGTCAAAAAGACCGCCTGCATCGTTAATGGTACAAATATCTACGAGTACTCCCCATACATATTTACCAGGTTCAATGCATAATTTCTTTGAGTCAATTGCTTTTGATTCGCGAATTGCACGGTCTGTAACACGTGCAAGTTCAATTGCTTGAATTGACGGTGCACCAGCTTCAAACTTAGGGTTTGAGAGTGGTAGTAGTTCAACATTTACCATAAAGTTACCTGATTCAGGTGTGTCTGCATATGGTTTATCAATGCTCATCTTAACTCCTGCAATAACTACAGTGTCACCAATAGTAACCTTTGCAGAACCTTCTGCTGTTGCAACAACACCATATTCTATTTTTGTTTCTCGTGTTTCGTCACATTTTCGTCCGTCAGAACGGATATTTTTTTGAATTGCTGATACAAGGTATCCATGATTTTCTGCGTTCATTGTGCATCACCTTTTGCGTATTTTTCTTTAAGTGCGTTTACTTGCACTTCATGCACTTTCTTAGATGCTGATAGACCAAGTTTGAGCGCTTCAATGAGCAGTTCTTTCTTAATCTCTCCATCCATTTGCAGTAACGTAATTTCTTCAGTGTTATTGATTACTGACATTGGTACGTCCGCGACTGCTGCATCTTCGTATGCTTCTTCTGCATAACTTAAATCAACAATTGCTTTGTCACCAACACAACCAACAGCGATTGCTGCCACCATATCTTTCATTGGAACTCCTGCATCTGCAAGTGCAATAGCAGCCGCGCAAATTCCTGCACTTCTGCTTCCTGCATCAGTTTGAGGTAATTCAATAAATACGTCAATAACTGCGTTAGGAAATTCGCTTAAATCTAAAACAGGAAGAAGTGCTTTTTCAGTAACCATTGAGATTTCTTTAGCACGTCTGTTTTGTCCAGGGCGTACACGCTCTCCTGCTCCGGAAAACGGCATCATATTATAATAACACCGTAGTACTCCTGATGAAGGGTTTTGCAAGAACTTAGGATGTAAGTCTCGCGGTCCGTATACTGCTGCATACGCTTCTGTTTTTCCAATTTTGAACCATGCAGAGCCATCAGCATTTTTGATAACGCCTGCTTTTGCTTCCATCGGTCGTGGTTCATCAAATTTCCGACCATCAAATCGTTCAGTATATGCCATTCTATTCACCTATTCTCCTTTTCATCATTAGAATTATTGCTACGTTCTTGTGCGGTAATAGTCTTACCAGTTACTTTTTCTAGATGCTTTTTAATTATATCAGTTAATCCTGCAACGTGTGCATTATCTTCAATCATTTTGATTGTATTTATTGCAATAACTTCGTTTTTAGGTTCACCATTAAGCCAAATAACACCATTTTGTCCAACATAAATCATACATCCAGTTGCTTGTTTAATCATGGTTACCATACTACCATGTTTCCCAATAATTCGCGGTACTTTGTAGCAATTAACTTTGATAATACGTCCTCCAGATAACTTTCGCAGGCCCTGTCCACGCATACTTAAATCAACGAGTTTTTGTGATGTCACATTTGTAACTGATGCAAGTAAGTAATCGCCTAAGTCAAAATACTTAGTTAAATCTGCACCGCGTGCAACAAACTCAGTAGTTCCTTCTTTTAAGGAAACAATACCTGAATATGCTGAATTAAGGTCAAGGCGCCATCCACTTACAAGGACATCAATGACTTGTCCAATTATAACATCGCCTGCTTTTGGTAAATATGCCCCAGTAAGTGGTAATATCTTTACTACTTTTCCACTTATCGTTACTAATCCTAGACGAGAAGCGTGGATGTTTTCTCCATCTCTATATGTTCCAAAGCTTGGCAAGCAATCCATTCCTTTTGCAAGAACTTCTCCTGGCACTGCCACGCTTTTATCTTTTGCAATTATTTCTCCCATTCTATTTCACCTTCCAATATTAAACATGTTTTCATGCTTTTCGATTTTGTTTTTTATGTTCTCGTTTTTTTCTTTGTCTGACGAGAGTTTATTATAAGTGTGTATATCTATTTAGCTACTTTTGCAATCTCATCAGGTTTCATTCGTGTAAATTGTTTTTCTTTTAATGAGATATATGCAACATCAAGGCGCTCACTTTTGAATTCTTTTCCAAGATGTTTTTTTAGTAAATCAAATGCAAGTTTAATTCCATCCTGAAGTGAAATATCATCACTATATTTTTTATGAAGCTCCTCAGTTAAATCTGTGTCACCTGCACCAATAATAGTAGCTTTGTATCTAAAATAAATCCCAGTTGGATCTGTACTATATAATTTAGCACCGTCTTTATCAACTCCTCCTATAAGAAGTGAAACACCAAATGGTCGCAGTCCACCAGATTGTGTACAAATTTGTTTAAGTGAGCAAAGTTCTTTTACTATTGATCCAGTATCTACAGATGTGTCATATGTAATACGATGTTGTTGTGCTAAAAGTTGTGCTCGCTCGACAAGAACACGTGCATCACTTATAATTCCCGCAGCAGTCATTCCCATGTGATCGTCTACTATCCAAATCTTTTCAACAGACTCAGGCACAATTAAAGAATCGACGATTCGTTTATCAGTAACAAAAAGTACTGCATCTTTACAAATCATACCAATTGCAGTTGACCCTTGTTTAACAGTTTTCTTAGCATATTCTACTTGTAATAATCGTCCATCAGGACTAAACATGGTGATAGCTCTATCGTATCCCATTTGTTGGTGCATCATTGATTGTGGTTGCATTGTTTATACCTCCTTGCGTTGCGCATTTTTTGATTGTAATACAAATGTAATTTTACAGTATTATGATACTGTATATCCTATATCTGTAATCTTCATACATGAATTATTTTTTTGGAATAAATTTTTCTCGTGCTTTTTTTAATATACCTGAAACTCCGATAACATCGCATGAAACAGGTATTCCTTTTATTTCCTTAATGAGTTGCAGGGCAACTGTAACATGAGGAACATACAAGTGGTTGACTCGTATAATGCTATATATGCTGGTTGTTTGATTTTTTAATACGAGTATACCTGCCTTTCCATAGTACAATATTCCTAAAAATTTTTTACATGCTTCATCTACTACATGTACAAAATCATCAGGATCAATACTCTTTTCAGATGCAATACGAACAACAATGTACCGCTTCTTTTCTTTCATACTTGGTCTGAGCGGTTTCAATCCCTGCTTCTGACCTTTTGGCGTCATGGTAAAGTCTCTCTATTGAGATACAGAATACTTTCGTTCTTCTTATCTCTCTTCCGAGAAGCGGAAATTCGTGGTATTTAAAAAAGTTACGAGCTGAAATAAAATATCGTCCTTTCAATTGGGCTTTCTGATTTATTTATAACAAACTATTGAAATAATAATGGGTTTAATGTTATTACTATATAGTAACGAAATATTTATAAACTAATTAATCTTATTGGTATTGGGGGTAACATAATGAAAGCACTTGTATTTATTGGATTACTTATTGCGTTTAGCTTAGGTTGGCTTTTAAGTGATGTTTATATCGCGTTAGATTGGGAAAGGCCGAGTATAGTAGGGTATGCTATTGCAGGCTCAAATGATATCCAGACAATTGATCGACTTTCTCCAAGTGATATTATTTCACAAGAACAAATTAGAGTGTATTCTGATCGAGTTGTTATTTATATTGATAATCCTCGATGGGCTACATTTACTGATACTAAATCAATGGATCCTGTGATTGATTCTGGAGCGTTTGCTCTTCAAATAGTGCCAGAACGTCCTGAACAAATTCATGAAGGAGACATTATTAGTTTTAGAACTCCGTATGCTGATGGTGTAATTATACATCGTGTAATTGAAACTGGAGTTGATGAATTTGGATGGTATGCACGTACTAAAGGTGATAACAATCCTGCACCTGATCCAGGAAAAGTTCGTTTTGAATCAATTACAAAACAATTGTTTGGGATAATTTATTAGAATTTGATATGAGAAGATAAAATGAGAAACCTACTTGTTGCAATACAAAATGCATTTCTTCAAACTGATGAAGGATGTGATTTAGAGAAAGTTGTTGATTGGTCTGAAAAACACCAAAGACAACAACAAGGCAAGCATCCACCGTTTGATGCTGGAGAACTCGTTAAAGTTAAAGGTTTTATAGAATATGATGATGAAATAGGATTAAGGATTCATGCTGATGCAGATGGTGGGATTGCTGATAATTTTTATTTAGTAAATCCTGTCAATCCAGAAAAAGCAAGAGTTTATAGTGGTTTGCCTTTAGAATCAATAGTTAGAGTTATGGAATTCAGAGAGGAATCGCTCTCAATCTCAAATAGTCAGGATTATACTGCAGGCCTTCTTGATGTTTCTGCACTTCCCTTACTCAATCCAACTCAAGAACAAATAAATACTACACAAAATAATCAAGTAATAATCTATGGGGAATTTGTAGAATTTACCGAGAATGGGGAGGATAGATTTCTTAAAAGTCTTGGATTTCCTCAAGGAACAAGAGTAATAGGGGAGCATTCAAAGAATCTCAACGGAAATAGGAAAACAAGATTGGCAATCGAATTATCTGATGGGAAACACACTACAGTTGAGGTTGAAAATCCTCCTAGTTATTATAGAGATAATGAAACC
>JBLKOW010000076.1:0-5000 GCA_047603135.1 Candidatus Woesearchaeota archaeon | reverse complement strand
ATTTTGATGCAAATCTTTATAAAGGGACTAAGATTCACCGTAGTATAACGTATGAGCCCGAGTTCATCCGAGCGCTGTTAGGGTTTGTGATTTTCTCGCTCTATCGTTGTAATTTAAATGTATGGTATGTGCCATATAACTAAGGTATATTTATGGAAGAAAAATCAAAACAAGGCAACGAACAGAAAGTGCGATATTTAGTTCGTATTCAACAAACTGATTTAGATGGAAATAAACAAACACTTCATGCCTTGACAAAAGTTAAAGGCATTGATTTTATGTTTGCACACGCAGTTTGTGTTGCTGCTAAAATAAACCCAACCCATAAACTAGGTTTACTCTCTGAATCAGATGTAAAAAAATTAAATGATGTTATTCAACATCCTCAAACGTTCAATATTCCTTCATGGATTTTGAATAGACGTAGTGATATCGAAACTGGAGACGATATTCACATTTTGACTTCTAATTTGGACTTTATTAAATCAAACGACATTAAATTTTTGCAAAAATTAAAATGTTATCGAGGAGTGCGTCATGGTCAGCGATTACCAGTACGTGGCCAGCGGACAAAATCTAATTTTAGACGTAATAAAGGAAGGACTACTGGAGTCTCAAAGTCTAAAAATAAAAAATAATTGTGATGATTAACCATGGGATCGATAAAAAGAATTCGTAAAAAATACACTTCGCCTTATCAGAAATGGCAAAAAGAGCGTATTGTTGAAGAACGTGCGTTAATTAAAGAGTATGGTCTTAAAAATAAAACTGAATTATGGAGACATGCATCAGCTTTAACTCATTTTAAGACGCTTGCTAAGGCCGCTGTATCTGGAATGACGGCACAGTCTGATAAAGAAGGTGAAGAATTATTAGCGAAACTTAGAAATTTTGGATTACTTCATGATGGGTCCGTTTTAAGTGATGTTTTAAAATTAGTTGATAAAGATATTTTAGAGCGTCGGTTACAAACCATTGTCTTCCGGAAAGGTCTTGCACGTTCGGTGAAGCAAGCTCGTCAATTCATTACTCATGGACATATCAAATTAAATGGAGTATTAGTTTCTTCTCCTGCGTATTTAGTGCGCAAAGATGAAGAAGATTCAATTTCGTTTGTGGAAAGCTCTTCGTTATCTGATGTAGAGCACCCAGAACGTTCAATAAAAAAGAAAGTTGATGTAACTGCGACTGATTTAACAGATGCTGAAAAAACATCTGCAAAAACTTCAGAGAAAGCACCTGATACTAAAAATACTTCAGATGTTACAGAAGCTTCAGATGAAGCATCAACAGATACAACAAAAAAAGATGAATAATCATGGCAGAATCAAAACCTAGTTCAAACAATGCAAAACCACGCTCAGAGCGTTCAGGTGATCGGTCAAGTAATAAAGGTTCGCGATTTAATCAAGGTCCATTGCGATGGGGTGTTGCACATATTTTTACTTCATATAATAATACTATTATTCATATAACTGATATGAGTGGAACAGAAACTATTGCACGTGTTTCAGGGGGTATGGTAGTTAAGAGTGATCGAATGGAATCTTCTCCAACTGCTGCAATGGTGGCTGCTAAGAAAGCTGCACAAACTGCGCGTGAAAAAGGTATTACTGCTATTCATATAAAGGTAAAAGCTCCTGGTGGGCATAATGGACCGCATAATCCTGGTCCTGGTGCACAAGCAGCAATGCGTGCACTTTCGCGGATGGGTCTTCGTGTGGGCACTATAGAGGATGTTACACCTGTACCGCACGATCGATGTCGCATGAAAGGTGGTCGTCGAGGAAGACGTGTATAATTATAAATATATATGACTATTATTGTATAAGAGGAACAAACCATGCAACTTAATCTGATTAAAAAAAATCAAACGAAAACAGAATATTTTGTTCTTGTTAAAAATACAGATGAATATATTTTGAATGCAATTCGTCGTAGTGCGATCTCATTAGTTCCTACCATGGCAATTGAGCGTGTTGAATACCGAAAAAATAGCTCTGTTATGTATGATGAAGTTCTTGCTCATCGATTAGGGCTTATTCCTCTTAAAACTGATTTAAAGTCGTATGATATTCCTGAAAAACCTGAAGATATGGAATCTTTGAAATGTACTGTTAAGTTATCTTTGAAAATGAAGGGACCTAAAACAGTATATTCAGGTGATTTTAAGTCTGCGGATCCTGCTGTTGTTCCTGTTGAAGAAAAGCTACCTCTAGTCAAGTTGGCAAAAGGACAAGAACTTGCTGTTGAAGCAACTGCTGTTCTTGGGCGAGGAAAAGAACATATGAAATGGTCTCCTGGAATTGTTTTTTATAAACATAAACCTGTTGTTGCTGTTGATAAAAATGTTGATGTTGAAGAATTAGCAAAGAATTTACCTGACTCTTCAGCAATTTCAATTAAGAATGGAAAAGTGTCTGTTGATGAAGATGTTTTATACACCACAAGTTATTTTGATGGTTTTAGTAATGAGTCTGTTGTTGATGGGCTTGATATAGGTGTAGCTGATAATGAATTTATATTATATGTTGAGTCCTTTGGACAACTTTCACCAAAAGAAATGATGATTACTGCAGTTGATATATTAAAAGAACGATTGCAAGAATTTAGTGGTAAAATTTCAAAATTAGATTAAACGTGATATTATGCGTACAAGTTATAGCACAAATGAGGAATTGCAAGCATTGATTGCTGAGTTACGAAAGGCTGCTTCAGATAAGAAAGCCCCTATTTGGAAACGAATAGCTTCAGATTTATCTAAACCTACTCGTCAGCGACGTGTTGTAAACTTATCTCGAATTGATCGATATACAGGTGATAATGATATTGTAATTGTTCCTGGAAAAGTTCTTTCAAGTGGTGAGTTAACTCATAAGGTGCACGTTGCAGCATTTACTTTTTCAAATCAAGCAAAAGAAAAGATTGCTAAGGCACAGGGTAGTGCAGTAAGTATTGCTGAATTATTACAGAAGAATCCAGATGGAAAAAAAGTTAAAATTATTGGATAGGTAGATACAATGATTATTGATGGTAAAAATGCAGTGTTAGGACGTCTTGGAACAGTAGTTGCTAAAAAAGCACTTTTGGGTGAAGATATTGTTATTCTCAATGCTCAAGATGTTGTTGTTTCTGGCAGTCCTGATGTTGTTCTTGCAAGATATGCGCGTTTGAAGAATATGGGAACTCCTCGAAAAGGCCCTTTTTATTCATCACGCCCAGAAATATTTTTAAAGCGCGTTTTGCGTGGAATGCTTCCTTACAAACAAGAAAAAGGTCGTGTTGCATATGAACGTATCAAGTGTTATGTAGGAGTTCCGCAAGAATTTGCAGGAAAAGAAATGCAATCATTTGGTGTGAAGGATCTTCAGGTAACACATGTTACTATTAGTGAGATTTGCAAACATATAGGTGGAAAACAATGAAACATATCACTACATCAGGAAAGCGTAAATCAGCGATTGCGCGTGCACGATTAATGGAAGGGAAGGGTAACGTACGTATTAATTCTCTTGCCTTAGAACATGTTCAACCAGAATTACTTCGTATGCGTATTCAAGAACCGTTGCTTCTTGCAGGTGATGTAGCTCAATCAGTCGATATTACGGTTACTGTACAAGGTGGTGGTCCATCCAGTCAAGCTGATGCAGCTCGGCTTGCGATTGGGCGTGCTCTTGTTGCATTTAATAAAAAATTAGAAAAAGTATTACTTTCATACGATAGACAACTTTTAGTTGCAGATGTGCGACGTAAAGAAGTTGCGAAACCTAATGATTCAAAAGCTCGTGCCAAACGGCAGAAGTCTTACAGGTGATTGTACAATGATGATTCCAATACGATGTTTTTCATGCGGACGGCCAGTAGCTCATAAATGGGAAGAATTTGTAGCGCGAGTTCAAAAAGGAGAAGATCGAAAAAAAGTCCTTGATGATTTAGGTGTCAATAGCTATTGTTGCCGTGCATTATTTTTAGGACATGTAGATTTAATTGATACTGCAACGCAGTTTAAGAAGTTTTAAGGTGTTATGATGAGTATTCGAAGAGATCGGGATTTACGATATGGGAAGTCACGGAATAAAACTGTGAAACGACCTAAAACGTTTGCTTCTGAAGAATCTGCACATGCGTATGCAAAAGCAATGGGTATTACTTCATACAAACTTCATAATTTGAAAAATCCTGAAGCAATAAAAAAGAAGATTCGTGTTGTTAGTGAGTAATTTCTAATTTTTTGCATTAAATTTATTTTTTATGATACCATTTTTAATAAATTTTGATTATTTTTTAAGAAATCTAGTTACTTTATATTCTAGTTTTGTAAGCTGTTTTTCAATTGCTTTTTCATTGCCAGGAACTGCTTTTTCAATTTGAATATAGTACGGTTTTATTGCACAAAATTTGAGGATATCGTTACAAATAATTTTTATAGTTCTATTTCCTAAAATTAATTTTTCAAGTAAAACTGGTGCTCCAATGGTTGTAATAACAAGTGCTTTTTTTCCTTTTAATAATCCAACAGGTCTCCCAAAATTAAGAAATGGAACTTTAACATATTTAAATGCAAATCGTGCTGAATATACTTTATCAAAATATCCTTTTAAGATAGCAGGCATTGCACTCCACCACGTAGGGTATATAAAAATTAGTTTATCTGATTGCATGACTTGATTTTGATATTTTTCTACTAATGGGTCTTTATGTTTTTTTTCATCTTTAGGAGGAATAAGTTCATTTAGACTCATCGCTGGATTGAATTTCTCCTTATATAAGTCAACGACAAAGAATCTTTTTTTTTGCTCTGTAAGAATAGCACAAACTCTTTCTTTTATTTCGTGATTGAGGCTTTTTGGATTTGGATGTGCGTAAACTACAGTTATCATGCTCTATCAAGAATCGAGTCTTATAAAAAGCTTATGAAGTTTTCCTATGTAGATAGCTTTTATTGTTATGTATTATACCCATTCCCAGTTAATTCAGGTTAATATAGTTTTTCTTAAAGG
>JBLKOW010000075.1:0-5036 GCA_047603135.1 Candidatus Woesearchaeota archaeon | reverse complement strand
CTAAGAACTAAATACTGCTTTATTTTTTCTTTTTCTAATCTAAAATATGCCCCTGAAGAAACAAATAATCCTGTTCGGGAAGTACCAGGGATTAACACAAAAATTTGAGAAAGCCCAATACCAATTGCTTTAAGTAAACTCATTGAAGTAGATTTACTCACAAAACCAGTACCAAATAAAAGTACTCCATTAACTATTAAAGCCCAGCCAATCACACGAAAATTAGTTAAAAATTGTTCAAATATTGTGTGGTAAAAAAAACCAACTATGAAAAAAGGAAGAATAATTGCAAGCATGTGCCACTTTTGAGTTTTGTTAGTATATGTTGTAAGATACGATTTAATATCTTTTCGAAAGTAAATGATAAGACTAAGGAGTGTTGCAAAATGAAGCAATCCTATCATGAAGAAATCAGGTTCTTGTTGAAATAATCTGAAAAAGAATGCAAGATGTGCACTACTGCTCACTGGAAGCCATTCAGTAAAACCATGAATTATGCCAAGAAGGATTGCTTGTAGTATTTCCATACCGCTTTTATTGGCAAGGAATTTAAAATGTTTTCTGTTGGAGTAGTATTTTTGAATCAGAAATTGTTATCTATGCATTCTTATGATATGTATTATTTCTATTACACTGCGCATCCTTAGAATAATAAAAAATACCCATATATTACAATGACAATGTCAGCTACAATGTGCATACATAAAGGTATAACGAGCGAATCATATTTTTTGTATAGATAGTTAAAGAGAACACCAACTACCCCTAGTAATATGAATCCTAAAATAACAAGCGATAATGGGACCCATGTGTAAAAAATAATTATATGATGAAGTCCAAAAAAAGCACCAGTCCACATTACCTTTGTTTGACCATATAAAAAACCCCTCCAAAAGATTTCTTCTAAAAAAGGATTAATCAGCCCAATGCTTAATGCTACAAAAAGATATACGAAAACAGTTACCTCATAAAGCCCTGAAAGATTGGTAATTATGTTATCAACATCAATAAGATGAGTAATAGCTATAAGCACAGCACTTACCACTCCAGCAGTTAGCAAACACCATATAATACAATCCTTTATCGGAACTGGCCTAAATAAAGAAATGAGTAAGCGCTTCATCTTTCGAAGGTAATACCAAGGCAAACCAATCTCAACTACTAACCTAAGAATTAAACCAATAAAAAAACTACCCACCATTAATGCAACCGCTTGATTTAGTGAGGGGAGAAGCAGTAAAAGAAAGATGATTAGCGTGTTCATTTAGTGAAGAAATGTGAGCAAGTATAATAATATTTGCTTAGTGTGAGAATATAGCACAGATCATCACCAAACCAAAACATTTAAATTAAGTGTCACTACAGGTAACAATATAAATCACCATAGTAACAAAATACCGTTACACTACAACTAATAATACATTACCAAAGATACTTTCAGGAAAAGAGGTCATTATGAAAGATTTAACACGAATGTTTTCACCCCATAGCGTTGCCATAATTGGCGCAAGCGCAAGAGAGGGAAGCGTAGGACATGATATTCTAAAGAATCTTATCTCTAAAACATACCTTGGTAAAGTGTATCCAGTAAATCCTAAACGAGAAAGCATTCTTGGTGTAAAGGCGTATCCATCAATTAGCGCAGTTCCTGACACTGTTGATTTAGTTATTATTGCAACACCATGCAGCACCGTATCAAGTCTTGTGGAAGAATGTGCGCGCGCACACGTCGGAGGAATCGTTATAATTACTGCAGGTTTTAAAGAACTTGGCGAGAAAGGAATGGTGCAGTGGAATGAACTGACTAAGACTATTGAAAAACATAATATCCCGGTACTTGGACCTAATTGTTTAGGATTCATTAAACCTGGATGGGGACTCAATGCTAGTTTTGCAAGTAAAATGCCACAAAAAGGCAAGATAGCATTCGTATCTCAAAGTGGTGCACTGTGCACTGCAATGCTCGACTGGGCAATCACTAATAATATAGGATTTAGTCATTTTATATCAATAGGATCAATGGCTGATATAAATTTTTCAGACTTAATTGAACACCTTGGAAATGACGACGATACATCAGCAATTTTACTCTATATCGAGTCGCTTGCAGATGCACAGCGCTTTTTACGAGTGGCACAAAAAGTAAGTCCGCGTAAACCAATTATTGCACTAAAAGTTGGAAAAACAGAGCAAGGAGCACACGCTGCAAGTTCCCACACAGGAAGTCTTGCAGGAAATGATTTAATATACAGTACTGCATTTGAAAGAGCAGGCGTTCTTCGCATTGAAACTATCGCCGAATTATTTGACTATACAGAGTTTCTTGCAAAGCATGATGAACATGTCGGAAAGAATGTTGCTATAATTACTAATGCAGGAGGGCCTGGCGTTATTGCAACTGATAAACTTATTGAGCTAGGTGGAACACTAGCAAAGCTATCACCTGAAACAATTACTTCACTAAATGAAACACTTCCAGAGTTTTGGAGTCATGGCAATCCAATTGATATTCTTGGCGATGCAGAACCTGAGCGGTATGCTAAAACGGTTGAGATTTGTGCAAACGACCCACAGATTGATGTCTGTTTAGTTATTCTTACACCACAGGCAATGACACAGCCAACAAAAGTTGCAGACCTGCTTGCACATGTAGATATGAAAGGAAAAGCACTTGCTGTCGCCTTTATTGGTGGAGAGGATATTGCAGACTCTGCACAACGCTTACAAAACATTCCGTATTATACGACACCTGAATCTGCACTTTCATGTATTGTAAAACTTGGAAATCGAAAAAAACAAGAAAACCATGAAGAGCAAACCAAGTATACTGTTCATCACGAACATGTGCAGAGAGTCTTTAATGAAGCTCATGGTAAATGCGCACTTACTGAAGATGAAGCAAAACAAGTTCTTGATTGCTACGGCATTCACTCAGGTAAAAGATGGGTTGCAAGAAACGAGGAAGAACTACAAAAGGCCTGTGGTGAAATTGGATTTCCTTTAGTACTTAAGATTCACTCACGCGATATATTACATAAAACTGAAGTGAAAGGAGTTCGAGCAAATATTAAGACATATGAAGAAGCACTAGTTGCTTTTCATCAAATAATTCAAAGCGCACGAACACTGCGAGGCGATGCACGTCTTGATGGCGTTCTTGTAGAAGAGCAAACATCATTTGATTTTGAGTTACTTCTTGGTGCAAAGAAAGATCCACTATTTGGACACAGCATTGTCTTTGGGATGGGGGGAACTGCAGTTGAGCTCTATAAAGATACCGTACTTGAACTTGCACCGATTTCAGAAAAACGTGCACGAGAAATGATACTTTCTACCAAAATTGGAAAACTGATGAATGGCTACAGAGGAATGAAACACGTTAATATTGATATGCTTGCTGAAATACTTTGTCGATTCTCTCAATTACTAAGCGATTTCCCACAGATTACGGAACTAGACATTAATCCTCTTGCTGTTTCAATGAAGGGCGATGAGACAATTGTTCGTGTACTTGATGCTAAAGTTGTGTTTGAGTGAGGATTTGTAATTCTAGAAAATAAAAAAAATAAAATTAGTTGAATACCAAGCATTCTTTGGTATGATGTTTAACACTTTACATCAAAATCTACTTTAACCTCGATTTCATCTCGCGAGCAACCTGGTACTGGCTAATGCCTTCACCAACCATAACTACATTTGCAGCGTACAGTAAGTCACACAGTTCACCAATTAATGCAGGCTTATTTCCACGCTCAATAGCTGAGAATACTTCCATTGATTCTGCTGCAAATTTATCACGATACGCTTTTTGTGAAGCGAGCAACCCAGAAGTATAGCTCTCAGGTGAAGGATTTTTAGCCCTTTGTGTTATTTGTGCAAAGTCTTTTTCAAGAACTCTACCTAAATAACCAGGATTCCTTCCTATAAGAGCAAAATCACTTCGCCGTACTTTCCACGCAATATCAAGTCCTGTCTCTTCTAAACTTTTTCCACTATAGACTATTTCAACACCTGCACTTGCTGTCCCACTTTCGACTGCTTTTTCAGTATCTCCTGCATAAAGCAAGAACTTGAATGAAGCATCAGGAAACCTGCTTTGCAGTGATCGCTTTGATGTTCGCTCATATTTTTTATTAAGGGCAATGGTTGCATCAGGCATAATATCATCAAGCGAACCTGTTTTGTTTATGACGCACAACGTTGGCGCTCCATAAAGTGCTCCTGAATCGAGCCAGTCGTATGTGTTAAGCACTGCAAGTGCATCTTCATTGCTTGGTATGAAACGCCACTCGTCAAACAAGTCATCACCCGTAATACCATACGCAAGCATCCCACCTTCAAGCGAATCATTAACTCGCTGAGGGACATCTTCTCCCCGTGCAAGCTCAACAAAAAGATTTCCTGACCGATTTGAGGTTGATTTCTTCGCTTGAATATCACGAGCAACTTCTCTCAATTCTGCAAGACCTATCTCACCAAGTAGTGTATCTACTGCAGTAAATAATCCTTTATTTTTTGGCAAGTACAATACTGCCTCTTCATCTTTAGAGATGAACTCAAATATATTTTCTCGAAACATTTTATTTTTCCTCCTAGCTCTCGCTATGTTTTTTTATTTTGTATGTAATGTATCTCTAATGTCTCGAGAAACAATGCATTTTGTTACGAATACTCATTACATTTTTTTTACAGAAAAAAATACTACCAATGATAAAAGCAGAGAAATAGTAAAATACATAGTTAAAATATTTATTGAAAAATGATTTATACCAGTTAGAAATACATCTAGAAAAACTTCGGACAGCGACAGTGAATGTAATCAACTCTGTTTGTCATAAGGATTAGAAATGATAGTAACTATATAAAATTTACTCTTTGGGTAACGTTAGAACTTAAAAATAATTATTACTTGTAAAAATATATGCTCTTTAATATGAGGTAATAAAAAAATTAAAGTAAGAATTTAAACAACAACAGAGAGTAAAAAGTCAACTTGTACAGCGAACTCATATGTTTCTTTAATAAGAAACACATCG
>JBLKOW010000074.1:0-5056 GCA_047603135.1 Candidatus Woesearchaeota archaeon | reverse complement strand
GTAAAAAGTTTTCTATAGAAAACGACCTAAAGGTCGGGGAATTAAACCCCTGTGTTCGCGTTGCTCACATTAAAGAAAAATAGAAATAACCTATTAAACAATACACCTTAGTAACTAAAAAGCAAGTTGTGAGGCACATCAAAATTTTAGCAATCTGCCGAACGATGTTGTTATGGTAATCATACTTAATTTTCTTACCTCATTTAATGTAGGATAACACACAACATACTTAACAGTATAATCCACTATTAGCTAATAAAAATAAAAAACAATTACGAACAACAAAGTGTAACTAACAACGAGATATAACTACAACTTAAGTTGCAGTCATCTTAATATTTATATACTTCAATGAAAATATATACAATATGACAAACAAAAAAGTAAGCATTAGTGTAGCAGTAATAGCTCTTTTTATAATTACAGGATTTGGGCTTGCAATGCTAATAGAACCTAACCCTGGCATGTGTACTTTAATGTGGTGTATGCCCACTGAAGATATGATTAATGAAAGCAATGGAGACATCATAGAAGTTCCATGTAATTCATGTGGCACGATTAAGCCACGCTTTGTTACAGGAATTGTAAATGTATATGAACAATGTTCAAGCACTGAAATACTTCTCTATCAAGGTGAAGAATATACTGATGAAAAATACTACAGAGAAAATTCATGCAGTTTAAAGATTAGAATGTTTCAGCTGAGCTAAAGAACATAATCTTTAACATTTAATTTAAGGACCACACCATATTAAATCAATAAGATTACATCTGCTCAAGAACATCAATACCAAGCAATTCAAGACCACTTCGAAGGACATGCTGAACAGCTTGTAAAAGCATAAGACGAGCATCACGCACATTATCATCAGCTTTTAGAATTGGATTGTCACGGTAGTATGCGTTAAAGGCCCCAGCAAGTGTAATTAAATAAGTACACAGAAGTGAAGGCTTATATTGTTTTGCTGCCTCTGTTAAAACAGCAGGATACTCTGAAAGTACAACTCCTAGTGATTTATCTTGCTCAGTGTCAAGTAAATCAAGATTACCTGAAATATCTGCTTTACCGTGTTTTCGAAAAATAGAGCACATTCGGGCGTACGCATATAACACATACGGTCCTGTTTCTCCTTCAAACGAAAGTGATTCTTTTGGATTAAAGACAAAATTACGAAGTGGATCATATTTCAAAAAGAAAAATCGTATTGAAGCAAGTGCTATCTTTCGTGAGCGATCAATAATTTCTTCCTCGGATAAATCTTTATACCGCTTGCGTACTTCTTCCTGAGCAAGTAAAGATACATCATCAATAAGCGTATCAGTATCAATGACATTTCCCTGCCTTGATTTCATTTTACCGTCAGGAAGTTCAACCATGCCATATGAAAAATGAGAACACTTCCCTGCAAAAGGCCAATTAAACTTTTTAAAAATTTCAAACAAGACTCTAAAATGATACTCCTGTTCATTACCAACAACATAAATCATTTCATCAAAGGTATAATCTTCATATCGCTTCTTTGCAAGAACAATATCTTGAGTAATGTAAACTGCAGTTCCATTCGCACGAAGCAAAACTTTTTTACCTAATTGTGTATCTTCAAATGTAACAACTACAGCGCCTTTCTCATCCTTTTCAAAAATACCATCATTTAGTCCTTTTAGAATAACCTCTCTTCCATCAAGATAAATATCGCTTTCAGCATATTCCTTATCAATAACAAAATTAAGAACAGCATATGTTTCGTGAAATCCTTCGATTGCCCACGTGTTCATTGTTTTCCATAAAGCGCGAACTTCAGGGTCTTCATTTTCCCATTTAACAAGCATTTCTTGAACATCGTCTTCAAGCGCAGGATTATTCTCTGCTTCTTGCGCATACTTAACGTAAAAATCTCCAACAAAATGATCTGACTTTACACCTGAATCTTCTGGTTTTTTGCCTTCTCCAAAACGCTCATACGCAAGCATCGACTTACAAATATGAACTCCTCTATCATTTAAAATATTAACAATCTTAACAGTGCTTCCTTGTGTACTAAGTATACGAGAGAGTGAATGCCCTAAAAGCATATTTCTCAAATGCCCTAAATGAAGAGGTTTATTAGTATTTGGACCAGGTGATTCAATAAGTATTACCTTATCAGTATCAGGTTTAAACCCATACTTATCTTTCTCAGAGAGTATTTTTTGAACAATAGGACCTGCAACTTTTGATTGTTCAATGATAAAATTAAGATAGGGACCAAGTGGTTTAACAGAAATTGATTGAGGTAATTTTTCATTAAGTTTTTCAGCTAGTTCCTGTGCAATTTGAGCAGGTGATTTCTTCTGCTCTTTAGCAAACGTAAAGCAAGGAAGTGCAAAATCACCCATATCAGACTTTGGCGGTTTCTCTAAATCAGTAACACTAAGCCCAACTTCTGCAAGTGCACTAAGAATTGTTTTTTTAAGTTCGTCCATTAACTCGTAAAACACAAACTCATTTTTAAATGTATTGATTGAAATGCAAAGTCAACTCTGTGGAGTTGAACATAATCAGTGCTTTTTTTTTTAGCTTCAATTATAGATGGCATTTGAGCATTAGCACCATTAAGTTGACTTTGCCTGATTGAAGTGGAATATATAATATCCTTATTTCGATTTAGTCTTATAATTCTAAAAGTTAAGAAAGAAAATAAACTCAAGCGCAAAAATGAATTTTGTCAATTAAGGAAACGAGTTGTGAGGCACATCTAGATTTTAGCAATTTGCCGAACGGTGATGCTAGAATTATAATTAATCTTTTTAGTAAACTCAATATAGGATAGCACAATAGAACATAAATAACAAAAATCCGACTCTCGGTTGTTCGTCCTATCCCCAACATAAATGTTGGGGTATTACGGACTCACGATTGAGTCGGATTTTTGGAATTGAAAATCTCACCCTAAAGGATGGGGTATTCAGATCCCAACGTAAATCTCACTGGTGAGATTTTCAATAAATAACACTTTTAAATGATTACAATACATTCGTATTGGTGATATAATGAAAAAACTATATATCTTGATTCTCGCAGTTGTAAGCATGTTTTTAGTAGCATGTGCACCAGCAGAGACAGAACCAGTAATGGAAGAAACAGGAACTCCTGACGAGATTATTGTTGAGGACACTCCTGCAGACATTCCTGAAGACGACATGAATGGAATGGATGAGCATGATGATGCAGAACAAATGGAAATGCCTGAGCAAGAATATGACGAAAGCATTCTTACTGGAGAAACAGTAACATTTGAACTGACTGGAGAAAACTTTGCATTCTTTATGAATGGTGAAGAAGCTCCTGAACTTCGTGTAAACTATGGCGACGTTGTACGCATTGAGTTTACCAGCACATCAGGTACACACGACTGGGTCGTTGATGAATTCAGTGCTGCTACAGAAATTGTAACTGCTGCTGATGGAATGACTTATGTTGAATTTGTAGCTGACGAAGTAGGAACATTCGAATACTACTGTAGTGTTGGACAGCACAGAGCAAACGGCATGGTCGGAAACCTAGTTGTTGAATAAATAGGATTATTTTTTATTTTTTTATTTCAGATTATTTTTTAAAAGATTATTCATAATTAGAAAACAAGCTAGATTAGTCAAAAAAATAAACTATTACAAAGCCCGTAAAATAAAAGAGAAAATAAAAATAAAAGTTACCCCTGCGTAAACAGGCGGTATTTTTCATTTCCTTCAATTTCCTTAATCATTCGCTTAAGGACTGCTTTTTCTGGGTCAGGTAGCAATTTAACACGTTTCTTTAAATCTGCAAAAGATGTAAAGTCTGCATTATCACGTTCATTAATTATTTCCCACATATGTTTTTTACCAAAACCAGGCAGGAGTTCTAACTGATGCATACGAGTCGTTAAAGGACGTGCAGTATTGAAAAACGAAATAAAGCGTGATTCATCTTTAGTAATAATATCTTTTATAATATACTCTATTTCATTTCGAGCAGTACTCGTTAACTTATCATAACCAATTTTACCATTAATATGGTGGATTTTATCTCGCTTTCCTTCACCTATGTAAACTTCTTCATTAGGTTGCAAACCAACTCCCTTTTTTGGAACTAATTCAAGTAAAATAAACTTAGTTTTACCTAGAGCTTGAGCTACAGGAGTCTTCAAATGGTTAGGTCGATCATCAAAAGGGTAGCCGTTCGGCAAGAAATCTAACACTACAGCTGTTTCTTCCTTTGCATGTTGCATCATAATCCACCCCGTTACCTATATATTGTTTGTCAGATATATAAATCTATCGTTTTAATCTCGAATTCACAATACTAGAAGAACTGCGACTCACATTCGTCATCAGTTCAACCGCCGTATTATGCGCTCGAACTCACAACGTCTGCGATTTTTTTCGCATTATCGTTGGTTATCGTTAATGTATAACCTGAAAGCAATGCCTTAACTTCCTCTGGATATTTAGGCAATGTATCAACAATTTTAATTATATGCTCCTCCTTCAAACGAGGAATATTTAAGCCTTCAATTTTAGCAATTAAATCACGAACTTTAGCAACAGAAGGACCACCAAATTCTTGCAAATAATCAAACGTCTTGTTAGCACGAAAATTTAATTCGCCACCTTTCTTCTGAATTGAAGCCAAATTTTCTTTAACTTCAGCCATAGCAATTGGCTTTTCGCTGATCACTTTTATCGAAGTCATGATTATTGCCTCTTTAAATGAACTGGATGAACTATTAATTTTTTAGTTTTTGAACCATCTACAATATCCACTATATAACATGCACCTTGTTTTCCTGATATAAGACCACTCTTGCCATGATAATCAAGATGATAAAGACCATTTTGTACAGATGATTCAGCTGCAAGTTGTACGCGATCCCCCACTGTAAACTCTTGTAAATACTTTGTAATGGGAATCTTTCCTCGAGCCTGTACTGGCTTTCGTAATTTCTGTCGACTTTTTCGTCGATTACCACCAATTCGTTTAACCATGTTACTGATGAATTATGATTTATTTATAAATGTTGTTGTTTAGAATTCCCTT
>JBLKOW010000073.1:0-5115 GCA_047603135.1 Candidatus Woesearchaeota archaeon | reverse complement strand
GTTGTACTTATAGCAATTGCAGCATTAGCATATTTCGGATTACTTAATCCAAGTAGATTTTTACCAGACAAATGTGAATTTCAACCAGGTCTATCCTGTCCAGCATTTAGTGCGGATGGAAATAGCACTGGTGGAAGTCTTACATTCTTTGTAACAAATGGTGTTGGTGTTCCAATGCGTAACATTAATTTTTCAGTTCAATGTGAAAATGGTCGAGTACATCATACAAACTCTACAGGACAAACTACTTTAATTCCTTTACTAACTGAAGGACAGACACAGCTATTCAACATAAGTGGTTGCCCAGGTGTATATCCTAATTCACGGTTCACAGGCGATGTATATGTTGATTACGAAGTGCGTGTTGATGGGCAAACAATGAGTCGTGCAAATCGCGGTCGAATTTCAGTCCAAGTTAATTAATTTTTTTCTTTAATTTTTTTAATTTCTTTTCTTCAATTTTTTAGTTATTTATTTTCTCTGGAATTAATTCAGGGTGCAATTACTCTTATTTTACAAAACAGTTACCCATATCCAAATATTTATAAACGTGTTTTCTTCAAAGAAATAAATGAAGTCTCATAAAAAGTCACAAAATGCTATGGAATTTTTAATGATGTATGGCTGGTCCTTTCTTGTTATAATCATAGGAATTGCAGCACTTATTGCTTTTGGTGTGTTTGCACCTCAGCGTTTTATTCCAGATAGGTGTGATGCCAGTACTTTTGTGTGTACAAGTGTATCTGCAACTGAAAATCAAATAGTTATGGTATTAATAAATCCTCATTCACATTCTTTATATAATGCAACATTTTCTATGACTGAATGCAGTTCATCAGAATTTGATAGAATTAATCCAGGAGAAACAGTTATAGTGACATTCAATGATTGTGATGCTCCTGCACAATCTCGTTTTAATGGGGTATTCACTGCAGAATACACAAAACGTATTTCACAGGAGGAGGTAACGCGTGAATCTTACGGAATGGTTAACGTTCATGTATCATAAAAATGTCACAAGAAAGTTATCGTATTGAACGAACGTTGTCTATTTTCATGTTTATTTCAATAGGTTTAGTACTATTCTCAGTCCTTTCTTTTTTCGGGTTAATTCCTTTTGGTTTTGTGCCACAATCAAATTGTGATTTACCAAGAGGTTTTAGTTGTGATTCAATCATTATTCGTCCGACGGGAACTGAGCTGCATTTATCATATTCAGGACCTGCTATTTTTGAGTTAACAATTGAGCGTGAGCGGTGCGGTACATATCGAACAGAAAATGTTTTTGATAATTCAGAGATAATTGCAACATTCTCGTGTGAAAATGGTGTACGAGGTGATAGCGTATCTCATGATTACACTTTTACTTTTTTACGGCAAGGGAGTTCTTCAGTCATTTCTGGAAAAGGTCGTATTCGCGGAACAATTGAGTAATCCGAAATCTTTATAAAAAAACCTTAAATCTATAGCAGTACTATGCCTCCATAGCTTAGTAGGTAGAGCGTGTGGCTGTTATTCCAATTTTGGAAAAGAAACCACAAGGTCACCAGTTCGAGTCTGGTTGGAGGCGCCTTTTTGATGGACCCGTAGCTTAGCCTGGATCTACTCCCTCTTTGTAAAGAGGATATAGGGCAATGGAGTGCTCGACTGATAATCGAGTGGTCCGGAGTTCAAATCTCCGCGGGTCCACTTTTTCTTTTATCTCAGAATAAGTAATAAAAATAAGAATTAACTAATAATCGCGACGAACTCCAAATCGCATTTTGTGTATCTTTGATTTTTCTCGTCTATCTTCGTGTTCTTTCTGTAATTGCATAATAACGATTTTAGAATAAATACGCATAACAACAAGGATAGCAACAGCAATAAATAATGTAATAAATAATATTTCAGCCCAGAATTCTGCGATAAATAAAACAGTATTTTGAATCATACCTCCAACCGTTGTATTACCACGTCCAAAAAGTGCATATAAAATTAACAACCCTACTGGTATTAAAAAAATTGCATACTGTTTAAGAAATCCAATGTCCTCGCCATGTTTATTATGACTCACAGCCTGATAAGGATTAACATATTCTTTCTTAAGATTATTCTTTTTTTTGGAGCTTTTTATAACTTTTTTTCGAGGCATACATAATTGTGGTTTTATGAATTTATAAATGCTTCTCTTACTAGGCAAAGTTTTGCGAAGTTTTTAATGCAAAATCTTATAAAAACAGACTTTATCTAATAGACATGCCAAACAGTCAAACATATTATGATTTTATTGCGCCAAGTTATAATGAACTTTATGGTGATGAACAAAGGCGTAAGGTCGAAATTGTTCGAAGTCATTTAGTAATTACACCAAAAACAAGAATTTTAGATGTTGGATGTGGGAATGGTATTTCTTCAGATTTTAATTGTTATTGTGTGGGTATTGATCCGAGCAAAGAATTAATTAGTCAAGCACAGCGTCGTGATAAAAATAAAAAGCATACATATAAAGTAGCGCGTGCAGAAGATATAGACCGCTTTGGTTTCCGCCCTCATGAATTTGATTATATAGTATGTATTTCAGCAGTGCATCATATAGTTGGATTGGAAGTTTTTTTAAAAAAAGCGAGAAAATATGCTTCTAAATTTGTTTTTAGTGTTCTTAAGAAAAGTCCACGAAAACAAAAAATTATTACAGCAATACGAAGTACGATGCATGTATATGGGGTTGTTGATGAAGGAAAAGATGTAATTCTTTTCTGTAAATAGAGGTGAGCATATGCAAAATTATTGGAAACAATTTGTTTTAGCGTGTAATGTTTTTAGGTATAAAGAATTAACAAAAAAGACAACCACAGAAGCATTTAGTTTTTTCTTTAAATCTTTAGGGCTCTGTTTATGTATTACATTACTATTTGCAGTTCCATTATTTCTTCTTTCTGCAGGAAAAGTTTCTGCTGAGTTTGAAAAACCGTCCGAATTTACAGTCAATATTACTCTACATACAGAAAATCCTGTTTTAATTCCTCCTAACAATCCTTTTTTTGCATTAGGTAATGAATCAACTGGAGGTATTCGTCATGCAGCACCTATTGCATTTGCTGGTGATGATGTATATATTTCAATTATCCCCAGTATTCCTCTGAGAGCAGATATATCAGCGTTATCTAATATGAGAGAAAATGCTTCAACGTCGGGTATGGTGGTATTTATAATGTTACTATTTATACTTCCATCAATAGTATTCTATCTCAGTCTTTATTTTATAATTAAATATTTACTCATTGCACTCATTTTATCGTGCATTACATTTGTGATATATACTATTCTTCGAAAAAAGATGGCCTACAAGAAAATATTTGTTGCTACAGTATATTCGTTGCTTGCGTATATGTTGATTGAACTTCTTTTACTTCCTTTTGGAATTCCTGCCATGATCGGTATTTCCTTTGCATGGATAGTATTTATCGCATATCTCATTTGGTATGCTATTATTTGTATTGAAATTGTTGAGGATTTTTAATATGTCGCTTGCTACTCCTCATCAAGTAGTGTTAATAACATCTCGTGCAAACGTTGATGAGTTTGGTAAAAAAAAACTAAAAGACGACCTTGATACAGCGCTGTGGCATATGCCTGTTTCTGTAAAAGAAATGGTGTACGCGGTTGCACTTCCACGCCAGAAACATACAACTCAGTTAATTCTTTCTTCGGGTGTTTTTGTAGTGAATTTTTTACCCTATAATATGCACGACGTTGCAAAGAAATGTGACAGTTTACATGGTCAGCATATCGATAAATTTTCTGCTCTTGATGTTATAAAGATTGATGCTCAAGCGATTGAATGTTCGTGTATAAAAGAAGCATGTGGGTATCTTGAATGCTCAGTTCAGGATATTAAAGAGTATGAGGATATGGTGCTTTTTATAGCAAAAATTATAAAGTCTGTTCATGTCTATGATGTGAAAAGATTAGTATATCAATCAAAGGATGTGTATACAACAACTAAGGACTAGTGCTACACTACTTATTGTTGACGACTCCCCTATTAACTAAAAAATAACAATTAATTATAAATAGGTAATCATATTTAATAGAATATCTTGAGGTGAATACATGGTTTCAGATGATGAGATTAAAGATTTAGCAACAAAATTAAAAAGTTCAGGGATAGCTTCTTCAATGACTGATGCTCTTGAGAAAGCAAAAGAAATTCTTGTTAATTCAGAAAAGACAATGAATACACTTGAAAACTATCGAAGTGAGTTTCATAAAAAGATGTCGGAATCTGAGAAAGTCGTTAAGAATTTAGAGGAGACTGAGGCAGAGCTTGAAGAAGTTGATAAAGAAATTGCTGAAGTTGACGAAGAATTAGAAACTGAGGATTCTGAAATTGCTGAAGAAGAGCGAAAAATAAAACAACTTGATGAACAAATAACTCATGATGAAAAAGAAATGGGTTTAAGTGATGATGATGATGTTTTAAAGAGTAATAAATCACTTGGGGAGTTATATGGTGGTGAAAAAGAGGTAGGTGAGCATGAGGTATCTAAAAATACTCAACAGGAACAACCTCAACCTGAGTCTGAAGTATCGCAAAAACAAGAAACTCAAAAAACTCCTGAGGAACGTGCTAAAGAGTCTACACACGACGATGCTCAACAAAATACTAAAAAAGAAACTGCTGACGATGATTATGATTCATGGTCTCATTCGCAGGAAAACACGCAGCCATCTACAATTGAGCCACAACCTTCGCAACCACAAACAGTCGCAGACAATTCTGAAGAATTAGCTGATGTTGCGGATTTGCCTCAAAAACAAAAGGTTGCAGAGAATCTTTCAGAACAGGAAGCAACTGTTGCTCAAACAGATGATACAGAAAGTAATGCAATTTCCTCAGATAATGCTGAAGATGATTCTGCAGATAGTTCTCTACCATCACTTGACTCAGATGATTCGCAAGAATCAGAAGAATCTGTACCAGATATTGATATGGATTCAACTGATAAAAATGCACAGGATTTAGATGAACTTCCTGCGCTAGATGATAGTTCAACTGCCTCTGAGGAGAGCGCGCCATCTACACAAGATAATACTGAACAAGAAGAACTATCTACTTCAGCTGATGCTTCT
>JBLKOW010000001.1:0-34774 GCA_047603135.1 Candidatus Woesearchaeota archaeon | reverse complement strand
ATGCCCTCGCCGGGATTCGAACCCGAGTCTTTGGATGTTTTCGGCGAGAAGTTTGATTCTTCGCCACGAAAATCCAAAATGATTGGCCGGACTACACCACAAGGGCAATAAGATAACGATTTTAGAATTGTTTATAAATGTTTTTATAAGCCAGACGAGTCTAAACGTGCATGTAAACCACACTCGGTTTTTTTACTGTGCCATCAATACAGTAAAACTTTTAATAAGTAACATGCAAGGTTATGATATGGAGCAATATATTATATATTTATTTTATATCGCCGTTCTTCTTATATTAGGCATCTTAATTACTGCTGTTTGTACAACCCTGCGAATGTCAAATATTTTATTCTTAGTTATTGCAGGGTTTATCTTACAACGATTCGGATTTGCGTATTTTAACACAGAAATTATTTTGGTATTAAGTGCACTTGCATTAATCTTAATTGTACTTGAAACATCGATGAAATTTAATATTGCACATATTGTTAAAAACTTTCTTCTTGTTCTAAAGTTTAATGTAGTTTATTTTTTTGTAAGTACGTACATTATAACACTCGCTGTTTTTTTACTTTTTGATTTGCCCTTCAAAGGCTTTGAAGCATTTGTGCTCTGTTTTCTCTTAAGTATTATCATTTATGGTGTTGATCCTATTATTGCGATGGAATTCTTTCATCTTAAAAAGACAAAACTTCGTGAAATGCTCGAAATTGAAGGGATAATCTCTGGACCAATAGTAGTTATATTTGCCTTCTTTGTCATTAGTTATTTGCAATCTACAATGGAAATTGCAGAAGGAATTATTGGAGTGACTTTTCACCTCCTACAGCAAGTTTTTATTGCACTTCTCCTAGGAATATTTTTGGCATATATGGTTTATAAAATCATACATAATTTTGTTATGGAGAAAGAGCTCTCAGCGTTAATGATTATTACTATTGCTATTGCATTATTTGCTATTAGTGAGTTTGTTAATGCAAACGGAACACTTGCAGTTGCTATTTACGGCATTTTTTTACATGGACTTACTAAAGAAACATTACAGCGAAGATACACTTCAATGGTTACACATATTTTGTATATTATAGTTTTCATTTTGTTTGGAATGGAGTTCTTCTTCCCAGAATCTGCACTCTTGCTCAAAGTATTTGGATTACTAGTCGTCTATCTCATTGTACGTTTTATGTGCCTCATGATTTTTATGAAAGATTTGAATATAAAAGAAAAAGTTTTTATGACACTCAATGTAGCAAAAGGTATTGAAGTTGCTATCGTATTATTTATTATGAAACTTAATTTTGCACACTTGCCTGGTATTGATCTTATTTTAAGCATTGGGTTTATGTTTTTCATCATGAGTTATGTCCTTGCTACTATCGTTAATTATTTTAGTGATTATTTTCTCGATCATCATCGCCACCATGCAAAACATGCACATACTTCATAAGAATGAGAGCAACAGATACGTGATTGGCGAAATCCTTATAAAAACAAATCAAATTGCATAGGTATGAAAGTCGTAACACTCCTTGTCATTGCATTTTTGCTTTTCGGAGGCTATCTTGTCGTTAAGTACAATAATTACCGCCTTGATAATCCAGATGATGCAATTTCTTTTACTAGAGACTATGGAAGGTGGCTTTTTGGCGTTGGAAAGTCAGTAAGTAATGTGGTAGGGGCAGCAATAACTGAGCAATGGCTACCACCACAAAATGATTCTCTTGAAGATAGTACTAATACAACACAAACGAATCAGACATTTGTTGTTTCTCATGATTAGGTGATTATATGACTCATGTAACCGATTTAATGGCATTATATGATGAGCAAGAACGTAGGTATTCTCAATCGCAGAGTGACGAAGATATAGTAGTGCATGAATGGGTTCATTCTGAGGATATAACAGATGTTTTTGGTACTATTTCAGTCACCCATGCTGGTTTATTAGAATCTTTTTTTCCTGAAAAAGGAGATACACATAATTCATACGGAGCAATTGAACGCATAGATAATTACTTTACAAAGGCAGTATATGGCCGCCTTGTTAGCCCTCATGATCCAAACATTGATCCACACATGCAATTACTTGCATATGAGAATAATCGAGGAGAGATTGTCCTTGGTGAGCCAGATAAAGGTCTATCACCTGAAGACTTTCCAGGCCTTACAATAGGAATTGATTCATACTGTAAAGTTACCGGCGAGTTTCTTGGCTCAGAATAAGTTTAATAAAAACTTTTAATCTCAGTATAAAGCCAATTTTATAATATGTACTATTTATCTTTTATGTATAGCACGTAAAAAGTCAAGCTTGCACGGCGAATTTATATGTTTCTTTATCAAGAAACATATCGCCTCGAAAGGCAAAGCAAACTTTTTACTCGCTGTGTATAGTACATTTCATAATAAGCATTACTTCGTATCTTCGTAATATGTATACTTATGATTTTTTCCTCGAACTTTTTCTGCAGGGTATTTCATACGATTCTTTTCCATTTTTTTCTTAAATGCAGATACTATATCAACATTTGTTACCCGTGCTAAATCAAGCAAAAAACCAAAACAGTCAGCAAGTTCATCGCCTATTTTTTCGTTATTCTCAGGATTATTAAGCCACTCTTTTATTTCAGCATCACTCTTAAAGCGAAAGTGCTCAAGAACTTCTCCAACCTCAATAATGAGTGCAAGCGCAACATCTTTTGGTTTATGGAATTGATCCCAGTCACGCTCATCTATAAATTCCTGCAATTCTTTTTGCAGAGAATAAAGTGTAGTATTCTTATCGTTTTCTTCATTAGAATTTCTTTCAATTGAATTCGTGTTATGTGATTCTGTATTGTTTGACATAATATTACCTCATTACTTACTTTTGTTTGATAAACTCACATGTTTCAGTTGGCTTTTCCCGGTCTGCTTCATCCAAGCGTTTTACTTCAATTGAAACACCTGGCTCAGTTATTCTAATGTAACGTGGACAAATAGTATAAGGAAATTCAAACTCGTCACAAAATGCTAACACATGTGCTGAATCATGACTATCGCCTTTAACAATTACCACTATTCCTTCATGCTTAGGATGAATAATCGTGCACTGCTTTAACGATTCTTTTACTTGCGCGCATGTTGAAACAAGAAATTCACGCCGTTTAGGAAGTTCTTCCAGTTTTTGTATAATTGTCAAGAGCCCATTCTCATTGAACGAAAACTCTTCAATATTCAGCCCTTTATCAGTTGCAATAAAACCGCCAAATCCAGCATTTACTGGCTTCCATCTTCCAAAACTTCCCACAATAATATCTCCCCATTTTCCTTGAGGTGTGCCAATACTTCCTGAAACATCATTTATAATTAATCCATTTGTTACCGTTATTTTTGTAGTGTCAAGGTAACTCGCATATCCTGGCATTGAATTAATGAGCAGAACTGCATCTTGAAAATCCCCCTCAAATAGCCCATAATCAGTAGGTATGGTATTTACTACTAAACTTAACCGTACTGAGTAAGGTTCATAGGTCACCCAACCGCCTTGATCCTGAATGCTAACTTCCTTAAAGCCTTGCTCATGTGCATAATTAAGTGCATGCCAGATTGCTTTATTACCGCGCTCAACAAGATATATATTCTTTTTACCTGTTAATGTACGTAGCTTTTCACGGATTTTTTCGTATAGTTCTTGTGTCATTGATTTCACGTGTGAAGTTTAATAATTTAAGTTAAAGCTTTTGTGTAATATATACTATAAGGCTTTATAAGATTCTATTTATGTGTTTTGTTTTTAGGAACGTAAAAAGTCAACTTGCACGGCGAGTACATTTTTTTAGTGAAATTAAGAAATATCGCCTCACTTGGCAAAGTAGACTGTCAATCGAAAATCGACATCACCAGCCATACACACAGAAATGAAATTTCTGGTACGCTGAAAATCTTTTATTTTCATCGGATTGGTGGCATGCTCTCCCACTGCTCGGTCGGTTTTATCAAACCCTGCTTTTTTCCACTACACCACCAGTGAACATGCACAAATGTTGTCTGGCATGTAAAAACACTCTAGTGTATTAACAGATTTTACGTACTTAATAACCATTTCCAGACAGGTTTTACTTCAATGGTAATGCCATCTTTTTGAAATGAGTCTTCATGGTCGTAGGTAAGAAGCAAACCTTCTTTGAGTTTATAAGTCTTGCATGCTTCTACTAACCCTGCAATTTCACGTTTTTCATTATCATCATTTAGTTCGTAGCAGACTTGGATTGCTTTCGTTATTTTTGCACCTTCTTTTATGAGGAAGTCGCATTCAAAAGAATTGTCAGATGTAAAGAAAATGGAATCATGTACACCACGCCTCCTTTGTAACTCAACACACACAACATTTTCAAGTCTTTTTCCATAATCTTCCATCGAGAATAAGGACATATAACCAACATCAATAAGAAAAGGCTTTTCAAAAGATAATTCTTGCCTTCGAACTGAAAATGAATGTTTTTTTAGCGACACTATGAAAAAAACATCAGCAAGAATACTATAATAGTCATAAAGAGTATTTTTTGCAACTTTAAAACCCTGTGATTGCAATGTTTTGAATAATTTATGAATACTAATTACTTTTGTATTTGCTGATACAACATATTCTATAAGATACCTAATAAGATTCGTGTTTTTTAAATTATACCTGTCAACTATATCTTTGAATACAACAAGGTCATAATAATTTTTAAGTATTTGTTTCTTTTCTAATTCCGATTCAGCAAGAACAACTTGTGGAAAACCACCATACAATAAAAACTCCCTAAATAGATTTAGGACAAAACCTTTTTTCTTTGTATCTAATGGCAACATAATACCCTCTCCTTTAAATCTTAAAAATTCTACAAAAGAAAGAGGATATAAATAAAATGAAATATTTCTTCCCCTAAGTGATGTTGCAATTTCTTTACTTAAAAGTTTCGATGAAGACCCAGTTATATACAATTCACAATCAAAAGTATCATGCAAATATCGTATACCAATCTCCCAGTTATGGAGTACTTGTGGCTCATCAATAAAAATATATAACTTTTTATCATATGACGCTTTATAAAGTGACACATACTGCGAGATAATCTCACCAAATTCATCAACAGTTACCCTCGATAAAACCGGATTTTCAAATTCTAATAAAATAACTTGTTCTTTTGGAAGCGTAGCAATCTTTTGATAAAAAAGATATGTTTTGCCAGTTCTTCGTGCACCAATTAATGAAACAATACTCTTTGAAGAAGGTAGCTTAAGATTTCTCTCAATAGAGTCTTTGACAACTACTTTAGTATCTTCAAAATAGAGTGCAAGCCTTTTTTTATCATACATATACACAATAAAATACAGGAAGTTTATAAATATTTCTCTTTTGAAGAAGAAATATTAATACTTTGTTTCTTTTTTAATATAAAAAGTACGATTTCAGAAGCACTTATATTTTAAGCTGGTTGAAAAAACTCCACTTGGCAAAGTAAACTGTCAATCGAAAACCTACACCACCAGTCATATACACAGAAATGAAATTTCTGGTACGCTGAAAGTCTTTGATTTTCACCCGACTGATGGCATGCTTGTATGCGGCTCAGTCGGTATTCTCAGACCCTGCTTTTTCTACTACACCACCAGTGAACATGCACAGACGTAGCCAGGCATGTAAAAAAACACAGGTGAAAAAAGCAGATTTTACTTACTTAGATTGCAAATAACAAAAATCCGACTCTTGGTTGTTCGTCCTATCCCCAACATAAATGTTGGGGTATTACAGACTCACGATTGAGTCGGATTTTTGGAATTAAAAATCTCGCACTAAAGTGAGGGGTATTTGAATCCCCATTCAAATCTCGAATGCGAGATTTTCAATAATTTAATAGATATAACTCTACAAGAATAATAAAGTTATAGCCATTATAAGCATCCCTATGAATATGCCTGCAGTTGCTATATGGTCATGGTTTTCTTTAAAGCTAATAGGTAATAGCTCGTCAAAACTAATAAATATCATAACGCCTGCTACAAATGCAAGAGATAAACCTAAAATAAATGGATTAAAATAATTGATAAAGAATAAAGCGAGAACAAGTGCACCAGCAGGCTCGGCGATTCCTGCTAAAAAACAGTACATGAATGCTTTTATCTTAGACTTTGTTGCATAATAGATGGGGGCTGCAATGGCAATACCCTCAGGAATGTTGTGAATAGCCACTGCAATTGCAAGAACAATTCCTAAGTTAATATCAATCATAGCACTCATAAAAACAATCATACCTTCTGGAAAATTATGAATAGCAATACCAAGTGCAGTAAACTTTCCTGCACGATCAAATTTATTATTTTTTTGATCTTCAGCTGAGACATTATTTTCTGCAATATATTTATGAGGAATTAAAAAGTCTAAAACCATCATAAAAATGATTCCTACAAAAAATGCAATATTTGTTAGGGTAAAACCCACTTCCTGTATTGCCTCAGGAATCATCTCCACAAATGAGATATATACCATCACACCAGCTGACATTCCTAATGAGAAAAACAAAATCTTTCGATTAAAATTCTTAAAGAAAAGTGGAAATAATCCACCTAGGGCTGTTGATAAACCAGCAATAATGGTTATGAGCAATGTATTGCAAAAGATACGTCATCCATTGCAAGTCATTCAAACTACTCTTTTATATATATTACTAGTTTTTAGAATAGATAGAATACATTCACCTTTAATGGTTTTAATTATTTCACTAATCTATACAAGCACATTCACAAAGAAAATTCCTGCAGTACCAACTATAAATGAGTTGATAATTATATTAGGGAGTGTTGCAAGTGTTGCTTTGAAAAAGTCAACACCAAAAAGCATTACCATCATGAGCCATAATACTATGTTTCTCACAAATACTAAAAATACTGCTAATGTGACGAAAGGAACCGCACTGAATAAAACAGTAAGAAGAGTGATGACTGCATAAACAGACATTTGGACAACCATAGCTACTGCATTAAGTCTTCCAGACAGCAATGTTGAAACGAGAAACATAAATTGCCCAGCAATAAGTGCAAAGAAAAAATCAGTGGTATACGCAAGAACAATTGTTATAGGTGTTACTAATTCAAAACCGATTGAAATACCTACAAAATGCTTATACAATCGTGAAATACATCCCAAGAGAATTAAAAATGAAATGACGAATAATTTCATAGGACTTACGCCAAAAAGCATTAACGCACCAAGTAAGAATAAGACAAGCGAAACATAGAATCCATATAATCTTATCTTTTTTCGCATGCGCGCAGATATTTTCATAAGACACCTATTTCTTACTATCTTTTAGTGTAACGCTTGTGTGGAGTGCATCACTTAATGCTGATGCTAAATCGTTATAGATATTTTCCTTCGAAATTCCTTTGCGCTTTTCATGCAGTGCTTCAACATCTTTTTCGATTTCACGCACCCCTACTTTCTCAGATTGCAATCGTTCTTCAAGAACTGTTATTGAACGTGCAACAGTATCTTGCATAATTTTTTCATGGGCTTCATCAATCGTTTTTTGGAGTGAATTACACCTCTCCGCCATCTTCTCAGGATATGATTCAATAATCATTGCATCGATTTCTGTAGCAATTTTATCATTATTTTTTAATTCAATTGAACCAGAATCAACACGGGACTTTAATGTTTTTAATAAATCAATTATCTTTTTTGCAGGAAAACGTGTAACTGCATCTGATGCGCTACGCAATACTTCAGTTGCAACTTCTCTATCGTCGATAGCATTCCGTTCATATTTACGAAGTGCACGCTCAATTTTTGCAAAACGTACCCCAATTGATGATTTTAATGCAGTATATTCTTTTTGTGCATGTTCTTTTTCGCTCATCAATTCTTGAAGTGTCTTATAAGCAGATGAATTCTTTAATGAATGTAATTCACTTGTTAGTTTTTCAATTTCCTTTTTTCGCTTTGCAAGAAGTTCTTCTTTTTCCCATAATTCTTCCTGTAACTGCACGTGTTTTTCTTTTGCAGAATCAAGACGTTTTGTACAGGTATACGCACGTAAGATTGCATTATAGTCATCTGCTTCTAAGAGATTCTTCATTTCTTCATACGATTTATGAAGACGACCAATCCCTTTATGCACTGCCTTTGCCTCATGTTCAAAGAAATGATGCAAGACAGCACGAGGCTTTTGTGTTTGCTCAGTAAAACGCTCAAGAACTCCTGTGAAATGGTCATGCACTGCCTCAATTTCTGAGTATTTCTTAGGAAACTCAATTTGCTCAAGTAATAATTCTACATGTTTTACATAACTCTCACGGTTCCCTTTCATGATTTGCATTTCTTTATGAGGAATATTTGTATTACGGAGCTGAGCTTGCTGAAGTTTTTTTGCATTCTTCTGTATATCGCTTATTTCAGCATGCATACTATCAATAATTGCATGCATACGCGGTTCAAGTGTATTGGAAATGTACTCTGAATGGAGATGAATTGCTTTCGCAAGAGCATCTTCGTTAGTCATAAGAATTGGTTCAGATTTTGCAGAAGATGAAAACATCTTTAATATTTTCTTAAGCATACTATTGGAAAACGCTCCTTGTTTATATAAATTGTGAGCTTTAACTCTAATTTTTATCATTAACCACTCTTAAGTAAAATAATGCATAATATATATAAACCAAATTTCATTTTGCTCTGTCATGAAAGAGCATCCTTACCTCAAAGTTTTAACTGAACAGAGATTTGTTGATTTCATTACCCCTTATCAAAAAGGGTATGATTCACTACGCAGACCTATTGGATTTAAAGAACAGAATTGGAGACAACCTGCTGGAATAGAAAAAACATGGCAAATTGTTCATGGTGGGCGTGGACATGAGTACGGCACGATAGATGATTTGATGCACGGTGAATGTAAAGTACGCGTTGTCAGTTTATGGGGACAAGCTGAGTCAAAAAAAAGCGGACCTACAGATTATGAAATGCTTATTGTTCATATTCCAGATCCAAATGAGCTGAATGGATGCGATTTTCCACTTCACAGCTGTCCTGCTACCATTAAAATAACTGCTGAACTTAATCCAGAAAATGGTTCACTAATAGGTGTTTGGCGTAAGGATAATATTCATGCATACGGAATTTCAACTGATACTGACATAGAGAAATTTGTTCCTTCAGATTTGTTTCTTCAAGACGAATACCAAGGAGCACGTATATCGCGTGTTCCACGACGAACAAAACGTGAACGGTTTACCCACAGATTTCGCATTAAGCTAGGAAACCCGCGTAATTTTGTCCCGAGAAATTACTTTGTTTGAATAGACTGATAGAATTCTCGTAAAAGTAATAAAGATTCTTAATAGGAATGAAGATTTTGGTAAAATAGTAGATAAAATTCAATAAAGAAAAAATACAGGTTTTAAGCAATTCTGTCAAATTAAACGTAAAATTTATAAATAAAATAATATTACCTTGTTTCTGTTGAGCTTAATTCAACGAAAGAGGTACACACTATGGAACAAAAAATCAATATGACAATTTCAGATGGTGATGCATTTTATGCACATCAAGCATCTATTAATTTCAACCCAACCATGGTATTTTTTGATTTTAAAAGTATAACTCCACGCGTTGATGAACGCGATAAAGGACACCCAACCCTTGCAGTAAAACATAATGTGGTGATGGTTGATCCATACCATGCACTGCTGTTTAAAGATTTACTTACAAAAGTTATACAAGATTATGAAAAACAGTTTGGAAAAATAGAAGTTCCTAAAGCAATTAAGCATGCAGAAAAGAAACAAAAGAAATCTGCTAAAGGAATGGCTAAACGACCAAATGAAACACCAACATATTTTGGATGAGGTGGATATTTTATGTCTGCAAAAGAAAGAAAAAATGAGAGTAAAAAACAAGAGAACAAAGCAATGAATGAAGGAGTGGCAGAAAGAGAGCAAGTAAAAAGCACTAAACAGGATAAAGAAGGTAAAAATACTAACCAAAACAACAAAAGTGATGATCTTGAAACTCTTAAACAACAAGCAGGAGAATATTTACAAGGTATGCAACGTGTCCAAGCAGAACTTGAAAACTATCGAAAACGAGTTGACCGTGATCGTGAATCTCAGGCAAAATATGCAACACAGTCATTCGTTTCACAGTTAATACCTCTCCTTGAAAATTTTGAGCACGTTACTAAGAATCTTAAAGAAAAAGATGAAGAAGTAACAAAGGGAGTTGCAATGCTTTATGAACAATTATGGTCAATACTCAAGAATGAAGGCGTTCGCATTATTAATGAAGTTGGCGTTACGTTCAACCCAGAATTGCATGAACCACTTTTTCAAGAAGAGTCTGACGGAAAGCCAAATGTCGTTCTTGAAGTATTGCAGCCAGGATACATGTTACATGAACGCGTTATTAGACATGCACGCGTGAAAATTTCAAAGGAAAAACAAGCAAAGACTGATAAGAAAAAAGAAGAGTAAAGAATACAAAAAGTTTGTTAGAAAAATATTATGTGAAAAATACTATACGAAAAAAACACTACAAAAATAAACAATACGAAATAAACACTACAAAAATATTATCGGAGGGATTATTATGACAGATACTAAAAAAGACGAAAAGAAACCACAAGGTGAAGAAAAAAAAGGACGCACTGTTGCAAAAGCAATAGGTATTGATTTAGGAACAACGTACTCTGCAGTTGCGGTTATTGAGGGAGGTAAACCAACCATTATCCCTAATGCTGAAGGATCACGGACAACACCTTCTGTTGTGTGGATTAAGGGACAAGGAAATGAACGAGTTGTTGGACAAGTTGCAAAGAATCAGGCAATTGTTGATCCTGCACACGTTGTAAGAAGTATTAAACGTAAAATGGGTTCAAACGAAACAGTTGAAGTTGATGGAAAAGAATACAAGCCACAGGAAATCTCAGCAATTACACTTCAAAAATTAAAGCGAGATGCAGAAGCATACCTAGGACATGCAGTTAAAGATGCAGTTGTTACTGTTCCAGCATATTTTAATGACGCGCAAAGACAAGCAACAAAAGATGCAGGAGCAATTGCAGGATTAAATGTTTTGAGAATCGTAAACGAACCGACTGCAGCAGCTCTCGCATATGGTCTTGATAAATCAGAAGCACATAATGTTCTTGTCTTTGACTTTGGAGGAGGTACATTTGATGTATCCGTTCTTGAACTTGATGAAGGCGTTTTTGAAGTAAAAGCAACATCAGGTAATAATCACCTCGGTGGAGATGATATTGATGAAGCAATTATTGACTGGATTGCTGAAGAACATAAAAAAGACAGTGGCAACGATTTACGTGAAGATAAACTTGCACTTCAGCGATTAAAAGATGCAGCAGAAAAAGCAAAAATTGAATTAAGTAGCGCATCAGAAACAACTATCAATATACCATACATCACACAGAACCAGCACATCAATTTAACACTATCACGATCACGATTTGAAAGTCTGATTAGTGATATACTTACTAAATTAAGAACTCCAACTGAACAAGCAATTAAAGATGCAGATCTAAAGGTTGATAAAGTTATTTTAGTAGGTGGTTCAACACGGATTCCTGCAGTACAAAAGTTAGTTAAAGAAATTACTGGACTTGAAGGAGATAAATCTGTTAACCCAGACGAGGCTGTAGCATTTGGTGCAGCAATTCAAGCAGGAATTCTTGGCGGAGAAGTAAAAGATGTACTTCTTCTTGATGTTACCCCACTCAGCCTTGGTATTGAGACGCTTGGAGGAGTTTCCACAAAGATTATTGAGCGAAACACAACCATCCCAACAAAGAAAAGTCAAATCTTTTCAACTGCTGCAGATAATCAGCCAGCTGTTACCATTAATGTACTCCAAGGAGAACGTGCAATGTCGGCTGACAATAAAAGCCTAGGTCGATTTGACTTAGAAGGAATCCCGCCAGCACCAAGAGGCGTTCCACAAATTGAAGTTACCTTCGATATTGATGCAAATGGTATCGTACATGTTAGTGCAAAAGACATGGGAACTGGAAAAGAACAAAAGATTACCGTCACTGGAACAAGTAATCTGAGTGAAGATGAAATTAAAAAGATGCAGGAAGATGCAGAAAAGCATGCAGAAGAAGACAAAAAGAAACGTGAAAAAATAGAAACACTTAATGAAGCAGAAAGCATGGTTTTCCAGTACGAAAAAACACTCAAAGAAATGGGCGACAAAGCAGATAAAAAAGAGATTGAGCCAATTCAAAAAGAACTTGAGGAACTCAAGGAACTTTTGAAAGATAGAGACAAAAACTACGAAACAATTAAGAAAAAGAAAGACGAATTAACTGAAAAGTTCCAAAAAGTTGCAACTGATCTTTATGCAAAGGCAGCAGCTGAAGCACAAAAAGGACAAGCAGCAGCTGGTTCAGGAACAGAAGGTGCGCAAGGTAAACCAGAAGATGCATCTACTAAAAAAGATGAAACCGTTGTTGATGCAGATGTGGTCGATGAAAAAGCAGATAAAAAAGCTGAAGATAAAAGTAAGAAAGACAAGAAATAGATGCATATTATTTAATGCATACAACAAAAGTGACAGCAAGCAATCATCCATCACATGAAGAGTGCATTGCACTCCTCAAAGAAACAGAAACACCACGCAACATATTCCTGCACGCACGTAAAGTGCAGGGTGTTGCACTGTTTCTTGCTGAGAGATTAAACGAGCATGGAGTTCCTGTTAACGTAGAGAATATACGCATAGCAGGCATACTTCATGATATTAAGAAGTTTGATGAAATCAAAAAGGAGTGTGGTGCACATGAGGATGCTGGTGCTGATCTTTTAATTGCAAAAGGTTTTTCAGAAATCGCAGCAATTGTGCGCGCTCATAAAACAAGTAACATATATAATGGCTTTAATTCATGGGAAGAACGCATCTTATATTACGCAGATAAACGTGTTTTGCATGATAATATAATTAGTATTGACGAACGCCTTGAAGATGGAGCACGACGATATCCAGTACTTTCAAAAGATACTGAGAAAATACGCCTACTACTTCATGCACTTGAAGACCAAATATTTAAAAAGATAGGGCTACGACCTGAAAATATCAATGAAAAAACAATTGAACCATATCTTTGCGAGGATGTATACTCATGACAGATGATTATTACGAACTTCTTGGTGTTTCAAAAAACGCAAGCCGAGACGAGATTAAAAAAGCGTACAAACGACTAGCACGAAAATACCACCCAGATAATAAAGAAACAGGTGATGCAGAGCATTTTAAGAAAATAAATGCAGCTGCAGCAGTTCTTAGCGACGATAAAAAACGCCAACACTATGACCAATACGGAACTGCAGATCCTAGCGGATTTGGAGGAGGTCAAGGTGGATTTGATTTTGGCGGATTTGAGTCATTTCAAGGAGACTTTGGTGATTTGTTCGATCATTTAGGTGATATATTTGGTGGAGGTTTTGGCTTTGGCGGGCGTGGAAGAAGACGCAGACAACTTCGCGGAGAAGACCTGCGGTATGATATTGATATAACACTTGAAGAGGCTGCGTTTGGAACAACAAAAACAATTCAATTCACTAAACTTGATACATGTCCTGAATGTAAAGGAACAGGTGCAGAATCGCCTGACGCAATTAAAACATGTCCTGATTGTAAAGGAGCTGGACAGGTTCGGCGAACACAGCGCACCCCATTTGGATTATTTCAAACAAATGCCCCTTGTAATACATGTAGAGGCACAGGAAAAACTATTGAAAAAGAATGTTCACATTGTGATGGAACAGGACTTGTACGAACAAAGAAAAAACTAGATGTACGAATCCCTGCAGGGATTGATGATGAAATGCGTCTTCGTCTCGAAGGGGAGGGAGAGGCAATACCCAATGGCATAAACGGAGACCTCTATGTTTTTGTTCATGTGAAACCAGACGAAAGATTTACGCGCAAAGGTAATGATATTTATTTAGAATACCCTATTAGTGTTTCTCAGGCAGCACTTGGAACTGAGATTGAAGTACCAACCTTGCTTGGTAAAGCAAAACTGCGCATCCCTGCTGGAACGCAGCCTGACACTATCTTTAAAATGAAAGATAAAGGGATTCAGCATTTACAATCTTCAGCAAAAGGAAGCCAGTTAGTTAAAGTTAAGATTAAAGTGCCTACATCACTTTCTAAGAAAGAGCGCAAACTCTTTGAAGAGCTTGATGCTGAAAGCAAAAAGAGCGGTTTCTTCAAACGCTTGTTTGAATAGTGTGTAAAAACTTGTAAAGTAGATTTTTTATTTGTTTGAATATGTACTATCTCGTGTTTGACTCAATAATAAATTAAGTATAATTACAACAACACCGTTCGGCAAATTGCTAAATCCTGATGTGCCTCACACATCGCTTTTTAGTTAGCATAACTTATTGCTTGCTAGTTTTTATATCACTCTAGATGTCTTATAAACTAAAAACTAACTTAAACTTAAGATAGTATATACTTGTTTGAATAGCTAGCCCCTATAATCTACTTTTTCAAGCGGACCAACAAGATAATCTGCGCTACTATTGAGCGTGCCAAGTCGATGATAGTCTTCTTCAGGAACTTCAACACCATATTGTTTTCTTAGTTCCATTACAATATCAAGAAAATCCATTGAGTCTAAATCAAGTTGCTTACTTAAGTGCACATCGTGACGAATAGAATCAAGTGTTACTAATTCATCATTTTCTGTAGCTATATCATTTACAATGTCAAGAATTGTTTGCTTAATTTCAGTTTTATCCATTTATTCACCTCAGAATGGAACCAAATGCTCATTATTTATATTAGTTATGGAATAAAATGCATAGTTAATACTAGGTTAGAATAAAGAATAAAAGAAAGAAAATAAAAAGCTAATTAAGCACGTAAAAAATCAACTTGCACGGCGAACTTATGTGTTTCTTTGACAAGAAACACATCGCCTCAAAGGGCAAAGTCGATTTGTCAATCGAAAACCGACACCACCAGTCAGAGACTGGAGGCATGCTCGCCTACGGCTTGGTCGGTTTTCTCAGACCCTGCTTTTTCCACTATGCCGCGCGTGAACATGCACAGACGTAGCCAGGCATGTAAAAACACACTGGTGGAAAAAGCAGATTTTACTAATTAATCTCTATACACACGAGTCATTTCATCAGTGCTTGGCCGTTCCATCGTCTCAGGTTTTGCCAATAAATCATCGAATTCAATCTCTGGATGATAATGACCATTTCCTTCAAGTGCCTCAAGACTTACTCTTTCCATTCCAGGTATCTGAACTGCATGTACTTGTCTTGAGTTAATTGGCTTATCTGGATCATGAGGACAAAACATTTCCATTCCATTAAGACTGATTACATCGCGTTTTTTATCATATGAAAGACGATTTTCTTCACCATTATGATGCACAACTACCTCTGAAACATTTTTACTATCTCCTAAAAAGAGTGCTAAGTTGTAAAGAGGTGCATCACCATATACTTCCATAACGCGTGAATCTGCATCATAACCGATATCTAGAACACCGCCCTCATACACTGCTTGAACACGTGCGTTAAATACCGATTCAGAATCAACTGCTGATAAAACTTCATCAAGCGATACTTTATCATCTCCTGACCACTGTTCATCAAACTTATTTCCACTCGTAGAGTTTCCATGTCCATCTTCCACAGGTATTTGTCTTTCTGCTGGAGGAACATATGTTCGTGGTGAACCATGTTTTTCAGCACGACGCGCAAACTTATATCCTGGATCTTGGTTTGAATACGAACCATTCAAATGCCCGCGTTTCCACAATTCACGTGCCTCTGCTTTCTCAGGGTCTATTCCAGAACTAACTAAACTACCTAATTCATTTTTCATTCACACTCACCCAACCAAATTTGTTAAAACTAATTTCATTAAGTAATACCTACTTCATTTCGCATTTTTAAATATTACTGTTCTTGAGGGTAATATAGTGAAGGGAATTAAATAAATGCAAGAGATATAATGTTGCACCTTTTAAAAAAATAAATGATACACCACTATGCCAATAAGTGTTAAAAAACCAATAACTATAGTTATTTCAGAAAAGAGCCGAGCAAACCCAAGCAAAATGACGAGGCGTTCATTCTTTTTTCGATGGTGAATTGATTTCATGAGCAGGAGATATACAGGACATATGCAAGACGTATACAATAGTTAGGTTAATAGTTATGTTGCATTAATTCTTTTTCTTGAGTTGTTTTAGACGTGAGAAATTTTCACGTTCAAGTTCTTCTAATCTAAATGCAATTTGTTTCTTTGCTTTTGCTAAGAAAGGCATACGAATAAATTCAAGTGCATTAACACGCCTTTTTGTCCGCTGAATCTCTTCACCAAGTTTATTGAGCGCATGCTGTTTTTCAGCAAGATGTACAAAGTCTGAAAATACATTTCGATACAATACAATTGCATTTGTTAATTCAACTGAATGTCCTAGATAACCAGGCCATTGATACGAAGGGTTTAAATTTTCAAGACGAGAGACTTCTACTCCCATCATACGCGCCCGAGTAAAAGATATATCTAATTTATCAGTCATACCAAGAGCAAGACGCTGAACGGTCACCATACCTTCCATTGCAATTGCGCGTGCAAGAGATGTTTGAGCATTCCCAAGTGTATCTGCAAGGCGCTGACGAATAACTTTAATTTCCTTAAGCAAAGAGAAAAACTCCATAACAAGAACGTCTCGTTTTTGCTTGAGGAGTTTATGCCCTTTTTTTGCAAGAACTATGCGACGCTTTGTTCGGATTAATTCCATTCGTGTTGGTTTTATAGTTTCCATTTTTACTTTTTTTGAACAACTTGGTACTTTTATTCTTTCATTTAGTTTTACTGTACAAGTACTTTTGCTTAGCTACCTTAATTTTCCTTATTATAATATTCGTCAAGTATTTCAACACTAATACGCTTCAGCTCACTGCGAGGAAGTTTTCGCAGTAATTCCCATGCCTTGTCAAGACTTTCCGTGACAGCACGATCCTCAGTGTAAGGTTGATTAACAAATGTTTGTTCATACTCTTCTGCAAAGTCAAGGAACTTTCGATCAACTTCTGCAAGGGACTCCTTACCAATAACTGCAACTAAGTCGCGAAGTTCTCTTCCTCGTGCATACGCAGCATATAATTGGTTAGAAACATCATCGTGGTCATTTCGTGTTTTTCCTTCACCAATTCCTTTTTTCATGAGCCGAGACAGCGATGGAAGAACATCAACAGGAGCATAAATTCCCCCTCTATGTAAATCACGACTAAGTACAAATTGTCCTTCAGTGATATATCCTGTTAAATCAGGGATGGGATGCGTAATGTCATCATCAGGCATCGATATAATTGGCATTTGTGTTAATGTACCTGTTTTTCCCTTTACTTTTCCTGCACGCTCATAGAGTGCTGCTAAGTCAGTATACATGTATCCAGGATATCCTCGTCTTCCAGGAACTTCACTTCGCGCTGCTGAAATCTCACGTAGCGCCTCACAATAATTAGTCATATCAGTTAAGATTACTAAGATATGCATATCTTTTTCATATGCTAAATATTCTGCTGTAGTAAGTGCCATTCTTGGGGTTATTATTCGCTCAATTGCAGGATCATCTGCTAAATTAAGAAACATGACAACATTATTCATTGCACCTGTTTTTTCAAACTCACTCCTAAAGAATTGTGCTTCTTCAAAAGTAATTCCCATAGCCGCAAATACTACTGCAAACTGTTCATCTTTCCCAAGAACGCGCGCTTGCTTTGCAATCTGACTTGCAAGTTTATTATGAGGAAGACCTGAGCCAGAAAAAATAGGTAATTTTTGTCCACGAACTAATGTGTTCATAACATCTATTGCTGAGATTCCTGTTTGAATAAATTCAGAAGGATATTCACGTGAGGATGGATTAAGCGGATTACCGTTTACATCAAGCCGTGCTTCTTGAATAACATCAGGCTGTCCATCAAGTGGCTTTCCAACACCACTAAAAACACGACCAAGCATATCAGGACTTACATTGATCTTCATGGTTTCAGCAGTGAATCTTACACGCGTATTACGTGTGTCAATTCCAGTTGTTCCTTGAAAGACTTGCACAATAGCACGACCTTCACCTATTTCAAGAACTTGACCCATACGTTGTTCATTATTTGCAGTTCTGATGGTAACAATTTCACCGTACGCAACATTACTAACGCCTTCTACTACGACCAAAGGGCCGATTACGTTTGTTACTGAAGTATATTCTTTAATCATGATTTCACCTTCCTTGATTTAGGCTTGCGCGACAGTGGTCGCTTTCGTGCAGAACTTTTTCCTGCAGTTTTACGTTTTGAATTGCTTCTTTGCGATTTTGATGGTTTTTGCGAATTTGAGCGCTTTACTGGCTTTTTTGCTACTTTTTTAGAAGCGTTTTGTGCCATACTTTTTTTTACTTTTGTACGTTTTTTTGGATTTTTACGTAGCTTATTTTTTGCTTTTTTAGCAGCACTTTTTCTACTATTACTACTTACACTCTTACGAGTAGATGTTTTAGCAGATTCTTTTGATAAATACGCTGAGTGCGCTCGAGTCGATTCTTTTTTAGTTTCTGTGGCGACTTCTTTTTTAGTTTCTTTGCGAGTGTTACTTCGAGATTCATTTTGCGCGTTTTGCTCTTTTTTCTCATCTGCTTTTTTCTGTGCATCTCGTCCTTCTTTATCTGTTTCATCTTTTCGCTCACTTACAGACTTTGGACGTGTTTTCTCAATCATATCATAAATATTAGCAACATATTTTTTACTATCTTTTTGATATTTAATTCGTGCAATTTGCTCATCAATCTTTTCATCAACAAGTGTTACAAACTTAGATCCTTTTTTGATAAAGCTATTGAGTACATTATGATAATCAATAATTACTTTAAGCATCATATGTTGCTTTTCAAGTGAACAATAGGAGTCAATATCATGAAAAGCGTGCTGTTGTAAATAATCTTCACGTAGCTTTCGCGCGGTATGGAGCACGAGCCGATCATTATCAGGAAGTGCATCTGGACCAACTAACTGAACAATTTCTTGTAGTTCGGATTCTTTTTGAAGCAATGACATTGCCGTGTTTATTAAATCAGGAAAGTCTGCATCAACTTTTTCGTAAAAGCTATGTAATTTATCGCTATAAAGCGAGTATGAAGTCAACCAATTAATTGAAGGGAAGTGTCTCTTGTATGCTAGTTTTGCATCAAGCCCCCAGAATACTTTGGTAATACGCAAGGTATTTTGTGTGACTGGTTCTGAAAAGTCTCCACCAGGAGGAGAAACTGCACCAATAATCGATAATGATGAATTTTTATTATTAAGAGTTACCACTTTACCTGCACGCTCATAAAATTGTGCAAGACGAGAAGATAAGTATGCAGGATATCCTTCCTCACCAGGCATTTCTTCAAGACGAGAGGACATTTCACGAAGTGCTTCAGCCCAGCGCGATGTTGAATCTGCCATTAATGCTACATCATATCCCATGTCACGATAATATTCTGCAATAGTAATCCCTGTATAAATAGACGCTTCACGCGCAGCAACTGGCATGTTACTTGTGTTTGCGATAAGAACTGTTCGCTCCATAAGTGGTTTACCAGTCTTAGGATCTATTAATTCAGGAAATTCTTTGAGTACTTCAGTCATCTCATTTCCACGCTCACCACAACCAATGTAGACAACAATATCAGCATTAACCCATTTTGCAAGCTGATGCTGAGATACTGTTTTCCCTGAACCAAAAGGACCAGGAATAGCTGCAGTACCACCTTTAACTAACGGAAAGAAAGTATCGAAAACACGCTGTCCTGATACAAGCATTTCTGCAGGGTCAAGCTTTTTCTTTACAGGACGTGAGCGACGTACCGGCCACCACTGTGCTAATGTAATTTCATGAGTGCCTCCTGCAGTTTGGATTCGTGCAATAACATCCTTTGCAGTACATGTACCAGGAATTATGTCTTTAACACGACCAACAACACCAACAGGAACCATTATGTAATGTTTAATGAGGTCGGTTTCTTTTACTGAACCTAGAACTTGACCAGGAACAACATCATCACCCTCTTTAATAGAAGGAGAGAATTCATATCGTCTTTCTTTATTTATCGTGGGAGCTTCCACACCACGAGCAATGTATGTTCCTGTTTTCTCTGCAATAATAGGAAGCGGGCGTCCAACACCGTCAAGAATGCTTCCAAGTAATCCAGGACCTAATTCAACACTTAATGGCATATCTGTTGAGACAATTTCTTCACCAGTAGTAAGACCAGATGTATCTTCATAGACTTGAATATATGCAGTGTCATTTCGCAGTTGAATTACTTCACCCATTAGCTTTAGTTTTCCAACCTTAACTAAATCATACATTTTTACGCCTTGCATGTCTCTTCCAACTACTAGTGGCCCTGCAATGCTTTTAATTGATCCTTGTAATCTATTTTCGTTTGTCATTGTGTACCCTCATACATTATTATAATTCAATTTCTGAACCAATTGCGATTCGTGTAATTCTCTTTAAATCAGATATGTTTGAAAAGTCACCTACTTTGTCTGGAAAAATAACTACGTTAGCAAGCTCTTTTAGCTCTGGAATTAACTCAGTTATACCTTCAGTTACAATTACAAACGCATCAGGTGTTATTGTTTGATATGCTTTTAATGCTTCTTCTTTATTATTTACTGCATAACTCTCTCGCACTCCTGCAAGACGCATTCCTAGTGCAAATTCTTCATGTGAAATTACAATTAATCGTGTATGCGATGCAGTGTTTGTTGCTGAGATATTTTGACTCATACTATCAACTCCTGAACATCTTCTTTTGGAATTCCACCAGTAACGGCTTTTGCAACGACGAGTAAATTACGACGCTCATATCCAATATGCATAAGATACGCAAAGATTGAATAAGGACTTGTTGATTTACCTACATTATTATCATTAACATATTTTATTTTTGCAGAGATTAACGCATGCTCATAGGCACGGACATTTTTTTCTCCAGCTGTTGCAAGTGTATGTTTTAATGTATCATATAGCGGTGTATCTTTAAAGAGTTCGACAAATGCTTTCATAGATGGCGCGCGAAGAGCATCGTCAAGTAAAACGCCATATACATCATAAAAACCAACAGTCTCACCAGTAACTAATTTCCAATCAATTCCTCTAAGACGAATACGAATTAATGATAAGATATTATCAATTGAGTTTTCATACACAAACAAATCACGCAATGACTGTGCGTCGAATGTGCGTAGCTTTGATAATGATTTTTCTAAAATACAATACACATGTTTATCAAGTGCGACATCAAACGCTTCAATTGTTGGGTATGAAGTATCGAGCAAGCCTTGATAAGGACTATTATGTAAAATAACTGCTAAATCACCGAGAGTTTTTGCTGTACTTAAACGCTGAACAAATAATGGATTTACTCCTGCGGTCGGAAGATATTTTGTATCAAGCACTTTTTTGGTAAATAATGACCTGAAAATTGCTTTCAAGAAGGGTGTTTCAAAACGAAGACCATATGCATCAAGAACTGGGTGAAGTCGTGCAGGAGATAACTTCTTCATTTCTTCAAATGCATGAATCTGAGCTTCTTCAAGTGCTTTATCATATGAAAGAACATCATGTCCATTATTTTGTTCAAGATAAGGATAATATGATGTCTCACGGAGTGCAGAAACAACATCTTTTAGATGGGAAAGATGAGCAAGTTGTACGTATTTCTGCTGCGAAATACGCTCTGACGAGCGTGATGCAATTCGTGCGTTCACATACAAATAAGAACCTTCTTGTAAGTTTTTATAGGCAACTATTGCAAGTGTACCCGCTGCAACTGCAGTTCCCCCAACAATAATCCCTGTTTCTGCTAACATTAGATTCCTCCTTTTCTATTTGAAATAAGTGCGATAATCTTTTGACGAATCTCTTGTTTACTTGATAAAATATACGAGGTGTATGTAAAATCAAAGTACGCATTTCCTGCATGTGCAATTATCCCTTTTAATTTATGATTAATTACAATACCTGGAAAATGACTACCATATTCTGAGTATCCACCCTCTATTTTATCATAGTTCGTTGACTCAAGATTTTTTTGCACCTTTTTTATATATTCCTCACTTGTTAAAACATGAGGAACTTTCTTAAGTGCTTCACTGAAAACATCACCTATTAAACGTTCACGAATACCTTCATATGCTTTCTTTGATGAGATTGTTCGTGCAGAAATGGTTGTTCTGTATGCTGATTTTTCTTCATCCTCAGTCTGCTTCTGAATTGCAATGAGTTGTTTCTCAAACTTATCATGAATTTCAGCAATATCGCGTGCAGCCTTTGTACGCTCAGTCTCCTCAAATTCCTTAAGAATTTTAGCATAATGCATACTAATACTCTTCTTCAATCGTTCAGGATTTCCAATCATGCGCATTTAACCAAGCACCCCAATTCCAACAACGAGTAATATCAATGCGACAATGAATCCAAAGATAGCTGGAGTCTCACACTGCCCTGAAAAGATTAAACTTGGAGCGAATGCACTTTCATTCTTTGCACATCCCACAATACCTGCACCAGAAACTAATCCCTGAAACACAGCTGAAATACCGGTTAATGCTACTGCAAGTCCTGCACCAAACATAGATAATCCTTGCCATGTGGTAAGTTCACGTGCTCCTCCACCAAGAAGTCCTGCTCCCATCATTATCAAAAGTGAAATAATGAATGCATAAACTGTTTGCGTTTGAGGAAGTGCTTGTAAAACAAGTGCACTCTTAAAATTCTCCTTTCGCTCAGCAACTGCACCTGCTGCAGCAACGCCTGCTGATTTTACACCGATTGCAGTTGCAATCCCTGCAAATCCCATTGCTGTTGCAGCGCCAAGAATTGCATATACTGTTCCTAATGTTATGCTCATGCTAACACCTCATCTGTTATTTTTTTTATTTCCGATTGTAAATTTCTTTTTTTCATTTTTTTATCTCTGTTTTGTATTTTCTTTCTATTTATTTTGATTTTTTATTATATTATTTTATATTACTTGTTACCATTTATTTTACTATTCCTCTCGGTGCCCAAATGGTACATATTTATTTCCATTCGCATCATAAAATCGCGTGAAAAATTCAAGGAAGTGTAAACGTATCGAGTGAACAAATGCACCTAGTCCATTCATTGCCATATTAAACGTGTGACCAATGACAAAAATAAGAACTGCAATAACTGGTCCAACAATAGGAATACTAAAGGAAAGTACTGTCATGAAATTAACCGCAAGCGCAATACCTGCAGTTCCTAGCGCAAGCGCCATTAGTCTTCCATATGAAAATAGGTCACCAATGAAACTTGGAAAATTAAATATTGAAAGTACTGACGTAATAGCATCACTTTTAATGTATGTTAACACTATTTGAAGAATGACTGATGAAAAGAGTATTGATAAACCAAGTGCTTGTAAACCTGCGACGATGCATAATATTGAGAGTAAAAACAAAATCCATACACCTTGCGTGTGAAATGCAGTGAGTGGGTCACCTTTACGAATATTCTCAATAAAACCAATAAACAGACCTGTGCCTAGATGAATGACGCCGAGCACAAGTGTTAATATTAAAAGAGTCATTACCTGCGACATAGGATCAATTAATGCTGGAATTGAGATACCAAAGCTCTGGAAAAAGTTTCCAAAGTATGAACCAAATAACGATCCTAAAATTAGTGTTGCACCACCGAATGCAATAAGAACAATACTAATGTTCCGCGTCATTTCATGATATGAACCCTTGCCACGCAGTAATAGTATTCCAAAAATAAGAAGTATTAAACCGTAGATAACATCAGTAAGCATAAAACCAAAAAAGAGTGAAAAGGTAACTGCTAAAATGGGAGTTGGATCAAACTGTTTATAGGATGGGAGTGCATATAACGCTGTAATGCTTTCAAATGGTTTGATTACCTGAGGATTTTCAAGAAGTGTTGGTGCGTCTTCTTTTTCACAGTATAAAAATACGTACCCTTCATTTTCTGATTCCATTACCTTTGTAAAATGTGGTAATTCTTTTTGTGGAACCCATGCCTCAAAAGTTGCATATCCTTCAAGACCAGCACTTGCACCTTTTGCTTTTTGAATATCATAAATAATTGATAATTTAATATAGAGATCATTTAATAACGGATTATATTCAGTTTGTAATGCAACTACAGTAGTTTGTAATTGCTTTTGCTCTGTTTTTGCATTAGTTATTCTCTTTTCCAATTGCTCAATCATTTCTTTAACTGTTACATCTCCTTGCGGAATGATAAATTCTTCAAAGCCTGTATCGTGAACAATCTGCTCAGTAAATGCAATATCTTTTTTAGTACACGTTACAATAATAGTTGCAAGACTTTTGTCAAATGGATATACATGAATCAGTGCTTTTTCTTTGAGTTGTTTTTCAATAAGTGGAATTTTTGAAAGATACATATTGCCAACAATGGTATGAATACATTCAGTATTTTGCAGGGCACTGATTGGTAATCCTTTTGGAAGTCGTTTTAGAGCATTAACTACATATGCTGTATGTTCAATAGACTCTTTAAGCGACTCACTCTTTTTAAGAGCAACAGCTAATTGATTTTCTAAAGGAGCAATCGCTTTTTCAGTATCTTCAATCAGATTTTCATATGATGTGCCATATATTGGATGTGGTTTTGTATTCTTCCTAGAAACTGTTTTTCGTGTGAAAAGCTCTTTTATTATATCTCGTTTAGGTTGCAACCCATACTCATCTAATTTTTGACGTAACTGCGAAACACGCTGAAAAATTGATTCGACCGCAGGCAAAGAAACAGTAGTTGATTCCGTTTTAGAAGAACTCTCAGGATTTGATGCGTTTGATGTATTAGATTTATTTGATGAATCAGATACCTTTGAAGACCCAACAGGTAGAACTTCATTACTTTCTGGAATAATGACTTGACTAATTTTTTCATGATGCAACCGAGTAAGCGTTCTGCTTAAAGAAATGCGCGGAACGGCTGTAACGATGTGATACATCGGTGCTGTTCTAAACATGATTATCGATAAACTCCTTAAGAATAAGATCTACTGCCTCATCCTTTTTTGCAGAGAATAATTTTGAAATATCTTGAGCCTTTTTTTCATACATTGCATCAGTCTCGTGTGAATCACGTTCAGCTTTTTGCTTAGCGTGTGCAATTAGCTTTTCTTTTTCTGCACGAGCGTTTTTTATTTTTTGCTCATATTCAGCATGGAGATTCTCCTGCTCACTTTGAAGTTTTTCAAGAACTTTTTCTTTGGCTTTCGTAAGAGACTTAACCTGTTCTCTTTCAAAGGCCTCTAATTCAGTAAGAATTTCCATAATATCACATCCAAATTAACGTCTTCTTTTCTCTCGTTGCTATGATTATAGCATTATCACTTATAAAAGTATGCGTTCCCTTAACAGTAGTTAATTCAAAATAGATGATTTTTAAGAGTGTTTAAGACAACAACACTAGTGACCACAAAATCACCATAATTAGATAAGAGAAGAAGAATGAAATGCACATTTTCTTAAAAATAATTTTTTCAAATATATGGAAATACTTTCATTTTTTCCTTAAAAACAGTAATCCTTTTCGCCCATTTAGAATATAATTCAATTTTCTTGAAAATTATTCAGTTTTCTCGTCGGAAACTCCTTAATAAACATATTTTATGTAGTTTATGAGGTGATTACATGCAAAAACTCGAAGGATTACTTACGGAAGCAACACGTAAAACAGGAAAACGAAATGGATTTGGAAAAAAACATTATGGAAATGGAAAAATGCATAGTGGAGGTTTAGAAAATCTTACTTCCATGCATGATGCAGTTATGCAAAGTAGAGAACAACTCTATGAGTGTATGAAAGATTCACTCGCCGAAGAAAAAGAAACACCGATCTATAACACAGTAGAAAAAGAAGTTGAGGTCGAAAAAAAAGTACCAGTAACTATTTCATTATTTGGTGCAACATATGAAGTACCAGTACTTCGAAAAACAATACGAACAACTGAAACTGTAGCAGAAAAAGAACAAGTTGGTGTCAAAAAAGAACTTGTTTATAATCAACCTGAAAATCCAGGAGATGTTATTCCTATGGTTATTGAACAGGCTGAGAACTATCATCGCGCTCTCTCAGCATATGCAGAAAAATTTGAAGGATATAAAGCAATGATAGATGATGTCGTACGAGTACATGCAGATGCTGCTGAGGATGCAACACGTAAGTTTGAAAGTTTCTTGAATGAAAAAGATGCTACTATTGAAGCATATAAAAAAGCAGAAGAAACGCTTGGAGAATTGCGTGAAGCGATTGAAAAAGAAGGATTCAAAGCAGATACAGTGATTAGCTATGATCAACACGAATTAGCACTTCATGATTTAGCTGGAAGAATGTATCGCCTTGATGAATCTATCCCACGGTATGCACACCTAAAAGAAATTTTTCAGAACAAAGCAAAGTCGTATGCTGGTGCCTCTGCAAAATGTGGAGTGGTTGCTGATTCGCTTGCTGATACTGCCGATGCAATGGATATTATCTTCAAAGGTCAGATGGAAATGGAATCATTAGTTGATGTAGTTGGAAAAGCACTTCACTTATCAACTGGCGCAACGACTGACATGGAAAATACATTCCAATATTCACGTCATGTCATTAATGAAATTGCTCAGCTCCAATTACCTGGCAATGCAGACTTTAAAGGAGTTCGTGATGTGAGCGGACATGAAGTTCAGCATGGAGTCAATATGGTTAATATGCTCCCTGAGCGATCGGAATCCATTGATGCGGTGAAGGATGTAGTTGTTGGGCAATATGTAGGGAAATAGAAATTTTTTCTTTTTTTATTCTTTTATTTATTAGCTTTTATTACAATGCTCATTTCAAAAGAAGTGTATAATAAAGACATATACTAAATATAAGAAAATAGAATTAAAAAAAATAAAAAAATAGATTAGGTTTATTCCTTTTGGAGTGCGTACGCACCAGGACCAGTTAAATACAAACTGATTAATGCGCCAATTCCAATTACGTGCCAAAGCACATCCATCATTGCCATTGGATTATCGCCACCAAGTTGCGGTATAAACACCGTAATTGTTGCAACAACTAATATAATTGCTAACGGAATTGATGCATATTGCACGTTCCACCCTAAAAGAAGCATTGCACCGCCACCAATTTCAACAATGATGAGTACCCATGCAAACATTGCTGCCATTGGAAAGCCAAGCCCCTCAAGCATACCTGTTGGCATTGCTGGATTCATCAATTTACCAAAACCTGCAACCAAAAAAATTAAACCAACTGCAATTCGAAGCACAAATGCGCCAATTGCTGATTGTTCTGCCATAATATCCCCCCATATAGTTTTATGTGATTTTTTATCTCTATCTATATTATACTATTCCAGCATATATTACTGCGATATAAATAGTTTATGCATTTTTGTAAGTAGAAAGTCTACTTTGCCCATCGAGGCGATGTATTTCTTAGTAAGAAACACATAAATTCGCCGTGCATGTTGACTTTTTACATTCGAATTTTTGGGCTTAATAGAATGAGTTAGTTGGTTTTCCAGCCAAAATTACATTATTTTTGACGCGTAAACTAGACTTCTTTGCGTATACACCACAAAAACCTTTATAAACAGTCCTCTATTTCTTGAACAAACAACAAAATCTGGTGAAATTATGAAGATACCTAAACAAATACGACGTTATAATCCTGTTTTAAAGAAACATACAGTACACAAAGTTGTTCAAGCTAAAAAAAGAACTCCTGGTTCAACACATCCTCTTGCTCAATTCGCTAAAAAACGAACTGGCTTTGGAAAAGGAACTGGAAATCTTGGAAAATATGGTAGTAAGCCTCCAGTTACAAAGTTTAAAATGACTGGTAAAAAAACAAGCAAACGAATTGACTTTCGATATGAATGTACTGAAAGTAGAAAACAATTCGTTCCACGAGGAAAAAGTTTCCGAACAAAGAAACTTGAATTAGTATAGGTGTTAAAAATGCAAAGAGAACCAGTTTCAAAATTCGTTAAAGTCCGTTGTCCTAAATGCAAAAATGAGCAAGTTATTTTTGGAAAATCTGCTACTGAAGTTCACTGTTTAGTATGTGGAAAGCGTCTTGCTGTTCCAACCGGAGGAAAATCTTCTGTCCGTGTTCGCATTTTGGAGGTACTTGAGTAAGCATGTTATTTCAAAAGCAGGGTTTTCCTGAGGAAGGAGAATTGGTGTTAAGCACCATTACTGCAGTTCAACCTAATTCTGTGTTTGTTAAACTAGATGAGTATGGCAAAAGCGGTATGATCCATATTTCTGAAATTGCAGCAGGACGTATCCGTAACATTCGCGACTTTGTAAAAGAAGGAAAGAAAGTTGTTTGTGTTGTACTGCGTATTAATCTTGAGCGTGGACATATTGATTTAAGTTTACGCCGTGTTAATGATTCACAGCGAAAGAAAAAAGTTGAATATATTAAGTTAATTCAAAAGTCTGAAAAAATCATTGAGTATGTTGCACAGCAAAATAAATTAAAAACAATTGAGTATTATAAGATTATTCTCGAAAAAATTAAAGCTGATTATACTGATTTAGTTTCATTCTTTAATGATGTTGTTAATGAAGGAGTTTCCGCGCAAAGTTACGATATTCCGCATGCTGATCAACTTGAAGAAGTCATTAAACAACGTATAAAACCACCAGAAGTCCATATTGAAGGAGAGTTTACTATTTCTTGTTACGAAAATGATGGTGTTGAAGTTATTAAAGAAGCATTTAAGCCTGTTGAAAAAAGTAATGTGCATAGCACCTATAAAGGAGCTGGAAAGTATTATGTATCATTTAAAGCACCTAGTTATAAAGAAGCAGAGTCAGTATTTGAGCCTCTCATAAAAGAAGTTACTGACAAACTTGAAAAACATCATGCTACTGTTTCATATAAACGTCTTAATAAAAAGAAGTGATTTCTATGGCAAGACACATTCGTTTTTGTGAATCATGCAAAAAGTATACCTTAAAAGAAACATGTGATGGAAAGGAAACAATTATTCCTGAACCACCTAAATATTCTCCTGAAGATAAGTACGGAAGATTTAGACGTACTGCAAAACGTGAGCAGTATGAAGCACGCGGACTTCTTTAAGTGTAATTCTTAGAAAAATAGGTCAAAGAATATCCAATTAATGATTAGAGACCCAAGAAAAAAGCTTCCCATCATAACAAAATCACGTTCTCCAAATAATGTCATCATACCTATATCAGTTATTATTGCATAGGCAATTACTCCTATCAAAACACTCATAAGTATTGGTAAATTGTAGATAGCAACAAACGTACCCCAAATACCAACAACACCAGTCATTGGAATGAGTAATAACATCGAAGGGTAGAATTCCATTTGGATTATATTGTTCGTCAGTGCAAAGATAATGCCAACAATGAAACCCCACTTCCAGCCAAACCAATACCCTGCAAGAAAAGCACCTGTTAAACTAAAATCAATACCTGAAGCTATACTGTTCTTTAATCCTTTCAAGACATGTACAAGAACAACATGCCCTCCAAAAAGTATTAACAAGTATATTGCCCCAAGCATGTATTATAAAAGTTGTTTGAATATATAAAATAGGTGATGAATTCAAAATTATAAATTTGTTTAGAATAACAACTTAAGAAAATTATTCTTTATTGTGAGATGCAGGAGTATAAACATACTTGCTACCTTGTATTTTTACAGTGCCCTCACGAATAAGCTTGATTCCTTTACCATCTGAAAGATGAGAATAGCTTGCTCTATAAAGCATACCACTTCGCCCTGCAACAAGAATTATTGGATCATCCTTGTGTAATTCTGGAACTCGAGAAACAAATGAGCTAAATAAACGTGAGTCTTCTTGTAAATCTGCAAGTACATCAGTAACTGTTTTGTCGATTGAGTCATTTGAAATTCTTCCTACAGTATTAAATGCAACTGACTCACATACAATACCTCTGTAACCTCGCTCAACTTCATTGAGATTTGCCCCTCGTTCAACACGGTAAGGCACTGTAGCAATAATAATTCTACCACTATATTGAGAAATGCTCGCTGCAATAGGTCCAATATTTCTAAACCAATCCTCATATGCTATGTTGTGTACTTGTCCTAATTGATCGTTATCAAGATCATTACTATTCGCTATTTTAAATGTGAATTGTATAGGACCTGCTATACCTTTAGAACTTAATAATTCAAAGAAAGGCTTATATGCTTGATTTATACTATACTTTTCATTAATACTCATATAAATACACCTAGGACTAATACGATAAGTGTCATAAATGTTAACTGAATAAATACTCCACGAAGACCATCGGATGAACCTGAACGTGTCAATATTCGAATAAAAAAGTCTCCCCCTTTAACAAATATAACTCCCATAACTGCCCCCATAAGAACTATTAAAAGCGCCATCCAAAATGTCGTTATCATTTCTTGAAAAAAAAATTTCAAGAAAACAAGTGTTCCAAAAAGCCCCATACACCGTCTCAAAAAACTTTTGGTATTGCCATGAGTAAATTGATTATCTCCTTGCGTATTGAAGTAACTAAGAATGATACCATGCGGATCTTGAACGTGCAGATTAGTATCTATAATGACTAGTTTTTCTTTTCCCTTCTTTTCGGAGCTCATATGCCCCTTCATATTGAGATTTATTTATAAATATTTCGTTACTACGTAGTAGTATTTTTCATCTTTCATTATAAAAGATATTTTACTAATTGCATTGAAAAAGTATATATAGAACATCTCTCTTTACTAACTTATGAAGAAAAAATTTCTCTCTTTGCGAAAACTGTATGACGAGTTTCATCAAGAAATGCTTATGCAAAATAGATTACTTGTAAAAGATACAGGTATTGGGTACTGGGGAGTAAGCCCGCTTCATGAATTATTTGACCTTTTTGAAAAAACAGGTCTTAAGAAACATAAAAAGTTTCTTGACCTTGGAAGCGGGGATGGAAGAGCTGTTTTAACTGCGCGCTTATTTACTAATGCAGCCGGAATTGAGTATGATAATGAACTACATAAACATGCAGTGCGCCTTGCAAAGAAAGCAAACGTTGATGTTACCTTTATTAATGATGATTTCTTTAACCATGCACTTCATGAGTATGATTATTTGTTCATTCATCCAGATAATTATATACGAAACAGACTTGAGCGAAAATTGCAGGAAGAAATGAATGAAAAGGCAAAACTCGTTGTCTTTGGTCCGCACTTTCATCCTGAAGGACTGCGCAAGGAAACAACACTGGATGTGCATGGAACATTAGTTTCTGTTTTTAAGAAGTAAGTTGTGGGTAGAGGATTAGTTAATTAACTCGTTTAAAGTATTCTGATGAAACCCACTTCCCAAAAGTATTAAGAATGAAAATTGCATCATTCTTATTAGGTGACTCAGTTTTAGTCATTTCTAAAACTGCATTTATTTGCTGCTTTTTAGTAGGATAATGTTTTATAAAAATTTTTGTCATTTCATCTAAATTAGTAGTCCAATAATTTTCATCTTCCATAACTATAGAGAATGCAGTTCTAATTAATTTCTTCATTATTGATTTTATTTGTATATTATATTCTTTAGTATTTGCAGAATTTAGCTTCTTTTTTGCTTCTCTAATATTTTCATAAACATCAGAGTGTAAACCTTTAGCAAGTCTTTTTGTTGGGCTAAATCTTACTCTTTTTTGAAAGAGGTTTTTTCCATAAATCCTTACGGATAATATTTCGAGTGTAAATCGCCAGCCAAAGGCATCCTTACCTCGCAATACTTCATTTTTATACGTTATCGCAAAACCTACTTCTCTAAAAGTTTTTTGATATTTTTGCGATAATAAATTTTCTAAGTCTTTGAGCTTGCTTTTAGTTTTTAATGTTGGTTTTCTATTTAGAACTATTATCATATCCAAGTCAGAGGAAGGAGACTTTGCTTTCCCCGTAGCAACACTCCCATACAAATAAATACTATGAATCTTATCAGAATGTTTCAGCAACTGACTTCTTACATTTTTTACAATTAGTTTATATTTTGCTGATACTTTTTTTAGTGAGACTTCTTTTTTAATATAAATTAGTTTCATCTATTAAGAATAAAGTTATGAATATATAAATGTACTTGTAGATACTGAAATTACCACACATATTTTATAAACTAATGATTCTTTATTAAACTATGGACACAACAATATCTATTAAAGAAGCATCAATTGAAGAAGCTTTGCGCGTTAATGCAACAGTTACTGAGTTTAATAAAGCATATGACAAAGAATATTTTGAGAATAGGTATGCAGGTAAAGAAAAATTGATTATTGTTGCGTATGTTAATTCTAGTCCAGCTGGATATATAGTAGGATATGATAGATTTAACGATGGTTCATTTTATTGCTGGATGGCAGGAGTAAACCCTTCATTTAGAAAGCTAGGGCTTCTTAAAGCAATGATGGATTTTCAAAGCAATTGGGCAAAACAAAAAAGATATAGTAAAATAAGAATTAAGACTCGAAATAATAGAAGAGAAATGCTTGCATATCTAATTAAATATGGTTTCTTTTTTACTGAAGTTGAGCAGCAAGATGATATTAGTGAGAATAGAATATATCTTGAAAAGCAGATTTAAATTGTGAAAAGTCAATCTTGGTATTGAGTTCACTTCTTTTTCATCAAGAAACAAGTACAGTAGCACTATCTCTTTCTAAAGTATGGAATAACTTTACGGTGCACAATTAATACTGCTCCTGCAAGACTGAATGCAACTAAGAATACAGCTAGTGTTCCTTCTATCGTACCCATTGCATCATACCTAAATGCCATGACATAGGCAAGTACTACCATAATAATACCGCCAACTAATTTTAAGTCACGACCACGCTGTTCAGTAAGCGCACTACTCTTCATAGTAAATACTGCTGAAAAGAAAATGACTAATTCAACACTTAAATATACAAGAACATAGAGCAAGAATAAAAACATATACTCCATAAATGGAAGATCATGAAGCAAAATTATGTTGGTCCAAATCATTGGAAATCCTGCAGTGCATGGAAGCTCGACAAGTGTAATACCTAATGCCATTAATGCAGTTGCGCCAATCATTGCAGGAACTGATACATTTCCTTTCAAGATACCTCGCACTTGCTTAAAGAGTTTAGGTTTATATTTGTCAGGAATAGATAAAGAAACACCTTTTTTATACCAAAAATAATCTTTAATATTAATTAATCCAAACGTTAATGCAAGTAATGCAACGATTATTTTTATCCAGGTTACATAACCAATATAAAGAAAAACATTAAGATATGCAAGCATAAAAAGACCATAGACTGTTGCAGTCACTGTTAAATAAGTTATACCAATTATTAACACTTTTTTTCGTGAACCTGAAAATAAAACCATACCAAGCAAAAAGGTAAGTACCCATAATGAACAGGGATTAAAACCATCAACAAAAGCAATAAGGATAGTCATTAAAGCAAGTGGCATTGCACCAACATTCACATCACCTAGAAATGGAATATTTACTACATTAACACGCTCAGAAACAATATCTCCACGCTGAGGCATACGTGATGTTTGTGGATGAAGTTGCGATACAGGACATAAACAATCTTCCTCAAGACAGCGCTGTACATCTTTCTCAACATTTTCTACAATTGCACGCTCACCAATATGAAAGGTATCGCCAACAAAGATTGCAGGAAAACCTCCAACACGAAGACCGTGAGCTTGTTTTAATCGTTCATATAATTCAGCATCACTTTCATTATCCATATAGTAAATATAGAGATTTACATTATTTCGCTCTGCAACTTCCTCGAGATGAAAAAATGTTCGTTCACACGGTTCGCATTCAGTTTGAAAAAATGCATGCATACATAACGGAGTTTCATTGTACTCACCAAGAAAATCAGTTTGTGTATCTTGGCTTTCCCAACCTTGCGAGATTAAGGCAGGATATGAAATGTCCTCACATCCATCTGCTACACAGTCAGAAATAGTTGCACGAATTTGATTTGCAATTGCAGTATTAAACCCTACAAAGTGTTCTTCACCAACAAAAGTCGTTGGAACTCCGCCTGCAGAAATACCATGTGCTTCTCCTATTACTGAAAAATAAGGGCGATTTGATTGATTACCCCATACTTCAAAATCATAAATCTGTATTGAGGGAAATTCACTTTTTAATTCTTCTAGAAATGGCTTTTGTGCACTGCAATGCGGACAACCATCACCCCAAAAGAAATATACATTTGGAGGTTGCTGTGCAAGCACCATACTTGATGATAATGCAATTAGTAGAAAGAACAATATTGCGTATATGAATGCAGTAATAGAACTTTTTGTGTTCATTTTCACAAGTGTTCTTTCTTTATTGACTGATTTTTTATTTATTTTCCGTTGGTTGTCCATTTGTGTATATATAACTTAGAAACGGTTTATAAAGATTTGTTTCAAAAAATGAAACTGATTGAATGTTAAATGGTAACAACACAACAATACTCAGCAATATTTGCTAATCTTTCTAAAATACTCTCATCAATATCAGCATAATAAATTGTAGGTAAGCGAAAGTGATATGGCTTTGTACCATCAGGAAATACTACTACAGCTAATTCATAATGAGGTTGAAAGTCATTCCAA
>JBLKOW010000072.1:0-5235 GCA_047603135.1 Candidatus Woesearchaeota archaeon | reverse complement strand
CTGAGGAGTGTGTATAAAGATAACAATTTAACATCTTTATACAGTATTTAGTGTCACTTTATTAAGAATTTTGGTCACTTCTTTTATACAAATGTCAAGCGTTTCTTGAGTTGTAATCATTATTAATTCATTTTTAAAAGCTTTAACTGCAAGTATATCTACCTGAGCAAGCGATGCCCCATCGATTATGTGCTGTAAAAGTAATGGAAACTTATTTACTGAACCAAACGAAATTGAAATATGCGCACAAGGTTTTGTATCATCTATAGTTAATAATTCATTAAATCGTTCTGAAAATACACTGATTTGATGCTCATTAAACTCAAACGTTTCAAAAATGTCTTTCTTTCCTATTTTTACTGAACGCTGAACGTCAAGTACTTTATTTTCACGGGGAGAACCACGCTCGATGACAACGTAATTCAAAAAGGATACCGACGATACTACTGGTTGAGATACAGACAGTGAACTATTAATCCCATTATTCGATAGACGCCTAAGTGCACTAATTACTGCATCAGCACTTCCATTTAATTGGTGTTTTTCAATAATGCGCCTGGCAAGAGCACTTGTATTTATGAGATTCTCAGAAAGACATTCTTTCACTGCAGGATTTTGCATCACATAATCACGCACTATCATTCGTATAGATTCAACCATCTTTTGTCACTTTTATATTATTTCTGTCATATTATATAAATTTTACTAATTTATGACAATAAATTTAAATCTTCTTTACCACTATTTAGTGATATTAATAAAATCACCACACAAAGGAGGAGATCGAAATGGAATTAGAAAAAAGATTAAGAGAAATACAAAGACCAGAAACACTGGCAATTGTTACAAGAAAAATAGTGGAGAATAAGAAACTCCCACAGGAGGAAGCAGAAGTAGTAGTTAAACTTCTTGCTGAACGAGTAGACACGAATTATGCAGGACATATTGCAGAAAAACTTGAGTTAGATGAAGTTGCACTGGATATGTATCTACGTGATGAACAAAGAGCTGATTTGTTTACTCTGCACCGAGTTGAGAGGCTTGCGGCTAAGCAAGATCATCCAATACTTCCTGAGATTAGGAAACAGATTGTGATGCACTATGAGAATGAGCAAGAATTTAAACAGGCAGCAGAACTTGCCGAAGAATTTGAAATGCATGATAGAGCAGTAATTAACTATGAAAGAGTAAAGTTTTGGCAAGAAGCAGTAAATGCAGCACACAAAGCAAAAATGTATGATAGGGCATTATTACTTTGTGAAAAAGATAATGACCTCACCATAAAAGCAGCCGTTATAGCAACAGAAGCAGGATATGCTGATAGAGCAGTAGCATATGCAGAAAAGGAAGCTGCATTACATGGTGATTATGTTTTTGCAGAGAATATCGCACGTCAAAATCAGCGACCAGAAAAAGCCGATGAATTTAGAGCAACTGGCCTGCGAAAAGCTGGAAAACCATATACTTTTATTGCAAAAGCTGAAGCGGCTGAAAAAAAAGGCGATCATACAAAAGCACAAAAAATGTATGAGAAAGCAAATGAAATGTTTGACCGCGCACCTGATGAGCATCTTACTACGGAGCGTGCATTAGTTGCAGAAAAACTTGGCATGTATGAGAAAGCTGGTGCCCTCTACGAGCAAGCTGCAGATTTTGAAAAGGCACATGCAATGGCACAAACCATGCAAGATGACAAAAGAGCTGAACAACTTAGAACAATTTGCGAACTTGTGCGATAAATATACATTGATTGAGAAGGAGGGATAACCATGAGATTAGAACAAACACTTCAAGCAATCGAGACTGAAAAAATGTCATTACCACAAATTGTCAATGAAGCAAAAGAAGGGCGCTTTACATTTCCTGGTCAAGAAATGCAGGCGGTTGTAGAAAAATTGCTGGAAGTATATCCAGATAATCCTGAAGAAATTGCAGATGTTGCACTTCATTCTGGAGCAGACACAACTGCATTAAGAGTCTATGAAGATAATGGACTGTATGAAATGGCAGTTACACTTGCTGAAGAAAAAGGAATAGGAGACCCAAATCGCTTACGTGACAAAGCAATTCTTCATTATGAGGATGGTATGATGTTTGTCCAAGCAGCTGAACTTGCAGAAGAATATAGGTTTAAGGGACGCGCAGTAACAAATTATGTCCGTGCAAACGATCCTGAAAATGCACTGCGGCTCTGTGCAGAATTAAACGATGTTGACCGCGGCCTTGAGATTTGTGAGAATGCACAGCTTTTTGATAGAGGAGCTGAATTTGCATTAAAAGCAGGACGCATTGAGACTGCACTTTTTTATGCAGAAAGACATGCGTATACAGCACGAACATTTGACCTTGCACGAACAATAGCAACAGAGCATGGCCTTACAGATAGGGTTGCAACGTATGACCACAGAGAGCACATGCTTAAGAAGGAATAGGGAAGTTGTACTGCTAAAAGATTTTATTTTTTTTATTTATTTTTATTCAGTATAATGGTATATAATCATAAGAATAAAAAATCAAGAATAAGAGAAAAATAATAAAAATACTTTATTTACTGTGCTTATTCGTTTTGCTCACAACCACATCCGCCACCGCAACATTCGTCGTCATCGCCTTTCACTATAATCCCTCCATGAATTGTTATATGTATTCTTAATTTGTCTTACTATACGAGCGTAAAAAGTCAACTTGCACGGCGAAATTATATATTTCTTTAGTAAGAAATATATCGCCTCAGTGGGCAAAGTAGACTTTTTACTTTAATCTATGTTTTATGTTCGGTGAAGCACTTCTTGCTTTAAAAAATCTATGAATTCTTGTACGCTTTTTTCACCAAGTTGCTTTTCATCACGCGTACGAATATTTACTGTATTATGTTCTTCTTCCTTGTCACCAATAACAAGAATGTAATTTACTTTGTCAATTTGTGCATTACGTACTTTTTTACTAATAGTTGATGATTTAGTATCAATGGTTACACGAATACCACTTGCGCGCATCTCTTGTGCAGCTTTCTCACAGAATGCAATATGTCTATCAGCAACTGGAAGTAAGCGAACTTGTTCTGGACTTAACCACAAAGGAAATTTACCTGCGAAGTGTTCAATAAGAATTCCAAAGAATCGCTCCATTGAGCCAAATGGTGCGCGATGAATCATTACCGGACGATGTGGTTTTGAATCTGCACCAGCATACTCAATTTCAAAGCGCTCTGGCAAGTTATAATCAAGTTGAACAGTTCCAAGTTGCCACTTTCTTCCAAGAACATCTTGTACAACAAAGTCAACTTTAGGTCCGTAAAACGCAGCTTCACCTTCTGCTTCTTCATAAGGTATTTTCATATCAGTAAGTACTTCACGAAGCTCTTTTTCTGCACGATTCCAGTCTTCAATTTTTCCAACATATTTGTCACTGTTTGGGTCGCGAAGTGAGAGCCTAATCATGACATCTTTAAAACCAAACGTTTCGAATACAAATTGCACAAGTTCAACCGTATCTTTGAATTCACCCTTAACTTGATCAGGCGTACAAAAAATATGTGCATCATCCTGCGTGAAACCACGAACACGTGTAAGACCATTTAATTCACCGGACTGCTCAAAACGATATACAGTGCCAAACTCAGCAAGACGCAGTGGTAAATCACGATAACTACGTGCTTCACTTGCATAAATCTTGATATGATGCGGACAATTCATAGGTTTAAGTAAATACTTATCGTCAGAGTCTCTCATTAGGATTGGCGGAAACTGACTGTCAGAATAATAGGGATAATGACCGCTTGTTTTATACAAATCAACTTTTCCAATATGAGGTGTATACACAATTTCATACCCTCGCTTTACAAGTTCTTGACGCAAAAATTCCTCAAGAAGGGTTCGAACAATAGCCCCTTTTGGTTTCCATAAAATAAGGCCTGGGCCAACTTGTTCATCAAGACAAAAAAGTCCAAGTGATTGTCCAATTACTTTATGGTCACGCTTTTGCGCTTCTTCAAGCTGAGTTAAGTATTCATTCATTTCTTTTTTATCAGGAAACACTACACCATAGACACGTTGAAGCTGTTCATTTTGGGCACTTCCTTTCCAGTATGCACCTGAAACCTTTGTTAATTTGAAAGCTTTAATCATACCAGTGTTAGACACATGCGGTCCACGACAAAAATCAATAAACTCACCTTGCTCATACACTCTGATTTTTTCATCAGGAACATCATTAATGAGTTCTATTTTGAAATGATTATCAGCAAATAATTTTTGTGCTTCATCACGCGTAATTTCTTTTTTCTGAATAGAAAGTTTTTCTTTCATAATCACTTTCATTTCATCTTCTATTGCACGTAAATCTTCAGGAGTTATTTTGTGCTCAAGTGCAAAATCATAATGAAAACCATTTTCGATAGGAGGACCAATTGCAATCTTTGCAGAAGGATATTTACGCAAAAGTGCCTGTGCAAATAAATGCGCACCAGAATGGCGAAGAACTTCTTTGCCCTCGTCATCTTTCCAGGTTAAAAATGTAACAGTAGTATCGCTCGTGAGAGGATCAAGAATATCTGTAACTTTTCCATCACACTTCATAGCATAGGTGTTTCGTGCAAGTCCTTCACTAATAGAACTCACTATATCAATGCCACGTGTGCCTTTATCAAATGCTTTTTGTGAACCGTCTGGAAATGTTACTGTTATTGAACTCATTTTCTCACCTTGTTTGTTTATGACCCGTATATTCTAGGCTTATTTAGAAGTAACGGGCTAATGTGGGAGGCAAAACTACCTCTAAAGTGTTGTTGTTAATGGATATACACTGCCCATAGAGCTGTAATATCTTAGTTTTTTATAAAGTTTTGCACAAGAGGAATACAGATTTAATTACTATTTATTATAACTTATACTTCTTTAAAAGACTAACCAAAAGTTTTATATATCAAAAGATACCTATTGGTAGCATGAACACACAAATAAATATTAGATTACCTGAAAAATTACTTACCTGCGCAACAACATACTGTGAGGAACATGGGTATGGATCACTACAAGAATTTATTAAAGAAACCATGAGAGAGAAACTATTTGAAGAGCCAGACATAACAAAAGAAGAATTAAAATATGTAAAGAAATTACTACAAGTCACCGAAAAAAAGAACCTTTACGGAAGTGAGAAAGAACTCTTTAATAAACTTCGGAGACGATAGGAATGGAATATGAAATTATTCCTACTAAATTCTTCCTAAAACAA
>JBLKOW010000071.1:0-5247 GCA_047603135.1 Candidatus Woesearchaeota archaeon | reverse complement strand
AAAAAAAGTAACTATTTTTAACCTACACGTGCAAGTTCAGCATTAATGGCTTGCTGAAAAGCAGGGAATGGCTGCGCGCCAACAAGTTGACCATCATTAATCTTAAAACTTGGTGTTCCACTGAATCCTAGCGAACGTGCTTCGTTTGTATGCTGTTGTACTAATTCTGCATAGCGTTGTGAGTTAAGACATTCATTAAAATCATTCATGTCTAGGCCTAAATCTTGAGCATATGCTTGTACATTTCCAGATGGACCGCGGTCAAAAATCATATCATGCATTTCCCAAAACTGTCCTTGTTCTCCTGCACATTCAGTTGCTTGAGCAGCTCTGCTATCAACACCACCATTTGTTCGGTCAAAGTGTTTGTATACAATTTTTACATCATCACCATACTCTGCCATTACTTGATCAAGTGTTGGTCTAACCGTATTACAGAAGCCACATGAAAAACTGCTGTATTTTGTTATGGTTACAGGAGCATCTGGATTTCCTTTTGTATTACCATTATCTCCACTTGCCTGCAATAAAGTTCCTTGTGTAGCACTTCCAGTAGTGCCAGTTGCACGTGGTGCAGCATTTCCGCCAAAACCAAATCCACCTGTAGCAATAGAAAGTACAAGTAGTGCCGCAAAAAGCCCGGTTAAACCTTGCCATAGCGTTAGCTTGGTAATTGTTATTGAATCGTTGTTTGTCATAGATATTTACCTCATATATTTGTTGAAATATAGGCAGTTGTACCACCCTCTAGCTAACGTCACAGGGCTTCTATTTTTATAGTTTATGAATGATTGAATATAAATTTAGGTAAATCAATCCTTTTTCTAAATTATTTATCAATTTCTCTGAGACAAAGTATAATACTGCTTTTCAAAAAATAATACTACTTTTAAAGGAAATATTTATTAATAAATAAATAATATAAGTCTCATGCAACCAAAAAAATTTACAATATTGGGTTTAATTCTATCTCTTGGTGGAATTTTTATTCTAACTTCATTTTTCTTAATAGGAATATTGAACGAATTGGCTAATATACAAAACATGAGTGACTTTTTTTTAACGTGGTCTTTTATTTTAATTCCTCCTTTACTGATTGTTCTTGGGGCATATTATGTATGGATAGGGATTAAAGAAAAACAAACTAATAAGTTTATTTCAGGGTCAGTAATTATTAATCTTTCTTCTTTAGCTGTTTTAATAGTTGGATTGCTCATGGCAATAATACCGCCTTATTTAGGGGTAATGACCTGGGGATTTCCGCTTTTAATTTTAGGAATTCCTGCCAGTATATTACTAGTTATAGGTATAAGCACTTTAGTAGTTGGATTATTAGTCAAAAACTGACATTATTCTTCATCCAGAATATTATTCTAGTTTTTGAGGTAAGATTTAGTTATCTATTATACTAATTTCAGAATAAGACACAAAAAAACTTAAATTTCAAGCTCTTTTAAAACAAATTCAGGAGTAAATTCTCGCAAGTCTTCATAGTTTTGTCCAACTCCTAAAAACATAATTGGTTTTCCAAGAACATAACTAATTGAAATTGCTGCTCCTCCTTTCTGGTCAATATCTGCTTTTGAGAGAATAATACCATCAATCGGTACCATTTCATTAAACTCGCGTGCTTGTTCAATACAATCATTTCCTGTAATTGCTTCTCCAAGGAAAACGGTTAAATCTGGCTTTGCTATTTTGATAATCTTATGTAATTCTTCCATAAGGTTAGCATTGGAATGAAGTCTTCCTGCAGTGTCTATTAGAACAACATGCTTCTTTTTTGCTTCTGCATGTTTAATTGCGTCAAAAGCAACTGCAGCAGGGTCAGAATTATAATCGTGCTTAATTAATTTCACACCAAGCTTATCTGCATGAATCTGTAATTGATCGATTGCTGCTGCTCGAAATGTATCTGACGCTGAAATGACTGACTCATACCCTTTTTGTTTGAGCATATGAACAACTTTTGCAATAGTGGTTGTCTTTCCAGAACCATTCACGCCAACAAAACAAATAACATACGGCTTATTATCTTTCTTTTTCTTTTCAATTGCTTCAATAAGTTTAATTGGTGGTTGATTAAATAAATCTTGAAGTGATTCACTCATTCGCTTAAGAACAATACCTTCTACTTCAGAGCGTGGTATTGGTTTGCCAACAATACTCTCGTGTAAATCATTTTTAATTTTTTCAATAACCTCAACAGCAACACTGTTCTCAAGAAGTGCCATTTCAATTTCCCAAAACATATCCTCAAACTGACCTTCTGAAATCTTTCGTGAACTAATGCTCTGACGCAGTCTGCCAAAGAATCCTTTTGGCTCTTCTGGTTCTTCTTCAGTATCTTCTTTGACTGGTTGTTTTTCTTCATATTCTTTTTCAAGTTTTTCTTTCTCTTCACTTAGTGTTTTCTCAATAGCTGAATCTGGTTCTTCTTCTGTATCTTCTTTCTCAACATCGGCTTTTTGAGCATCAAGCTTTTTTATATCATCTTTAACTATAGTATCTTTTTCAGTGTCTTCTTTTGCTACATCAGCATCTAATGAATCATCGTCATCTTTTTTAGTTTCTTTTTCTACTGGCTCATCTTTATCCTTAGCTAAATCAGTTAATTCTTCGGTTTTTTTTGTATCTTCTTGAGCAGTTTCAGTTTTCTTTTCTTCTAATGCAGCCTTCTTTTCTTCTGTCTTTGTTTCATCTGGAGCATCTTTATCCTCAGAGTCGGTTTGTTCTGGTTTATCAGATTCTTGTAGTTCTTTATCAAGAGCAGGCTCAGTTTCTTCTGGCTCACTTTTACCACTCCACCTGTCTTTCATTCGACCAAAAAACCCACGCTTTGGTGCAGGTTTTTCTTCGTCAATAGAAGTATCAAGTACAACTTCATCACTCTCAACCGAAACACGCTCATCAGTTACTAATGTAGGGTCAGATTTCTCAGTGCTATCATCTTTTATATCTTGTTTATCAGTTTCAGCAAGTTCTTCTGTTTTAGTGGATGTATCGCTTGATTTAGCATCATCCGTTGTAACAGCTACAGGAGGTTTTTCTTCAGTTTTCTTTACATCTTGTTTTGGTTCTTCTGCTGAAACTTCCTTTTTTTCATCTAAAACTTTTTCAGAATCTAAATCTTTAATTTCTTTCTCTTCCTCAGAAACATCAGCTTCATCGGTTTTGGGTTCATCAGGTTTTTTTTTAGAAGGAGTTTTAGTTTTTTTAGGTAATTTAGTTTTTTTTGATACAGGTTTTTTCTTTGTATCATCTTTACTAGTATCTTCAGTAATCTCTTCAGTATCTTCTTTAGGTTGCTCAACGCTTTCTTCTTTTTCTTCTTCAATAACTGGCTCTTCTTTCTTTTCTTCGACGATTTCTTCTTTTTCGCCTTCTTCATCTACTTTCTTAGTAAATGAGGTGACTGCATCTTTGAGTTTTTTCTTAAGAAAGCCAAACATTGTTTCACCCAATCAATTCTTGGAGTTCCATCTGCAATTGTTGGAGTAACATTTCTCCTTTACCATGCTCACTCTCCATCGTTTTTAGAATTTCATTCAATTCTTTTTTTTGTTCAGTAAGAAGTGCAATGACTCCATCAGTGTCCTTTTTTACAACACTCTTACTTCCTACATTGACAAGAAAGTTCTTTGTATCAATTGTTTTTGCAGAAAAGAAAACTCCGCTACTAATAGGTACAAGAATATCATTCCCTGCTGGAGTATTACTAAGCTCAGTTACATTAGCAATAACTGAATCAAGTTCTGCAATTCGCTCAGTTAAATGATCAATATGTTCTTTGTATTGCTTCATTTGTTCATGAATACCTTGTAATTGCTGATATTTAGATTGTATTTCTTCGGTATTAACTGATTTTGTATTGCTCATACACTGAGAAACCCCTTCTTTTTTATATGTTTTATGCTCTCCTTGGCTTCGCAGAAATAATATTGCGTCCAATTGTCTCGTAGAAGTAAATCTATTTTTCGCTATCTTCTTCCTTAAGTGCATTAACCAGTGTTGCTTCTTCCTCTTTATTAGCTAAATGCACCTCTATAGGTCCAAACATCTGATGTTGTTTCATATTAATTTTGCGTGCATTATCAAGATGGAGTAATGGAATAAAAGTAACTATTTTATCCTCTCGTTCATCTCCTGGTGTAAGATCACTAAAAAGGACTTTATCACGTTCTTGGTTGTATAAGCGCTCAATTTGTTCAAAAAGATGGTTCATAAGAATAGTTACATCTGGTTTTTTCTTAGGTACCTCAACCTCTAATGTCGGCATTCGTCGCATAATACGTCGCTCTTTTACTTCAAGTGCTTTTTCAAGTGCATCAACTAAATCATAAATGGAAACTTTTCGTTTTCGTGGCTGAGGTGTTCGTGGAATTAATTTATGCGGTTCAATTTGTTGTTCTGAATCTGGAAGTATCTCATCAACTAAATCCATAGTATCATGTTCAAGTTCTTCTTCAGGTTGTGTACTTGCAAAAAGTTGATCAAGCGCGTTAAGGTCACCTTCAAGAAGGCGTGATGATTTTAATTTAAGGAGAAGTGCTGCAGCGAGAATCATTTTAGCAGAAACACGAAAGTCATGCTTCTCATTATTTTTCAAGGCGCGAATCTGACGTAAATATTCCTTAGTTAAAAGTTTAATATCAATATTCCATGGATCCATACGATTGCTGTTAACAAGTTCCATCAAAATAGTTCGCCACGTAACATCATCTTTGTTTACAATCATATCAAGAACTTGTTCATGTCCTGCTTTTTCCGAAATTTCTTCAGAACTGGTGTTATTTGAACTAAGTGTTTTTTGTAATTCTGCAGAATTCATATCAGTATTGTCACTTTTTTCATCATCTTTAGAGGCATTCATTTGAGTAATAAGGGTTTTATACTTATTGTGCTTATCCTTAGAACTGAAGAAGAATCACACTATTTAAGTTTAACGCTTTCTGCTAAGATACACCACTTTGAGTTCAGTTTAGTTTTAGGGTTATAAAAGTTAAGAAAGAAAATAAAATTCTACTTGAGATGAATTTCATCAATTAGAAAATCGAGTTGTTAGATTGTGATACAATCGAAAATAACAAAAATCCGACTCTCGGTTGTTCGTCCTATCCCCAACATAAATGTTGGGGTATTACGGACTCACTATTGAGTCGGATTTTTGGAATTAAAAATCTCGCACTAAAGTGCGGGGTATTTGAATCCCAATTCAAACGCACAGAAATAGATTATTTCTGGCGT
>JBLKOW010000070.1:0-5290 GCA_047603135.1 Candidatus Woesearchaeota archaeon | reverse complement strand
AGCGAAAGTGATATGGCTTTGTACCATCAGGAAATACTACTACAGCTAATTCATAATGAGGTTGAAAGTCATTCCAATTAATAAGAAGTACTTCGCCTTGGTTGAGAGATTGAAATGCACTTGTATCAGATTCATGGTAGGTTACTTCATGATTAGGAATTATTTCTTCCACGATTGACTCATGCAGTGCAGTGTGAATTATTAGTTCATCTGGCAGAGGAAATGGAATTTCCATACGTGACTGTGCAACAAAAGTATGACCATCCCGAAGAATATATTCATTATGATTGTTACTTAATTCATGTGAGAATGCAAGCCTTCCCACTATAACTGCATCAACGTTTCCTTGAGAAAGATGGTATAATGCTTCACCAGTTGATTGAAAGGGTATGTGTTCCAGTTCATCAAGTGATAATTCATCAATAAAAGGTTTCATTGAAGGGCACGTACCTACCTGCACAGCAAGTGAAGAACTTTCATTAAGATTTCTTTCAAGTCCAGTTTCTTCTTCAGTTAGGTCATCAGCACTACTGTAGGAGCCGAGCGCAGCAGCAATAACAATGAAGACAACAAGTAAGAGAAGCATAAATACAATCATTGCACCAATCCCAATACCAGCCATCCATAATTGTTTTTTTCGCTCTTTTTCAAATTCTGCTTCTAGTTTTTTTAATTTTTCAAGATTATTTTGATGTTTTTTTGTAAGAGTATTATTTTTTACCATGACGAAGTACCTCATTTAAGTTAGGTGAAAGAGCTATGACATTTGTCATTCCATGGCTTTTTTTCTCCACGACACCACGCTCAGATAAGCGTTTAATAATTCGGGAGATCTTAACTTTGGAAATAGTAAGGTCATGTCCTAATTTTGATTGTGCAATATTGCCATGATGTACAAGGTGCTTTACTACTTTACGCTCATCTGATTCAAGCAAGGTTAACACGTGATGAATATTCTCAGAGTGTATATGCCCTTCAGCGTTTGTTGGTTTTGAAGATTGATGTATATGAGATGTACCAGTACCTTTTGCTTGAGTATTTTCGTTTTCTTTAGATTCCTTACTTACTGAATGCTTTAGTGACGCATGAATAAAGTAATATGCACTAAAACCAATTACAATTCCAAGTGAGGATAGACCAATTATCGCCACAACAATAAGTGCTTCAGAGTTTTCATGAGGAGTGTACTGCAGAAGAATATAATATGCCATAGCAGATACAACTGCCATAAAAGCCCCTATTAAGATAACTGCATTTCGAATTCCTGTCATGAGGGAATGTAATGATTCATTGCTTTTCATCTTATATATAACACTATGTGACTTTGTTTTTTAAAGTTTTGCTGTTTATGTACTAGTGATGGAATACCTCAATCAAATATGCCAAAAAGTATTTAAATAAGGTTTCTTTAAAGAAGGTATGCCAGCAAAGAAATCTGCGACTAAGACTAAAGAAAGTTCTTCAGGAAAGAAAAAAGTAAGTACTAAAAATGCTTCTAAAAAGGTAAAGAATTCTCCTAAAAAAACAGTAAAAAGTGCTTCTAAAAAGAGTACTGTAAAAAGAACAAGCAAAGGTACTTCTAAAAAAAGTGCACCAAAGAAAAACGTAACTAAAACAGCATTGTCTAAAAGTTTAGCATGGGATTCATTAAAAAAGAAAACAAAACAACCTATTAAACGTATATCACCCAAACCAGATTCTTCAGTTAATCAAGATGATTACCGTCCGATTGTTGAAGTGCGAACATCAAAACCAGAAGTAGTCACTTTTAAAGATGTTGAGACTGTTGAGAAAGTTCCAGATAAACCACCACAAAAATATAAAGCTCCCGTCTTTGATTCTGATAAGCCAAACCTGCGAAATAATTTTGGTATGGATTTAGGGAAGAATGATGGATATGATTCAGAACTATCACGCATTAATGAACAAATACACAATCAAATCCATAAAAAAACTGAGTGGAATAGAAAACCACGTGGAAAGTTTGACTGGGCGACACTCTTAAGTATTGTAGTTATTGTTGCTCTTTTAGGAGTTATTGGTTTTGGATTAATGATTTTATTATCACAGGATTCATTTATTGAAGATGGAATTTGCGAGGTTAAGATTGAAACGTATGAAGCAGGAGCGCTTCGCACTGCATACACTAAACTGCCTGACACTATGTGTAATACAACTGATGATTGTAAAAATATACTTCTTGATAGAGGCTTTGCACACGAAGAAGTTGAACAGTTACAAATTCGCTGTGTAGAAAAGTAATTTATTTTATTTACGGTTTATGTATGATTTCTTTTCTTGCTCATTTCTTTCTTTAAGTTCTGTAAGATAATCTTGAATGCGCACCGTAATATTTTCTACATAAAACGGAATAATGCGCTCATTAAAAAGAGTTAGCAATTGTTCTTTTTCTGCAATTTGATATGCATCACTATTCATCTCAACAAGCATTAGACTTCGCAATCGACGTAACTGACGACATACATTAGTGTAGGTTAATCCAGAAACAGATAGTTTGTTTTTCTTTCGAAACTCAATTGCTTGCTTCATGATAGTTCGCGAAGTAAGCGGTTTCTCAGCACTATTAAGAACGTACAATGTGTCAACAATTGCATCGCGCGAATCACCAGGATTTAAAAGACCAAGAGAAAGACAAATACGTTTAATTAAATCACGATCAGAAAGTTCTTTACTCGGACGTTCATATCTTCGAAGCGTAATTTCTGACAAAGATTTTTCACGCATTGCTCGAGCCATACCTTACCTAAAATCCGAGAGTTTAAAATGTTTTTGTAAGAATTGGTTTAAGAATTGCATTAAACACTATTTCCTTAATAAAGAAACATACCTCTTAATGACAAAATAAATTTTTTTAGTTAAGGTTTTAATAATTCAAGTGTTTGATTAATTAGCATATATCCTATTAGTACACACCACTCAATGAAAATATTTTTAAGCATTCACACTATAAGGCATGTATGGACTGGAAAGAAATAAAGCGCTGGGGTATAATTGTCTGGGCTATGGGGTCGCTCTTCATCGCAGGAAGTATGTTTACAGGAATGGTTGTAGCACCTGACTCAACGTGTTGTCTAGGATTAGATTGTCCACCTGAAATGCAGTGCTCAACACTTGACTCAGATACTGCACTGCGAGAATTCTTTTTTATGATTGTTTCACTAAGTTCATTTATGGCAGTATTTTTGCTCTATGCAGTAACTTCATCACGCAAGGTGTAACATGTTATTTGCTGACTTTCATATCCAATCATATGTTACTAATGGTAGTTCTAAGGATATGACTGTTGAGAATATTGAAAAAACTGCACGTATAAAAGGATTACATATTGTAGGCACAGGAGGCTTTACCCACCCAGAATGGTACAAAGAACTAACACGAAATCTTATCGAGGAAAATGGTCTTTATAAAACAGCATCAGGACTATACTTTATCCTTCAAACTGAAGTTAATTTGGTGTTTATGCATAATGGAAGAGAGCGTAAAGTTCATATTATATTACTTGCACCGTCATTTGAGACAGTTGAAGAAATAAATAGATGCCTTGCAAAATATGGAGACCTTACTCGTGATGGATGCCCCACACTATCACTTTCATGCACTGAACTTACAAGACAGATAAAAGAAATTTCTGAGGATATTGAAATAATTCCTGCACATATTTTTGATGAATCATATGGAGTGCTGGGATATAAAAATGGATTTCGCAGTCTTTCTGATGCATTTGGAAAAGAATTACAGCATATTTATGCTCTTGAAATAGGCATAGAATGTGATCCAACACTTGCCTGGCGAATAAGCAGTCTAGACCAATTTACTCTTCTTGCTAATTCTGATGCACGAAGTCCTCACACCTGGCAAATTGGTAAGAATGCAAATATTTTAGCCATCCCTGAGATTATTTATAGAAATATTATTGATGCACTACGTACACAAAAGAATTTCTATGGAACTATTGAATATGACCCTCAACTAAGTTCATCATATGCTGATGGTCATAGACGATGCAATTTTTCATCTTTACCAGCACAAACAAAAGAATTAAACGGCATTTGCCCTATCTGTAAAAAGCCACTCGTTACCGGCATATTGCACCATATTGAACGCCTTGCTGATAGACCTATTGCATTTGAGCGTCAAAGCGCACTGCCTTTCAAAACTATTATTCCACTTGCAAAACTCATTGCATGGCACTATGATACATCCCCTCAAAGTAAAAAAGTACAGCAATTATATGATGCACTTATTAGCGCTGGGAAAGATGAGTTTACCGTTCTTTTGTATATGTCATCCGATATATTGCGAAAATATTGTGGAGAAGAATTAACCGAAATAATTATTCGTAATCGATATGGTCAAGTGCGATGCACCCCTGGTTTTGATGGAGCGAGCGGATATCCTGACTTTGGAAAGCCACCAAAAATAACAGAAGAACCTTCCACTGCGAAGAGTTTACAGACAAGTTTAACAAATTTTTAAAGATATGGTTTCTGCTTAAGTTATGCTATCCTATATTGAGTTTAGTAAAAAGATAAAGCATAATTATAGCGTCACCGTTCGGCAGGTTGCTAAAATCTGGATGTGCCTCACAACTAGTTTCTTTAATTGGAAAAATTCATTTTTGTGCCTGACTTTATTTTATTTCTTAATTTTTAGAACCTAAAACTAAAGTGAACTCAAGATAACACAATTTCTGCTTAAATTATTCTGCGCACTAGAACGTAAAAAGTTAATATGCATGGCGAACTTATGTGTTTCTTTTACAAGAAATACATCGTCTCAATGGGCAAAGTAGACTTTTTACTTATTCGTACCATATGCATTTATAAACAGATAATAAACCTCTACAAGTATGACACTAACAAATAAAGTACATGAAGCTCTTACTGGAGCAGGACAAGATAAAACAATTACTGAAAAAGTGGCATTAGTTACACCGCAAGAAAGTATCCCTTCCCCTGATGATATTGGCACTGATGCACAGAGTGCTGAAGTGAATTCACAATTACCTTACCAAAAAGTATCATACACACGGATTTTTAAGAATGGACTACTTAGCAGTGCACTTGCAGCACCTAGTTATATAGCACATCAACATACACCACTTGCTTTTGGTGTTATGTTTGCAGTTGGTGCTGGAATGACACTTTATGATGAAGTTAAAGAAAAAACGACTTCACTTAGAGATGCATATCTTGGAGCACTTCTTTGGGGAGGTTTTGGCGCAGTTCTTAGCAGTCAAACACCAGAGCTAGAGCACGTGGCATATAGT
>JBLKOW010000069.1:0-5385 GCA_047603135.1 Candidatus Woesearchaeota archaeon | reverse complement strand
TTTATGGTAGAAACTGAAGGGTTTAAGGATATTTAAGCCTTTTTTCTTTATTTTTACTTTTTATTTTTTAATTTCCGTAAATTATATATATTAAACAATGCTTCTAAGGGTACAGTGCCCTAATTGGCACATAATTAAATGAGGTACATAAATATGAGAGAAGATAGAGGATTTGGACAGTCTCACATGAGACCACCAGTATCAGAAGGAGAAGAGCTCGAATTAACAATCGAAGCTGTAGGCGAAAAAGGCGATGGTATTGCTAAGAAGCAAGGATTTGTCATTTTCGTACCAAATACATCACAAGGTTCACGTGTTAAGGTTAAAGTAACTCGTGTGCTCAGAAAAGTTGCATTTGGAGAAGTTCTTGAGCAATTAGGAACTGCAGAAGATGCACCAGAAGAAGCTCCAGAAGAAAATTCTGAAGCTCCGGAAGAAGCACAAGACGAAGAAGAAAAGAAAGAAGATTCTGAAGAGTTTTAAGATTAATTATTTATTTTTTATTTTTCATATTTTTTTGTAAGGATATCCCGTATTCTTTTTGCACTTACAGGTCCAATTTTATCGATTTGAGTTAATGTTTCTTCACTTGCTGTCATAATGCTCTCTACAGTTTTAAAGTGTTTAAGTAATTCTTGAGCTGTTTGCATACCAATATTAGGTAGTGCAGCAATAATTGTTTCCATCTGTTCATCATAGGATTGCATTTTTTTTGTTGGCAAGCTGTATGTTGCTTTCTTAGATTCTGACTCTCTTGTTGCAAGGGTGAAGATCATTTGTGCGCTTTCTTTACTATCTTTTGTGTAGATTATGGGTATTCTAAAATCTATTGCTAAACTTGCAAGAAGACCTCTGATTGCATTTGGATGAATATTTCGTACGCCATAAATACTTGTTTCTCCCTGCACGAGGATAATTGGTTTCTCAAAGTTTTTTACTAATTGGGCTGCTTGTGTTAATAGACGCCCATCAACTAAAGAATTAACGAAATCTTCAACAGTTTTAAATTCAATTCCAGCTCTGCTGCTTAGAATATAATCAGCGCTTTCTAATTGAGCCAATCTTACTTGTGCATTCATTTCAAGTAATTGCTTTGCAATGTCATTTCCTTTTTCTCTATTATCAACATAAATTGTTGGTTGTTCTTTTACTGTGTAATTACTTAATGTTTCTTGTTTTTTAAGAGTGAAATTTTGATGAAATTCTTTTTTAAGTTTTTTTAAGATTGTATGCATGCGCTTTTCTTTGTGATGTGCAGACCATCTATAGGTCTCGTCGCGTGTTCCTTTTGTCATTAATATTGTTACTTTTCCTTTATCTTGTCTTCCTGTTCTTCCTCGTCTTTGTATGTGACGAATTGCGGAAGGGATTGGTTCGTAGAATATGACTTCATCAACGCGTGGAATGTCTAGTCCTTCCTCGCCTACTGAAGTCATGATAATTACATTAAATTCGTTGTTTCGAAAATCTTCAAGCATTTTAATTTGATCTTTTTGAGACATGCCTGTTGTCCCTTTTTTTTGTTGTCCAACAAATAACTTTGCTTTAATATTTGGAAGGCTGTTAGCAAGATCAAGCAAGACTTGTGCTGAATCTCTATATTGATTGAAAATAATTATTTTGTCTTTAGGGGTGACTTTTTTTTCAAGAAGTTCTTTAAGTCGCTCAATCTTAGGATGAATAATGCCTTTGCTAATTGCTTCATCAGTTTTTATTAATGCTGAGCGAAAGTTAATATCTTTGACTAAATTAAGTATTGCTTTTGTTTTAGTAGTTGTTGCTTGGCGTTGTAATTCATTCATATATTTTTGCAATGGTTCTAATCCTTGTGTTTCGAGAAGCTCAACTGCGTGCTGTACTTTAAGTGCTTCAGCGCAAAGACTAATTGCGCGCATAACATTGAAATCTTGCATGTTTCGTGAAAGTTCGCCGTGAAGTGCTGATTGAACACCAAGAAGTTCTTTTTTTGAGACGCCTGTTGTTGCATATAAATATCCTTTTTCTTTAATGCTTTGTAATTTTGTAGTATAGCAATTATGAAGATATGTGTGGATCTTTTTAAGTGTTTCAGGAAATTCTACGATTTCCCACGTAATATCGATATCTTGAATGTAGGGTTTTACATCAGGGTCTTGATCATTACGCACCTCCACATCTTCAATATGCAAATTTTGGCATACTTCATGTATTTTTTCAAGCTCTGAGCCAGGGGATGCAGTCATACCTAAAATACGTGGATAGCGTGCAGTTTGCATATATCTTTTTGCAAGCCATACATAACTGTATTCACCAACTGCTTTGTGTGCTTCGTCAAACCCAATGAGGGAGACGTCTTTGAGTGTAATACGATTACTTACTAAGTCGTTTTCAAAACCTTGTGGTGTTGAGAAGAAAATAGTTCCTTCTTGCCACTGCTCTGCACGTTTTTCAGGTTTTGTTTGCCCAGTAAAAGTAATGAGTTTATTTCTTTCAATTTCAAAATACTTTTCAAATACTGCTTTGTACTGGTCTATAAGGGGTCTTGTTGGGCCAAGTAATACTATTTTTGAGTTTGGGTGCTGTTTTAGACGCTGAGCAGTTAACATAAGAAATATGTTGGTTTTTCCCATTCCTGTTGGTAGTACCACTAATGTATTTTTAAGAGCGGCAGTTGCGAGTATTGTTTGCTGATACAAGCGTGGTTCAAAGTCTTTTATCATGTAACTCTAATTGCTTATTCTTTTATATATGTTTATTGTAGAAAAGTCTAGTGGGGTAATGGCTTATAGGGTTGTATGTGGTTTTTTTGGTTTTTGCTTGCCTATCTTTTTATATTATTGCCTCTTTATTATAATTATTCTGTTGTTAAATGTATGGTTATACTTTATTTTTTCTTTTTACGTTACTAGTTGTGCTTGTATACACTGAGCTTTGTTCTTTTTTAGGACGAATTTTTTCTGAGAATTGTTTATCGATAGTATATCCTATGGCAATTCCGATGAGGTAGACTATAATTGTTACTTTATAATTTCCATAGCGTGAGAAAATATTTCCAATTATAAATCCAATCATAAAAAAAGTAATGAGAATAAAATATTTGAATTGTGGTTCTGACTTTGTTTGATGCCAAATTCTTCCGAAAAAGATTCCGGCAAGAAGTGCAACAATATAATAAATCATTGCTGAACCTGTGCTGATTGCAAGTACAAAACCAATGATGATGAGGATGAGTGCACCCCATTCAATCTCGTCTAGTTTATGCAAGTTGTGTATTAATCTCATCGTGACATACGTTATTTTTAGTTTTCATTACTTTTTACTTTATTTCTTATTATATGATGCGGTATTTTAGGTATGTTAATTGCATTATTTATTCTCGACTTTCACGTAAAAGATAAACCATAAGATGATTGCTCCAATAAGTGCAAAGATCCAGGAGTATAGTTGCATTGCAGCTAAAAGGACATATACGAGGATGAAGGAAAAGATGAAGACGTACGGAAGTCTTGAATTGTAGAGTAATTTTGATCCTGCAAGTGGCGGGATAGGGAGCATGTTAACGAGCGCAAATACGAGATTAAACCAATAAATTTGTTCAATAATAGGAATGCTCGAGGCAGGCATGATTAAATTACCCATTTCTTTTACAATAGTTGCAAATAATATGTTTGCAAGTGGTCCAGATGCTGCGATGATTCCATTATCAAGCATGTTTAAGCCGTATCTAAAAAAGCCAAGTCGGTGACCTGCTAAGTGATGGATAATCATTCCTCCTGCGATAGGAATCCATATCCATCCACGCGTGATAAATGTTAGAATTAATGCAACAATGAGTCCTGGCCACCATATTTGAAATTCAACGCGGTATCCAGCAGAAAAGGCAGCAAGACGCTGTCCTGTTAAAAATACTAGCATAGTTATTGCTGCAATAGCAACACTTACAAGCATGTTATATGACCAATATGCTGCATCCCAATCAGGCCTTCCATCATTAAATCCATACATAAAACCAATTATTAGAATAGTAATAAGGATGTTTCTTGCTTCAGTTACTGTAAATGGGTAATATCGCTTAACTTTGTCAGTATATGTCGCCATAGCTAATTAATAGTTGTTATCTTTAAATAATTTTTTGCAGAATAATGGTTCAGAACTACTTTATGTGAGGGTTTTGTACATTTATTAATTTGTTACTTTACATTAATATGCTTATTTTGTGGGTATATTGGTTTATTTTCTAATTATTGCTTAGTTTGCATCAATTGAGAAATTATACGATATTGAGTTGCTGTCTTGACTTTGTTTAGGTATATTTTTCTTCATAGTAAGCACTGTTTTTTCAATAAGTTTTTCCATTTCATCTTTATGACCTGCTCCAACCACACCTACGATAGTACTTTCGGGGAACTGAACTGCAAGTTCACTTATTTTTTTTGCCATAAACACATTTCGTTCGTGTACCAATACGCGATATACATTAGGGTATTTTGTTTTAACGCGTTTCATAAGACGTAGAATTAATTCATTTTCAGGAACTTTAGTTAAATCAATTTGCATAAGTTCATCATCTTTTTTGCGTAGTACAAATCCTCGCCACAAGTCTTTTACAAATTCCCATTTTTCTTTCCACGTGATTGATTTTGATAATCTTTTAAGTGTAATCGTAATATCTTGATCAATTAATGCTACTTTTTTATTTTCTTTTTTAGCAATTTTATATGCAGTTAGCATGTCAATTCCAGGTTTCATTCCAACAGTTTTTCCAAGTTTATGCTCAGCCCAGTGACCAAGACGTAAAAGAACATAAGCTTGCACACCTAATTGTTTAATGTTACTTAGTGAAATTCTTTCTTTCTTTTTGGATGTATCAAGAAGACCAATTAATCTTCTCTCATCAAGTTCAATTGCGACGATATCTGGTTTATATTTTTCAAAGGCATTTTGAATATTTTTTACTGATTCTTTTGCAATATGAGATGTTCCAATAAGAATTATGTTTTGCTGTTTCATGGTTTCAGAAATTAATTATAATTTAAAAAGATATGGAAAAAAAGATACATTATTATTCATCGTCAGATTCTTCATCTTGGTTATAGCTTGGCACTGCTGCTTTGCTAATAATCATGATGTCACCAATACTTTTTACGAGCTGGTGTGGAACAATAACTCCTTTTGCTGAACCGAGAACTTTATTCAAGAATGAATTTTTTGTACTGCGAACTCGCCATCCAAATAATTTGTTTTCAGTCAATATTGATTCCTCAACATCACCAAAGTAGTCTCCTGAGTCTGTAAATACTTTCATTTCATATGTTTCGGAAATGCGTTTCATCTTTAGCATCGTGCAATCACCTTCTGTTATTAACAAAGTCTAAAGGTTATATTTCATATATAAACCTTTCCATG
>JBLKOW010000068.1:0-5613 GCA_047603135.1 Candidatus Woesearchaeota archaeon | reverse complement strand
GGTCGTGGTGGTTCATCTCAACGTGGCAGTTCACGTGGACGATCTCAAGGCAACTTTAAATCTGGACGTTCTTCAGAAAAAGGTCCTCGGCAAGGTGGTTCGTCTCAAGGATATAAAGCACCTAAGTTTGGCAGTGCTGGACGAGCGTATAGGTAAGTTTTTTTATTTTTTAGAAATTTTTTATTTAGTTTTGTGGGTTTATTCTTGATGGTCCATTATTAATTTTTAAAAAATCATACCTTCGTTGATGAGCTCCATCAATGTCAAAAGTGAAACTTAAACCAAGATTATGATGTCTGTTGAGAACATTTAAATCTGCTCTGAACATACCATATTCTATAAGATTTGTATTTCTAAGATTGTTTGCGTAATGTGCTTTTTCAAGGAAGATGCTTCTTTCTTCAGGTCTTTTAATATCAATATAGGATTCTTCATAAGCTGTCCCTGCTGTTGTCATTTGGTTGTTTCTTGTATCGTACATAATTAAAGATATAGTTTCATCAGGGTCTTCAGGGTATATTATATCTTGTGCTTCTTTTTCTAATATTGGAATCATTCTCTCGATAAATTGTAGATTTGTTCCACTTATAGCATCTATTTGTGGTACATTTAGAAATGCATTACCTATACTGCCTTCATGTGCTATAACATAAGGATTTTTATGCATTAATTCAATTCTGTTTGCTTGTTCAATGAATGCAGATTGTGCTTCTTCAATGGTATTGCTCATACTTTCTGTTTGACTTTGCATCCATACAAATGCTTCAGGGTATTCCTCACTAATTTTAGCCAAATCTTGTGCGTTACCAATGGTTTTTGTCATACTCCCTTCTTGAACAGTCTGTTCTTCGAAAATTTCCTTTGATGTCTGGTATAGTATTGAAGTTTTCTCAGGAATATTTTTCATAATAAAAGAATTAGGTGTTGTCATGTATTGTGTTGTTTCTTCTTCATTAATAATTAATGCTTCACCTTGCTCTGTTCCAAAGGCTATTTCTTGACTTCCATCCTTATGTACTCCGCTTATCAATGAATTTGTTTTAAAGTTTGTTTTGCTTTCATCGAGCGTTATACTTCCTTCTATTTCACTTCTGACTATAAAACTTGAATCTGGTTTTACTCCAATGATTTCAGCAATACCTCTTTCTCCAAGAGTGATTTCTCTGTCTTCTACATTTATGTTAGCAGGAGTTGAGAGTGTTGCTTCGCGATTACCAAGTTTTACATTCATAGTATGTGATGGATTAACTTCAATATTGTTCAGATCTGTTATTTTGACTGTACCTTCTCCCTCTATTAGGGCATATGAACCTATGCTTAATTCTCCATTACTTTGAAGCGATATTGAGTCTTCACGAATTGTTGCATGTGCTAGCGTAAAAGATGTTTCCCCAAAACTTGCAGTGACTGGTTCTTCAACATTACATTCACTTAAATCAATTGTACAAGTTATTTTTCCAGTAATTGTTTCATAATTATTTTTTCGTAAGGTTCCTTCAATAGTGAGTGTTGTACCATCGCTTGTAATGTCACCTTGAATCTCACTTGGAGGGTTGTGTAGTATCATTCTACCCTCTTTCACTGTAATGGTGCTTCCTGCAACAGTAACGTCTCCTTGTAATCGGTCAATGTATGAAGGATTACTTACAGAGATTTCTCCTTCAAAAGTTTGTTGTCCATCATTTGTTAGCGAGTAAAGTCCATCTTGCCCAATTGAGAATGGTGAATCATTTTCAGAAGCATAGGCTGTATATATTAAACTAATAATTAAAAGTGCAGTAATTATACTTAGGTTTTTTCTTTTAAAATACTCCTTTGTTTGACAAGGATTGTTATTCTTCATTTTGAGTCTCTCTATAGCTTTCTTCTGTAAATGGGACGATTCCGAAGTGGACTATATATTCTTCATTGTTTAGTTCGCTTGTATGGTGTGATATTTCATATGCAATTAAATTTTCTTCGTTATTAAATGAAATATTAACGTTAAATTCGTTGTCAAGTAGTGGTAAAAGGTTAATCATTCTTCCTTGGATGAAATGACTTACTGCAATTTCTGCCATCATGTACCAATATTTCTCAAGTGCGATATTATACATGAGGTTGATTGGTTCAAGTGTATAATCAGTATTTCCTTGACGGACTTGTAAGGGCCAGTTAATTTCAATGATGGTTTGTGTATCAGTGAGGTCAACATTTATTGATGGGTCTGGATTAGCGATAATTTCGTATTGTTGTATCTCTTCAGTGCAGTTATTGAGTAATGTGCTTAGTTCTTTTTGAATAGTTGTTGTTACATTATCTTTGAATGGAATTAAAACTTCGTACGTTTCAAGCACTATGTTTGATGTAAGAGTTTCTCCTGTTTCATCAGTTATACTGTATGTTGGATCGCGTAGAGAGCTCAGTAATGCTCTTTCTGCCATAATGGTGAGAACTTCATCAGCTGCTATTCCTGCGCAAAGCCCCATATAATTTGTAAAAGATGTAAATGTATGTGTAGTTGTTTCTGTTTCTCTTTCTGTAGTCTGGATAAGAATGAGTATCATAAATACAAGGAGAATAGCTACCGCAATAATTATGAAAAGCGTGGTTTGCCCTTTTTTTTGTTCCATGCGTATATTTTAGTGGTACTCTTTTATATATTTTCGTAATTTTTTTACTCACTTTGTATTGTTGTTTTTTTCATCTTTTGAACAACACGATCTAATTCAGCAACACGCATGGTGAATTCTGGTATTGCTTTTTTGAATGCTTCTGACATGGCTATAACATTTTTGCTTACTTGTCCAATATGGTTTTCATAATTGCCTGCTTTCTCTACAACTTGCTGGTGTAGCGTTTCAAATTTTTGCTCTAGTGCATGTAAGTGCTGTTCAAGTTGTTGTAAACGGTTTTCTGTTGAGTCAATCATCTGTGAGAATTGTTCAAAGTGTTGATGGATATCTTGCCATTTTGCATTAACAACATCATAGACTGCTTCACGTATATCTTCTTCCATACATGTACTGTAGTGAGCTTGTTTAAAAATATAACGAAAAGTAGACTTTTTATTTACGAGAAGTTTAGTTTTTAATGGTAATAACGCCTAATACGAACTCTTCTTTGCTTTTTTCCCAATTTATATAGTGTTTTAGACTTTTTGCTTCGCACTTTACGGCAAAGTTCCATGCAGTATTCTTTCGGTAGTGGCCAATGATATGTGTGTAGCCTTCTTTTCTTGCAAGTTCTATGCACTTTTCTAAAATCTTTTTTCCAATGCCCTTGCCTTGAAACTCAGGAAGGATGGTGATGCTATATATATATAGTATGCGAGGTTTTTTATTGTTTGTAAACTCTTCTTCAAGTTCTTTGTTTTCACATTTCTGGAGCAATGTTAAATATTCTCTTTTGTCGTGCTTTTCAGGGGGGCATGCAATACAATTTCCACAATATGTTTTGTTATTTAAACATATAAGTGAAATGTTTTCATCTTTAAAGAACTCTATTAAGTCTTCTTTTTTTGATTGTAATGCTAGGGGATATATTTTCTCTGCTTGTATTAAATAAGGTAGCCAGTTTAATTTATTTTTTTTATTAATACGAATCCATGTGATTTCGTTTACTCTGCTTTCTGCTATGGTGGCTTTTGACATTGTGGCTTTCCTTAAAGAATTTTTTTCTATCGAGGTTCTTAGCATTTGTTTTTGCCTATTGCTCTCGTAGATATCCCCAAGTATGAAGTTTATCGCTATCTTCAAACCATCGATCACCAATATCTTTACGATAATACATGTGAGGGATTGTGATACTTTTAATACGAGTGTACGCCTGTGTTTGTGCTTGCTTAACACTTTGTCCTGTTCCACATACAATGAGAATTACTCCTGCAGAACCAGTTACTACCCACTCCCCATTTACTAATTTAACATCTTCTATGTGTACGCCATCGATTTGTTTTTTGAAGTAAACAATTGAGTCTTTTGATTTAACATCAAATGTCTCTTTATCATTGAATGGAAATGGAGGGACAACGATGCGAATACCTATTTGAAAACCTTGCTTTGTTTTAAGTTTAGGTGTTTTTCCTTGTGCAAGTTCGTACATGAATTCTCCAATTGGAGTAATCATTCCTTCCTGCTGAATGCTTATAGTGGGATATCCAAACCGTGGAGTCCACTCCAGTGGATAAATACCATTTGAGTTTACAATGCAGTTAATGTCGACATATCCGACAAATCCTTCTTCAGCAAGTTTGCTTTCCATTTTTTTTAGTGTAGCATTAAAAATTCTGTTTGGTCCACTCCAAAACATGAGTGTTCCCATTTCCCCTGTAGAAGGTCCCAGATTTCCTGGAAATAATTTTTTGTGTTCAAAATTAACGTTGATTGGATAGATGAATTCTTTTCCGTTAAAGAATGCGCCGACTGCAACTTCTACTCCTGAAACACGTTTTTGAAGCTGGAATTGTGGTATTTTTTTAGACCATGCTTTGTTATAATCATTAAGGACTTGGATGACATCTTTTCCATCGTCTTCCTCGCCAATGAAGAGGAGTCCCTTCATGTTTTGTGCTTCTCCACTAGGCTTAATGACATATTTGTTTGGGTTTGCTTTTACATATTCTATTGCTTCTTCAAATGAGGTAAAATCTTTGTAAGGAAGAATTGCAACACCTGCTTTTTTTAGTTCTTCTTGTCCAAACGCACGATCATCCTCGAGTTTATCAGTGTAGGGTGTTCCACCAATAACAAACTTTCCTTTGTCGCGAAGTTTTTTTGCCTCGGCTCCTTGACCTAGAACGTCATCAAAAATAATTACGTCTGCCCAGCTTATTGTTTCGCTGTTTAACTCCGGAATTTGCGTTATAAAACCACTTGCAACTTCTCTTTCGCTTTTATTTTTCGTATAATATTTAACCTCATGACCTTCTTTTTGAATTTGCCAGGCAAGGTCTCCTGAGAGATTATCAAGTGAAATAAAGAGAAACTTTTTTGGATTCGCTGTTGGAATTTTTTTATATTCGTTTGTTTTGTTATTAGATTCCTTACGTTCTTTTTGGTTATTTTCGGTTTCTAAATTTGTGTTATTTTCTACAGTGTGTGTGGTTGCGTTTGCCATTGTTCCCCTCAGTTTTTATGAAACAGTATTTGTATTTTTTTTGTTTTATACTAATTTTTTATATATCTCTGGATAGTGCTCTAATGTATGCTATTATTCGTTACTGTTTTTACCTAATCTGATGTGGATATATTTGAATATTTCGCTTGCTATGTTTAGGTTTGTTGCTTTTTCGAATCCTTCAAACCCTGGCATTGAATTTACTTCGCATACTTTGTATGTACTTCCGTCAATAAGAATATCGACTCCAGCGATTTCTAGGCCTAGTATTCTTGTTGATTCAACTGCAAGCCATTCAATAGCAGGGTTCAGGGGGACAGCAGTTGCTGTTGCGCCTCCTGCAATATTTGCCTTAAATGAGTCTCCTTGTGCTGTTCGCATTATAGCACCAATAGCTCTTCCACCAATAACAAGAACTCTAATATCTTTTCCTTTGCTATCTGCAATAAATTCTTGCAGAATTGCTTGAATATCTTTTGGGTTAGACATCTCAAGAAGATCTTGAATGTCCTCTAA
>JBLKOW010000067.1:0-5622 GCA_047603135.1 Candidatus Woesearchaeota archaeon | reverse complement strand
AGTCTCTTGCTAAGTCAGTTCCACCTACGTTACAAAATGAAACTTCTGAGGCGACCATCGAGTTTAGAAAGTTTGCAGCATTTTTATTAAGAGAAAAATATAATGACCCCCGAATTACAAGAAAACTTAAGACGTTATTATTTAATCAATATCCTTTACAAGATGTAAATAAAGAAATAGTGAGTACTGAATTTAAAAAAGTTCAATTCAAAAATTAATCTATTTATTTTAATATATTAATTATACCTAAATTGTATTTATAAATGACAATCCCTTTCTGTAAATCATGTATAAAGAAGCAACAAAATACTGTCGTCAGTATCTACGTGAAATTATTGCTCAATCGGAGTATATCGGAACTTCTCATAATCCACCTATGACTCGCTTTAATATATTATTTCGTCCATTGACAACATTTTCTGACGATGGTTATCTTAGTCGAAATTTAGATGTAGGTAAAAATGAAATTGTTCTCAGTGTTCATACTGATGAAAAGCTAAATTTTGATTATCCTGACCATTTGGATTTTCGTTTTATACCTGGAGATATACATAATAGTCAATTTTTTTTAAGCTTGGCGCATAATGAACGAAGCAGAAGTCGTCTCTATTGGCAAGGGTTAGTATCTGAAAGGAAATTTAATGAGTTTTGTGAAGATGTAGTTGGAAAATTAGAAGTAATGTTAGAAGTATATCCTGAAAACCGTGATGTGTTCTTTAGAAATCTTGCTTCTCCTCCACAATTAATTCATCGCTGAATTATTTATGGTATGTAAATTCTATGGTTTGATATGGTATTCTTAGTATTGCTCCGTATACTTTTTAAATATCTTGTAAACCATTTAGATGTTGCCCGTATCGCATAACCTGGTATTGCGACGGTCTCGAACAGCTTTTTCCAATTCGAGCAAACCGTTTTCCGCAAGGATCTCTCGGTTCAAATCCGGGTGCGGGCGTCAGCACGCACAGGCACTAAACTCCGTTTATGTTGCCGGGTGCGGGCGTCAGCACGCACAGGCACTAAACTCTGTTTACGTTGCCGGCGTCATTTAATTTCTTTTCGTATTTTTTTCATCTGCTTCTTAAGTTTTTGCAGTTCAAGTTCCACGATATTCCACACAATATCAAGATCAACTCCAAAATAATGGTGAATCATTTTATCTCGTGTACGTGCAATTTCATTCCAAGCAATAGCTGGGTACTGTTTTTTTAAAGAAGGCGATATATTCTTTACAGCCTCTCCAATAACTTCTATTTCTCGTATGATAGCGCTTTGAAGCATACGATTTTTCTTAAAAGCAGTCCTATTTGAATGTACTGCGAAATCTTCAATTGCTTGAATGTTATCTAAGATATGTTCGATAAAAATTAAATCTCTCTTCACAATATTTTTACCTCATGTTTTAGTATTTCTTCACGCAGAAATGGGCTTATGCTGTTATATGTAATAACATCAACTTTTCGTGATAATGTTTTCTCCAGTTCTTGCTCTATTGAAACAAATCCAAAACCTATATTACGTGGGGGTTCAATAAGTATATCGATATCACTATTCTTTCGTTGTTTTCCTTGTGCATAGCTACCAAAAAGACTGGCTTTTTTTACTCCTCTTTTTTTAAGAATGGTTCGTATTTTTACAATTAAGGCATCAAGTTCTTTATTTTTAAGTAATTGCATGTCTGCGTAGTATTCTTTCTTTTCTAATTGTTCTTTAGAAAGATTATTACCTAAATAAACGCGTTCTTTTGTTACTTTATCTTTCTTACGCACAGACCTAACTCTATAAAAATAAGTGTTAGTATTCTTTTTTCTAATTTCTGTATAAGGCATAGAATATATGTGTCTACATTATTTATAAATTTTATGATGTAGACGTAAAAACATATCATCCTAAGTTCAGTTTAATTGCGAGTTGTGAGGCATTCGGGATTTTATTGAAAATCTCCCTGTGAGATGCACAGACGGAGTCTGGCATGCCAAAAACTTAGTTTTTGTGCATTTACGTTAGGACCTGAATACTCCATCCTTTAGGGTGAGATTTTCAATTCCAAAAATTCGACTCAATCGTGAGTCCGTAATACCCCAACATTTATGTTGGGGATAGGACGAACAACCAAGAGTCGGATTTTTGTTATCAACATGCCAAGCGGTGATATTGTAATTTTTATGCTTAGTAAACTCAAAATAAGAATGTAGATGTATAATTCAAACAAACATATTTTCTTTTCACGGCCTTCGCTCAAAATACTTCACAAGATAGTTTTCTTCACCATCTTCTGAACTTACGTCGGGTTTTGTTTTTTTGACAGGCACTTGTTCTTGTTGTGGCACGGGCTGGGCTTGTTTTCCAAGTGTTTGTTCATATAATTGTTTCACTGATTCCATTTGCTCATCGCTAACTGTCATAGGTTCCCAGTCAACAGGTACTTCATCATTTTCAGTACGAGAAATAACATGGATAGAAAATTGTGGATCGTTTTGTCCTGCAGGAACACCATTTTGAACTAAAATATTTGTCCCTTGTATATTTATACTTTCAAACATAGCGCGTGAAATAAGATTTGCAACACCAAAAATATGAGTGACTTCTTCATCTTGTAATTGTTCAAGTATAGTGACTTCTCGACGTGGAGTGATAATTACATGGCAAAGTGATATTGGGTTTTTAGAGAGAAGTGCAACACAAACTGAATCACTATATACACAAGTCTGTGTTAATGTTCCTTCATCGATGAGTATGTCTCGTAGTTTTTCAGTCATGGTAATCACTTCTTTACACCAAACAATCGAGATATTGAATCTAGTTTAGTTTTTCGTTGTTTAATCTCGTCGCGAACATTTGTAGTGGCATCGGTAGTATTACTTTCTGGAGTATCATTTTTACTACTCATTTCTGTACTACTCCTATTACTTCTTTCATCACTACTATTAGTATCAGTATTGTTTTTGATATTACTATTCCCTGTATCTTTTTCTTGGCTAAGCGAATTACTCTCAAGACTTTTTTGTAAATGCTCAATATCTTCGTTGGTTTTTGAGACTTCTTGATTCATCTCACTAATATCTTCTTTTTCAAAAACTGTTTGCTGTCCTAACTCTTTTTTTTGAGCTGATTGTTCTTCTTGAGAAACTTTTTTTTCAGAATTACTTTGGTTGTTTTTTATTTGTGCAGCTCCTGGCATTGATTCTTGAGTGCTTTCTGTCTTTTCTTGAGGCACTGCTTTTTGTGGATTCTTTAGTTCCATTATTCTTTGTGAAATTCTTTCCTTAAGTACTTTATAATTCTCATCGCTTATTCCTTTTCTAGGTGGTATAAGTCCAACACCATCATCTTGTCTTCGTGGAATTATATGGATCATAAAATGCTGCGCCTTTTGGCCTGCAGCAACACCGTTTTGAATTAATATACTTGTCCCTTTTGCACCAATTCCTTGAAGTATTGTTTGGGATAGCTTTTTTGCAATGGTAAATACGTGATCAAGAACTTCTTTAGGAATCTGTGGCATAATAGTATAATGCTCTTTTGGCATAAGTAAAATGTGTCCGATTGTTGCAGGGTTTATATCAAGAATGGCTACTACGATTTCATCTTCATATATCTTTCTTGCCGGAATTTTTCCTGAAATGATGTGGCAGAATATACAACGTGATTTTTGAAACTCAGCAAGTTCTTCTGGACTCATATTTTTAATACGTTCCATTAATTCTTCTTGTGTTTCTTCAGCCATACAGGTAATCTAAAATCGTTACTATATATTTCTTTTGTATGTTTGTAAGTAAAAAGTCTACTTTGCCAAGTGAGGCGATATTTTTTAATTTAATTAAAAAATATGTATTCGCCGTGCAAATTGACTTTTTACAAACGTATGTTTAGGCTTTATTATAATATAATGTATTATTAATAGAGTGTGTATTATTAATACTGTGTTTATTAATACAGTGTTTATTAATACAGTAATATCTATTAAGATGGCCATTCCATATATTCCAAAAAAATAAAACGATTAAGATTAATTATAATCTTATATTGTTCTAATAAACAACATATATCTAGGATACATAGAACTTACTTAATAAAAAAGAACTATAAAGATATACTAAAAACTATATTATGAATCATCATTAAGTTTAAATACTAGTTGTGTTATTTATATACTCATAAAATAAATGATTTTACATGTCTTTGGCGAGACATGCACAGAATAAAAACGTGCACAATAAGATTTTGGCGAATCTTTTGTGTGTTGGCTTATGTTGGCGATTTCTAGAGGATAGTAGACAGTGCTTTAATATATACTTTTTGGTATTTATACCTATATATTACAAACAATAGTCTGCTCGATATAAATATGCTTCATCCATCAAAGGGGCATAAAAAACTGGGGTGCAAAGAAATGGACTTTATAGTACAAAACGCAATGAAAAACGAGGAATCAGACCAATCCTCAAAAAATATAGTTGGTCAGGCAAACATCAAAGTCATCGGTTGTGGTGGTGCTGGAAACAATATGGTTTCTTGGTTATATAAGAAAGGTATTAAAGGTGCACAAATTATTTCCTGTAATACTGATAAACAACATCTCGATATAACTGATTCTGATGTTAAGTTTTTAATTGGAAAAGACGTAACTCGTGGTCTTGGATGTGGTGGATTTCCTGAAAAAGGAGCAGAAGCTGCTCAAGAATCTATGGGTGAAATTAAACAATCACTAAAAGGCGCAGATATGGTTTTCGTATGTGCAGGTATGGGTGGTGGAACTGGAACTGGTTCAGCTCCTGTTGTTGCTCAAACCGCAAAAGACACAGGATCAATTGTTATTGGAACAGTAACAATGCCTTTCAAGATTGAACGAGCTCGTGTGGACAAGGCAGAGTATGGCCTCCAACAACTCCGGCAAGTTTCAGATACAGTTATTGTCATTGACAATAATCGCCTTGTTCAAATTGCAGGCAATTTGCCAATTCAACAGGCATTTGCTGTTGCAAACGAGCTTATTTCAACAATGATCAAAGGAATTGTAGAAACAATTGCAGTGCCTTCATTAGTCAACTTAGATTATGCTGATGTAAAAGCAATCATGACTAATGGTGGCGTTGCTGCAATTGGTGTTGGTTCATCCGACACAAACAATCGTGTTGATGAAGCGGTAAAAGGCGCTCTCAACAATCCTTTGCTCGACATAAGTTATGAAGGAGCAACTGGTGCACTAATCCATATCTCAGGAGGACCTGATATGACTCTTGATGATATCAACAAGATTGGTGAACAAGTTACTGAATCGCTTGACGATGAAGCGAATGTAATTTGGGGAGCACGTGTTGCTGACGAGCTTAAAGGAAAAGTAATTGTCATGACAATCATCACTGGAGTTAAATCTCCATGGATTTTAGGGAAAGTTGATTATAAACAAACAACAAGCGAGTCTCTAGAAATCAGTGATGAACTTGGCATTGAAATAATTAATTAAGGACAGTTGAAATAGATGATGGATGAAGTGGTCATGGGGGACCATGGCCACACCCCTTTATTTTCTTTGCCTTCACTGTACCACCCCCAACTCCCATGGTGAAGGCGAAATTCTTGGTGACGCCCGGAAACGGGCGCCCTTTTTTCTTTTTCTTT
>JBLKOW010000066.1:0-5784 GCA_047603135.1 Candidatus Woesearchaeota archaeon | reverse complement strand
AAATAGATGCTCCTAAAAATTTAATTGGTCGGAAAGTTTATGTTTTAGTTCGAAAGGAATAATTATCCGACACAGCACTTGCAATACAACTAAAAAGTCTACTTTACCCTCTGAGGCTATATGTTCTTGGTAAAATTCATGTTTCTTAGTAAAACTTTTACGCGAAAATAAGAATAAACCAGGTAAGAAAACCAAATTTAACTACTTGGCCTGCAATAAATAAAATATAAAATCGGACCTTATTATAATTAAACACTCCGAGGATTACTGATAAGGGTTGTGAGGGAAGAGGAAGTGCATTAACAAAAAAGATTGCAATCGGCCCATATTTGTTTAAAAGTCCTTTTAATGGATAAAACTTTTTAGGTGTTATTATTGATTTTGCAAAGCGCGAAAGTTTAAATCCTATATAATAGTTAAGCGTGTATGAAAATATCATGCCTAATATGTATAATGTTAGTACCAAAATCCATAGGTGCCCTTTTAATAAAAAATTAGCATATAAAATCTCCATTGGCATTGTGAGGAAAAAAAGACCTCCAACAAGTGTTGTGTAAAATGCACCAAGAAGCGAACCACTATATATGGCTGAGAATATGTGCGTAATTATTGCCGAGACAAGCGTGAAAGGAAATATATTTGTGTAGCGAGCAACAAGAATACTTGTTATAATAAACGATATTACTGCTAGGGTTATTCCAGTTGCAATAAGTGTATTGATTATACGCTCTTTTCTCCCGTAACTAAATATTGCACTGGGACTAATCCTTTGATTTGATTCATCAGCCATATGTATTCTTGCGAGTTATTTATTTATATGTTTTTGCTAACACGAAATCTTTCTTTCTATATGGCTAATATGAAACCCTATTGCTACGCAAACAACAAGACGAAGTCTTTAGTTTTCTTGCGAAAACCACTGACAGCCTCGCTAATCTTAGGTTTTTTCTCGATAGTCGAGATTCCCCGTAAGGGACGTCCCCCTTCTCGACCTCCTTGTTGCTTAAAAAATCGCTCAGGAAAGAGTCAGTGGCAAGGGTTTCATATTAGCCTTTCTATATATTATATACTAATTCTTAATCTAGATGTATATTTCCGTGCGTAAAAAGTCAAGCTTGCACGGCGAATATATGTTTTTCAAGATTTTGAAAAATATTGCCTCACGGGGCAAAGCAGACTTTTTACTTACATATTTCCATAAGATTTATATATCCCTTCGTGTGCATAAAGATAATTACAATATAAAATATAACGAGGGGAGAGATTATGGCAACAGGATGGATTATTGGAATAACAATAGCTGTGTTAGTACTGTTCTTGATATTTATCTATAACAGCTTAGTGAGACTTCGAAATCAAGTGAAAAATTCATGGGCACAAATTGATGTTCAGTTAAAAAGACGAAACGATTTGATTCCTAACTTAATTAAAACAGTAAAGGGATATATGAAGCATGAAAAGACGGTGCTTGAAAATTTAACTAAAGCGCGAACAGAATTCTTAAGTGCAAGCTCAGTTGCAGGTAAAGCAAAAGCATCTAACATGATGACTGACGCATTAAAGTCAATCTTTGCCGTTGCTGAAAATTATCCTGACTTAAAAGCGAGTCAAAACTTTATCCAATTACAAGAAGAATTAACTGGTACTGAAAACAAAATCGCTTATGCAAGGCAACACTACAATGATATGGTTATGTACTTAAACACAAAGTGCGAATCATTTCCTAGCAACATGGTAGCAGGTGTTTTTGGATTCAAACAAGAAGAAATGTTTAAAGTTCCAGAAAGTGAAAAGAAAAACGTTTCCGTTGAATTTTAGGTGAATGTTATGCGCGTATCATTTGATGAGACTCGGCGAAATAAGTTTAAGTCAATTTTGCTGATGTCTTTTTTTATTTTTATTATTGGTTTTCTTGGAGCGTTTATTGGCCTCATCTACGGAAGTCTTGCTTTTGGTCTTACTATTGCTATTATTTTTGCTTTGATATACAGTCTTATTGCTTATTTTTCAGGAGATTCTATGGTTCTTCGCATGGCTGGTGCACGTCCACTTACGAAAGATGAATTCCCACATTTACATCATGCAATTGAAGGTTTATCAATTGCTGCAGGAATTCCACCACCTAAAGCATATGTTATTGAAGACCCTTCACCTAATGCATTTGCGACAGGAAGAAAACCTGAGACTGCATCAGTTGCAGTAACAACTGGTTTGGTTAAGATATTAAATCGACAAGAACTTGAAGGAGTACTTGCGCATGAGATTGCTCACGTTAAGAATCTTGATATTCGATTTATGATGCTGACAACAGTTATGGTTGGCGTTATTGTTCTGCTCAGTGATTTCTTACTGAGAACTTTTTTATGGAGCAGTATTTCAGGCCGGCGTTCAAGTGGTAATGGAGGCGCAGCTGTTATTGTTTTAATAGTTATAGGAATTGTTCTTGCAATACTAACTCCTCTTGTTGCTCAGTTAATTAAGCTTGCAATTAGTAGAAAACGAGAATATGCTGCTGATGCCACAGCTGCAACATTAACAAGATATCCTCAAGGACTTGCTGATGCTCTTAAAAAGATATCAGGTCAAAGTGTGGAACTGCGTAATGATAATAAAGCAATGGCTCACATGTATATCTCACCCCCTTACAAGAAGAAAAAAGGATGGCTACGTGGATTATTTTCAACACATCCACCAACAGAAGAGCGCATCAAACGCTTAGAGCAGATGTAATTATTGAAAATCTCGCCTTCGAGATTTGAATTGGGATTTAAATACCCCGCACTTTAGTGCGAGATTTTTAATTCAAAATAATCGAAGATTATTTGAACAATAAATCAAAGATTTATTCGTTCCAAAAATCCGACTCAATAGTGAGTCCGTAATACAAAATAATCAAAGATTATTTGTACAAGAAATGTTCCATTTCTTTGTACCCCAACATTTATGTTGGGGATATGCTCAAACGGAGTTTGGCACGCTAAACTTTGTTTATCGGGACGAACAACCGAAAGTCGGATTTTTGTTATTTTATTATTTTGTTAAGATTTTTTATGTATCAATTTTTATCATTGAACCCTATTTTTGATTATATTCTTAATTTACTGTACAATATTTATTCACAGAGTATTTTATTCATAACGTAATACTTATATGTGAAACCATTTTTTCGTTTGTATGGCAACATTATTAACACTTGTTCGATATAATGGTTCTCATTATGGTTCAAGCAGAGAGGCAATTGGCTCGTGCATTGAAAATCCTCCCGAAGTTCTTAAAATACTTAAAGATTCTTTTCAGGTGTACAATTATAAAGGTGTTTTTGCACCAGTTGATTCAGCATATCCGCATAATTGCGCTGGAATTGAAATTGAGCAGACTGAAGCAGGAGCTGATTCAATACACGATTATGTAGGAGATTTACCACAAATTGGTTATGAGCGTACTTCCTCAACATTCTTTGTTGCAGCACGGGATGCTATTGAAAGACAGCTCTCATGGAACCATTATGGTACTAATAAAACATTATTAGATCCTTCTGCTCCTAAGATGAATGATGCACAGCAAAAGATATTTGATGCGCTTGCTGAGATTATTGAAGTTACACTTGAGCGCGATTGCAGAAGTGTTGCACGGATGAGAGGCATGCTGAGAGGAGATGTTACCTTTCTGAATATACGACTTCTTTAGAACGCGTTATCTGCTCAACTAAAGATAGTAATGTACTCTGATATGATTCTCCATTTATTTCGTGCTTCCCATTTTCTATCTCGACTAGTTTTGCATTTCCATTAAAGAATACATTATTTAAGAATTTGCTTTGCCTCTCAGCAGACGGTTCATTTGCACCATATAACATCCATGCTGCGATATTAGGAGGTAGAACTGGTTCTTGCTCTGCAATTTCCTCGAGCAGTTCAGGACTTATACCTGCAGGAGCAAAATGATGAACATACCGCTGAGCATGAGGGCCATATAATGGAGGAGGCGAACAGAGAATAAGGCTTGAAGGATTTACTCTATTTGCTGCATCAAGTGCAAGTAAGGATCCTGCTGAGAAACCTATTGAAACATCGTATGAACCACCTAATTGATCATAGAACTGATCTCTTATTCTACTAAGTGAAGGACTGTTCCAATTAATCCTAGGTATAGTTATGTGTTCAAAATGTGAACGTAATCTTTCATATGTGTCTTCATGGCCATTTTGACGAAAACCAGGTACAATTAATCCTCGCATAGAATACATGAAAAACGGTTTCTTTTTAAATCTTTTCGTTACTAATTAGTGGTTTATCCACCCGTTCTCACTAAAAAGACAATTAATCCAAAGAAAATAATAGTTGAAAGAACTGCAGTAGCAAGCGCATACCCTATCTTTTTTGTAATATGCCACACGATTGTTCCAGCTAATAATCCAAATGTACTAATAATTACCAAAATTATAATACCTATCCCTGCCCATGCTTCAAGAGACCGTGCGTAGAGCACTCCACCTGTAAACCATACTAAAGGGATTAGATGGATAAACCAGTCTGAATTCTTTCTCATATGTTTTATGAGGTTTAGGAATATAAAAAATGTATGGTTTTTTAAGATTGAGGAGAGATCTATTTTCCATGGCATCTTTGAGTGAAATATCTTTAAACGAATAAATAACTCTAAAACTATGCAAAGTGTTACACTTACACAAGTTGAAAGTCGTGAAGATTTAGAATGTCTTGTTAGAGGAGATGCTGTTACATTGATTTTTCAAAATCATCCAGGTGATAAGCACGGTGAGATTGAATATACTGCAGTATATCATGGAAGGTACTTTGAGAATAGTGTCGAACTTGTTGTAGCTAAAGGCAAGCGTGAGAAATTTGTAACAGTATATACACAGAGAATTGACACAGTACAATTTAGGGACGGAGCTCTTGTTTTTGATGAAAGACACTCATCTATACAGTCATATAATAAATCTCATAGAGATTACGAAAAGTTTGATGAGACACTGCGCAAAGCTGGAGTGCGGTATTAGTTCTAGGTGCTCAGACTTAACTTTTACGTTAAATATATAAACACAGTTATATTATATTGTACCATGACAACTGAAATAAAGAGTATAATTTCACAAATTGATTCCATGAGAGAAGAGCTGAATTATATCAAGAAGCACATGGTTAATAGAGATGAAATCATGACTTTAAGTGAGTTTGAGGCGTACAAAGATAGTTTCAATAAAAAAAATTTAGTTTCTTTTTCAAATGCTAAGAAACAGTTAGGTTTCTAAGATGTATGAAATTCTTTTAGAAAAAAATGTAATAAAATTTTTGTCGAAATTAAACAAAGATAACGCAAAGCGTATTCTTAATAAAATTGATGATTTACGGAATAACCCAGTTCCAGCTGATTCTAAGCGTTTAGTAAACGTAAAAGATAAGTATTTAGGATAAGAATTGGTGATTTTCGAGTATTATACAGAACTGAAGACGACAAAATTATTGTAGTATTTCTAATCGATAAGCGCAGTAAAGTATATGGTAAATAACTCTACTTTATACTAAAAATTTTAATAGTTTTATACGAAAGAAAAGAGTGTGAGGGACGATGATTCCTACGTGAGAGACTGCACTCTACACATACTGGCATGTAAGCTGGACATGAAGTCCAGCGAAATAAGATATTTTAATTATTTTTATTAGAATAAAATAAACCATAATACTTAATTGAAACGAAAGAAAAGAGTGTGAGGGACGATGATTCTCACGTGAGAGACTGCACTCTACACATACTGGCATGTAA
>JBLKOW010000065.1:0-5809 GCA_047603135.1 Candidatus Woesearchaeota archaeon | reverse complement strand
ATTAGAATCATATACAATTATCAACCCTCCTTACCGGCACTGAGGAAAAACATGGAGAGGGGGGGATTGGTGATGGGAAAAGTTAGCTTGACTTGAGAGATAGGAAAATAGGATTTTATATTGGATTAAATTTATAACAACTTATTTATAGATACTTTATGTATAGTAAAAATTTGCAAATAAAACAAACTATAAGGGCGAAACTTAGCATTGAACCTTTAGCGCCCCTGTCAATGGTTTCAATTCTACCTGGTTCTTATTACAGATCAGCTAGGAAGCCAACGAAGTATATGATATGCGGTATGCTTGAAAATATCTTGGATTTCCATTATGACAAGTCAACAAGAAATAAAATGCTAAAAGAAATGAAAAAGTATCTAAAGAAACATTTCAAACATGATTTTGATATTAGAAGTTGTATTTCTCCTTCCGGTTATATATCAATATTATATCCGCTAATTGAAATCGAATTAGAATTGTTCTCTACTCCTTTGTCCTATGATGATCTATGGACACAACATTTAAAGCATAATGATAAGAGGCATGTTGATGGAGTCAGAAATTCAGATTATAGAGTATATCCAAAAATACGAATACTTGAGAAAAAATATTTTAACGCCATAAGTCAATCAAAAGACAAAAAAGAAATTGCAGACCTAAAAAAGGAATTATCCAAAAAAATTGAGGAATTAAAAATCCAAGAATTGAAAAAAAACATATTTCCAAATTTTTATCAAAGTCCAAAGCGGAGAGAGTTTATAATAGTAAATGAAAAGTATCAATATAGAATATCAACAAACGAAGGATTATTTAACACCCTTCAAAAGGCTATTGATGAAAACAATATTGCCTATTTAGGCACAAGTGAAGGTTGGGTAAATGTAGAAATTGAAAAGATATGAATCCTTTAGAACATCCATATAGCCGATATGGTATTGCCCTTGTTCTTTACAAGACAAGTAAAGAAAGATTTGAAGAAATTTTGGATGACGATATTAAATCTTTACTGATTAATGGATTAGATAAGTTTAGGCTTAGACCAACTTACTTTAACTCTGAAATAGAATTCTCTTATGTTCCATATTCTGAAATAAAAAATAATCCTGGTCTAAAAAAAGGACCAAGTTCAAAAGGGAAGTTTCTAACTCCAAACTCACTTACGATAGATAAGGTAGCATCTGGTTATTTCGATACTATTGAAAAATTAATTTCTGAATTAAATGACAAAAAACAGAAAAATATCAACTTTACTCAGCAAATAGTACCAGTTACTACAAAAACTAACTACGGAAGGAAGACTCAAGGCTATATTTCAGGTGATATTCGTACTGCTGCTTTTTGTGCTATAACTACTTCACATCCGCTAAAACCGTGTTTGGCTATAGTTAAGGTCAAACAAAATATCCCAAATTATATTCCTGCTGCAATTATTCCAGACCTTGAAATTGACGAGTTGAAGAATTTTATCTCAATATTTGAAAGGATGTTGGATGATAATACACCAAAATTGTTAATAGCACGAAAAAAAGAAAATGTAGAAAAAATTCCCCGACCAAAAATATTTCACGGTAATTTTCCTTATGCACCACGTTCCCATGCATTTGGTGCGGCTGGACTTTTAGGGGCAATTGGACAATGGGCTAAAGAAGCCGAATATATAGATAAGGCAGATCCGGTTCTGGATTCTCTCGCAAACAAACCACTATACATTGTTAGTTATGACAGAACTGAAGTTGTAACCTTCGACCATTATGTGATTGAACTTGCCAAGGAATATAAACTCAGCAATATTGTCAATGCACTTGAGTTTTCTACTCTATTGAAGGAAGAACCAAAATACATCAAGGGTAGCAGACCAAACCCTAAATATGAATTATTTTGGATGATGGCAAGTCGATTTTTACAGACTTTCAATAAACCTGCTTTCCAAAACTTTTTGGCGTTTAGGATTGAATATCAGCCAGAAGTTGAATACTTACTAAATCAATATTTTATGAAAAAAGAAAACATTAGACAGGAAATTGTAACCTCTGCCAAAGAACTAGGGAGATGGCTTAACCTTGCTGCGTACATAGCAGCATCAAAACAGTTTGAGGAACGAAAAAAAAGAAAACCGCTAGTCGGCAACAAGCAAGACAACGTTGAAGTAAGGAAATATAAAGCTAAGTTCTTACTTGAGTTGGAATCATCTGCTTTTTCTGCGAGAAAACCGGAAGCCTTGCTTCACCAGACAATCCGCAGAGCTGCACAATTAAGCTTTATGGATGCTCCGGCAGAGTCTCAAGAATTCATGGATGCAGTTTGTTCTGGTGAATTAACATTGGACCAAGCAAAAAATTTATTACTGGCATATTCAAGATTGAAAAATGTCAAAGAAAAGTCTGCACCGGAAGAAGAAGCCGATGAATTGTTGGAAGACAGTGAAATCTCTGAAAATTAATTATTAACTCTAAATATAAATTATTATGGAAAACATTAAAGGAATTTTAGTTACGGCCTTAGCACCAATGGATCATCACATTGCTAATGCGGGTGAAAAACTTTTAGGAAACGCTTCTTCAATAAAAGCGCGTCCCGATGAAAAGGTTTATATCTCTGGGCAAATGCAAAGGCATGCTTTATTTAGTGCCATTGACAGATTAAACCAAGACGACCCTGATCGCAATAACACTTATGTCTCTAATGGAGATGGTATTAGCAATAAGATTGAAGTTGATTTGCGCGCTGATATGGGTGGTTTTATGCATCCGAAGGCAGAAAGTTATTCAAGTCGGAGAATTGCCCCGTTATCAGCTACTCCAGCAGTTGCTATTGAACCGAGTCAAAAGGGACGAGATTTATTAATCCGGTTAAAGGAGAATCCAAATAACCAAAGCAGGGACCAAGCTTTAGCAACTAATGAGTTTAGCACACATGATATAATGCACATGAATTTTTTCCTTGATATCACAAATTTAAGCACCTCAAAAAAGTACTCTTATGAGGACGAGTTTCACATTAAAACAGAGTACATTAAACACGCGACAGAGAATGAAAGAAAAAGGAGAGTTAGATTATATATCGAAGCAACAAGATCGTTGACGGATTATGCTAATCAAGCCCGAAATGCGGTTTCTGGTGAACCACAGAAAGTTTTAATTGTCTTAGATACAAAATTAAGCCGGAAGGGGGCAAGGTACTTTCATCCAAAGGCAACTGAACAAGAACGAAATAACATTTTAGCAGAGTTACAGGAAAGAGGTGCTAAGCACTTTTTAGGTGATGATACGAATGGTGATAAAAGTGTAGCTCAGGCATACAAAGAAGCTTTAAGTGAATTTGAGAATTCAACTCTTTTTGATCCTGCTGGTGGAGATGATAATATAAAGACATTCGAGAAAACCTTTAACAATGCCGACTGATAAGTTTTTAGCAAAACCTACTGGAGTTAGCTATCAGGAACATGTTAATAATGTTATTGAACATGCAAAGACATATCTCAGTAGTCACCCCTTCATATTGCTAAAATTTAGTAAATTATCTCCTGGCTTTTGTTTAGAAAAAGGTTTGTTACTTGCTGCAAAACTTCATGATTTGGGCAAAAAAGATAAGAGGTGGCAAAATGCATGCAAAGCTGATTATGATTTATATTGTCATACAAAGGATAAATCAAAATTTAAGGCAAAGAATTTACAGTTACTTGGGAAGAAAGGCATCCGGCATGAATTAATTCCACTCAAAGAGCTTCAAAAAAAATTAAATTTAACAGACGAAGTGCTTGTTGCAATTGCTGCACATCACAGGAAATTGTCTCAAAAAGATGAAGAAAGATTTGTAAAATCAGGTGCACTTGAGTTTTGGAAACATTTTAAAATACTTGGAAGCAAATTTATCTTAAATAAGAATGAACAGACGTTTTGTGAAGTGCTAGACATAAACTATCGTTTTTCCGGGATTCGTTATTTACTCCAATTAGCAGACCATAGAGCCAGTGCTTCCGAGCCTCCAAATGCTTTAAGAGTTCCAGATTTTAAGGCGTTCGATTATGAGTTCCCTTGGAAAGAAAAGCGTGAAGTGCAAATGATAGCTGAAAATAATTGGGAATCACCTTTATTGTTACTTAGAGCACCTACTGGAGGCGGTAAAACCGATGCTTCACTGTTATGGGCAAAAAAGCAAATTGAAAATAATAAAGCTGACCGCGTAATAATTTGTATGCCTACAAGGTTTACATCAAATGCATTGGAAATTACTATTGCATCACAATTGTCTGCAACGGGTTTGTACCATTCAAGCGCATGGTTTAAAAAGCATATTAAACAGAGTAAAATAAATAAGAAATCAAAGCAGGAAGAGAAACAAAAACACTCATTTGCGAGAACTTTAGAAGTTCCGGTAACGGTATGTACCATTGACCATCTTTTATTAGCATTAACACAATCTAGAGAAGATCATCATGGCATTTTTTTTAATTTAGCACATTCATGTGTAGTAATTGATGAAGCTGATTTTTATGACGAATTTACACAGGCAAACATTCAAGTTTTACTTAAAGTATTAAAGCATTTTAATGTTCCTGTGCTCATTATGAGTGCCACATTACCAGAATCAGCATTAAACCTTTATGAAGCTCTTGGACACAAAAACCTATCTATTAAAGAAGACAAATCTCACAACGAACAAATTCGTTGTGAAATTAAAGAATGTATTGATTTCACAGAAGTAAATAAACTGAATCCATTACTAGAAAAGTGTATGCGTCAACCATCAATCATCTATGCAAATACTGTGGATAAAGCAGTTCAATTTTACAGATGGTTTAAAAAACATGATTTTAAAGATGTTACTCTTTATCATAGTAGATTTACAGAACCCGACAAGGAAAGGAAAGAATCTGAATTGTTAGGTAAATTAGGAAAAGAAGCTTGGGAGAGAAAAACAGCACATGGTGTTGCAATCCTTACACAAATAGGAGAATTGAGCATTAACATTAGTGCTGATTTCATGCTTTCAGAAATTGCTCCGGCAGACCGCTTAGTACAAAGATTTGGAAGATTAAGCAGATTTAAAAAAGAATATGGAATTATATATCTGCTTATACCACTAAAAAATGGTACACTTTATCCTGCACCTTATGGCGAATTAATACAAGGAAAATGGAATGCTTATAGAAGTCTTATTGAAACCCGGAAATATTTTGTTCCAGAAAGAAAATATTCCGCAAATGACTTTGTAAACATAGTAAATAAAATTTATCCCACTCAAGAAGAATTTTCTTCTATCGCAAATGAAAATTCCCAAAAACTTATAGATTATTTGCATTCTCGATGGCTAATACTTCCTTCTGACCAAACTAAGGAGGACGATGAAGAAACTACTTTTTGGAAAAGTAGAAATATACAACCTACAGTAGATGTTATTGTTTATGAAGTACCTGAATATTTTCATACATACGAAGAGTTTATAGAATTCAAAATTACGAGTACTGTATCATTACCGATATATTTGGTAACAAAAGGCATAAAAAATCATCTTATTTCAAAAAAAATGGTTCAAGTGGGTGAAGATAAGCATGAAGTACTCTTTGATATTAAAAGGTCTTATTGTTTTAATAAAGGGTTTGTTTTTGAAGAAGAAAACATTAAAGATCAATTTTTATGATTCTTAATAAAAAGTTACCTCTCCATACATCAAAGCAGCCCAATCATCCACTTAATTACAACCTAAGTACATGACAAAAATTTAATAGCCCTCGAAAAATCACGATTGTTGTTAGTAAATACAGCTCTCATTATAAACTCCAAACCTGCTCTAAAAACACTCTTAGAAG
>JBLKOW010000064.1:0-6059 GCA_047603135.1 Candidatus Woesearchaeota archaeon | reverse complement strand
AGACTACTGCTCCGCATGATTTTTCTTTTTTCATAGGTGAAGTAATGTTTGGTGCTTTTTATAACTTATGCATGTATATGAACAGTTCACCGTTAGTTTTTTAAACAATACATTTTTCCTAATAAGCATGTTACCAACAATCGCAACTCAACTTGGGATAATGATTGTATTATTTTTTATTCTCTTAATTACTAAGTCGATAATAACTTCAGTCATTGTACGTAATATGCGAAAGCAACGGCAGGATAGACAGCAAATTTCTGTTGTAAGAAAGTTCATTAATATTACATTTGTTATTACTATAATTATAACGGTTGGGTTAGTGGTAGGGTATGATGTTGGAAATATTTGGTTAACACTTGCAAGTGTAGCAGGACTTATTGCGATTGGTTTTATTGCGGTATGGAGTGTTCTTTCTAATATTGTTTGTGCAATGATTATTTTAATAACTCAACCATATAAAATTGATCAAAAAATAACTATATTGCCCGAGGATATCACTGGTGTCGTTGATGAGATTACACTCTTTTTTACAATAATTCAGGATAAAAAAGGTAACTTAATACATATTCCTAATAATATGATGTTTCAGCGCATGTTTACGCATGTGGTAAAGAAAGAGAAAAAATAAAAAAATTACATAAATTCTGGCGCATGTGGTCCATCCATGAGATGTATTCCTTTTTCCTCGATTTCCCACGGTGAAAATTCGTCGATTTCCTCTGCAGTATATAATCGTCCAGTATTGTCTTCATAGAGCATGTATATCACCTCCACCTCTACTTAACTTCAATGAGTTTGCCTTTACGTTCTTGTTTTGGTGCATGGATTTCCAGTACGCCATTTTTGTATTCTGCACGCGCGTTGTCCATGTCTGCACGAGGTACACTAAAATACTGATAAAATCGCTGATAATATTTCGCGTGCGTATCTTTGTTGTGTTCTTCTTTCTTTTTCTCAACTTTCACTTCAAAGCCATCGTCTACCACATTTATTTGTATGTCTTTTTTATCCACGCCGGGCAATTCAACATATGCGATAACTTCTTTATCTGTTTCTTCAATGTCGCACACTGGTCGCCTATATGTATCAACTGCACGACTTGGGTTTGCATGATGCGGTAGTTTTTTTCTATCTGTGTGTTCGCCACCCATCGCTGCACCGAACAACGAATCCATTTCTCGTTGCAATTGTCTCATTTCATCCCAAATTGTGTTGTATACCATATACACCACCTCACTGATTTTTGTCAACTTTAGGTTGACTAATTATAGGTAAGATAAACTAATATATAAATATTTCGTTAAATGAGGCAATAATTCTTGGTAATGTTAAACATAAGTCCTGCAAGGTAAAAAGTATTAAATACTCTTTCAGAATAGAGAAGATATGAAACTATCATTTGATGATTTGCGCAAACACATTGCTTATGGCCTTGAACTAACACGCAAATTTATACACGACAGTATTAAGTTACTTAAGAAACATAAAAAGATAATCATAATTATTTCACTAATTATTCTATTAATAATGAGTATTTTTTTTGGGCTTAGGTTTTTCTTATTTCTTAATTACTTAGTTGGCAATGATGTTTTGATTAAATTAACTCCTGGAGAAGACAGTGTTCGTCTTGCACATGGTGAAATGGCAGAGCTATCAATGCATGCATCACTAACACAAAATCCCTTTTGTTCAACAAGTTGCACGTCAAGGTTAGTATCGCTTAGAGATGGCTCTATCGTCTCAGAAAGAAATGCAACTCAGCGTAATTTCCTTCATACGGCATCAATTCAGTCGCCTGATTCAGGGCATGGATTTGCGTTTTATCGCTTTGAAGTAACATGCAGTAGTACGCCAACCACATTTTGTCATACTTCCCAGCGTTCTACCACAAGAAATCATATGGTAATTGTCCCCTATGGACCAGAAGGTGTTTCGATGCAATTTGCAGAAGAGTTTCACCGCGAGCTTCAAAGATATGCTCATGAATTACACAATATTACGACGAGATTTCTTAGATTAGAAGAAGAGAGAAATGCACTTGCTACAAGGATAGTTATGGTTGATATGTACATCGAGACAATCGATTCATATGTTGCTCGCGCGCAGGAAATGACAGAGTCCCTTCAAAATCTTTGGGATGAAGGGGCGTATACTGAAATAAGAGAATCTCTGTCAGCATTACAAAACCAATTTCAAACACTCCATGAATTAATTGACGTTGCAAAGAATGAATATGATGAAGTGCGCACAGCATATAATGAAATTATAGAGGAAGTTTCAAGCACCTATGAAGATTTACAAGGAAGATCATCTGCTGTGCACTTAAGTAATGAAACAGCACGTACATTTAATGAAATGCATACACTTTTTGAAGAGTTTACTGAGCGTATATCTTCTCCACTCATGTTTTCTGAATTGAGAGTAGCATATGAAGAATTAATGCAAGAGTTTGCTAATAAACGCAGGGTGTTTGATAGGTCTGTTTTACAAATAAAGAATCAAAAGTATATTGACGCCTACATTTTTGAAAATATTTTATGTAAATATGCTGGTGTTTGTAAATACTCCTTTAATTTAGGATCAAATATAACAAGTGAATATGTATGCGCAAGGTATGATACCATTCTTGATGATATAGCTATTCTTACGAGGGGGATGCACACTATTTCTCAAGGGCTATCTGCAGAAGGTACTGATCTTGCATTATATAAAGAATACATGCTACTGTATGAATCGCTTGACAATACAAGTACATTTTATCCACATGTACGTGCGCGCATTGAAACTTTAACAAACCAAACTGAATTTATGAACAGCACTTCACTGAATGACCTAATGGTGAATCAATCATTACAAAATAGTTCCATACTTTTTGGGTTACCTTCGTTTACTGATGAGCGATGTAGTGAGCGAGCATTACCTTCTTTACTTGCATTTACTATGGTGCCAGAATCAGCTAGTATTGATGAAGTTCAGCCGCTTTTCTTTAGTCCTTCTGAGCCTGTGTGCTGTATTTTTGGTGATTGCAAACCATGTTGTCCTCATGGTGAATGCGATTCGCTTTATCCAATAGTATTTGTACATGGTCATGCATTCAATCAGCAGATTGATGTTGATTATAGTTTTAATTTATTTAACCGAATTCAACGTAATCTTGAACGAGAAGGTTTTGTCAATATGGGTTCGCTCACTGACCCTTCCGTTGCCGAAGAATTTACTGGTATTTGGGAGATGTTTCCTATTCCAATTTCAATCAAAGTGAGTTATTATTATGATTCATTTTATAGCCTTGATAATATTGTTGTTGTTCAGGCAAAGAGTGAGAACATTGATACTTATGCAATTCGTCTTCGTGAACTCATTGAAGCAGTAAAAACACGAACAGGTCAAGACAAAGTTATTATTGTTGCTCACAGTATGGGAGGCCTCGTCTCCCAGCGTTACATACAACTATTTGGAGACATGAGTGTTGATACGCTTATTCAAATCGGCACACCTAATCATGGAGTTTCAGGAAGAATTGCTCAGTTCTGCGGTTTTCCAGGAAGCAAACTTGAATGCCGTGATATGCAGGAAGGAAGCGTATTACTTGGTAAACTTCGTGCAGGACGCCAGCCTTCAGTTCCAATCTATAATTTTGTTGGGGTGGGCTGTGATATGGAAGGAAGTGATGGCGATGGTATTGTGCGCCGTGATTCAGCCTATTTAGAAGGAGCAGAGAATATAATTATTGAAGGGAGCTGCGCTGGCATTGATTTCCTGCATATTGAGATGGTAAGTCCAGTACTATATCCTGAATTATATGAGCGTTTACGCGACATAATTAACGAGCGACGCCGAGACTAACAAAAGATTTATAAAACAATTCAATCTTCTTTCTTACACGCGCCGATAGTTGGTGAGGGATGCACCCTACACATACCGGCACTTAAGTTGGACTTGCAGTCCAACGAACTACAGTATAAAAATTAAGATAACACGCGCCGATAGTTGAGTGGTACAATTCGACCTTGCCAAGGTTGGGGCCTGGGTTCAATTCCCAGTCGGCGCATATTACATATGCGACGACTGGTGGGGAAACAAAACCAATACCACACTAGTGGTCATTTATTTCTGAAGAAATACTATTTCACCCTAACAATCCCAAAAATGTTTATAAATGTGGTTGGGAACAATTAAATAAATGAAGGCAAAATTTAAAGAAGGTTTTATATTAAAAGGAAAAATAAAGTTTATACGAATTACCTATACCCTTTTCTACTTCTGTTTGTTTTTGAGGAAGAACGCCTATTTGTTCTTGCGCTAGTACTTTTACGTCCACTTTTTTTGGATTTAGAATAGTGTTTTGGTTTTTTCGTAGTATTCTTTTTTGTGTTTTTAGACAAAGAAGTACTTTTCTTTCTAATCTCTTTTTTTGAAGGAGGTCGCTTTTTTGTTTCTCTTTCAGAATTAGTAATTTTCATATAATCATTTGTAAAATGTTCATCAATTTTTCGATTTTTGATCGGGTTATTCTTTAATACTTCTTCAATTTTTACACCTAATCTATTTAGTTTTGTAGTTAATTTTTCATCTAAATTGTTTAAGTCATCAGGAGTAATTGAAATGAATTTTTGGTTTGCTTCCTTGTAAATACGCTTCTTACGTTCCATCTCAAGGTCGTAATCAGGTGTTCCTTTTAATCCCCAATACTCAATAATTATGCAAAACTCAGTAAGGTAGAAATCTGGTCTTTTCCATTCTTTATAATACCCCTGAGCATTTTTCTCATTGAATCTAAATGTCATTTGTTCATCATAATCAAAGTCAATCTTATGTTTAAATAAAAAGTCAGCAATCATTTGCTCCCCTCTTGATTGAACTTTTATACCTGATTGGGTAACATATATACATTTATTTATCACAGTTTCCTCAAATATTGATCGCCTATCTTTCTCACTCTGCTTTTTTAATTCAGTATTAGGCGACTTAGTAGGCTCAACAATATTGATTACTTTAAGCTCACTTTCTGTCTGCTCTTTTAGAGCATCATCTACTTTTTCTTCTAATTTATCACACATAATCTTGCACTTTCTTTCAAATAATTTAATGGAATATGATTCACCTAAATTGTACCCGTGAGTATAAATTAACTTTTCTTCACTCGGATAAAAGTGTAAAAAAGTAGCCCAATATTTCTCCAGTCTTTCAAAAGGGAGTAGAATACTTTTTATTCTAATCAAGTTATATTTTTCTTGTGTAGTAAATGGTTTTTTAGGTAAATAATCATAATCTTTTTTATTTTCTGTTACTATTCTAAAAAAGAGGTCAAAAGCATAAAAGCAGCCTAAGTAAATAATCCCTAAAGATGATAATTTATCTTTTTTTTCTGTTATTTCATCAATAGATAAACTGCTCTTTACAAGTAAATCCTTTTTAATACAGAAATTAATAAATGTAAAATACTCACGAAATAATCTATATTTTTCAGATATAATTTATTCGAAAAATAAGATTTAGTTGTAATATTATTTTTTTCTAAGATTTCTAAAAAAGCCTCACAGTCAACAGAATTATAATAATTCATGATTTCAGTAGCTTTTTCTACTGCTTTCTCAATATCTTTTTCTCTTTTAGTTGCATTATATTTATCTATCTTTTTTTTTGTATTAGAAATAAACTTTTTTATCTTATTATTTAAAACACTAATTTTCTCATGCATATATATCATTTTGTAAATGAATTTATAAAATTTGTTTAAAAATAACTCTTTCTCAATAATCTTTACATCCCAAAATAAAATCCAAAATTATTTAAATATCAACTGATACCATATCAATTGATATGTTAATTCAACAACGTAGTTACACTGAAAAGAGAAGCCCTACACTAAATACGGTGCTTATGATAGAGGAAACTTTACAAAAACAGGAAGAAGTAATTTCTATAGGAATGTTAAAAAGAATCTTACCAAAACAAATAATGCATCAAACGTTAATGGTTGCATTAGATTATTTAGAGTACAGTGGAAAAATAACTATTTCTGATGGAAAAGTACTCTGGACTTTTAAACCGAT
>JBLKOW010000063.1:0-6107 GCA_047603135.1 Candidatus Woesearchaeota archaeon | reverse complement strand
ACGTAAAAAACTAAGAAACAATTAAATGCAATTTATACACATTACCTGTGTAAAGGTCACCATCACAATTTGCAGGATAATCGTTTTGTTCTGCGCAAATCCTTACATCAAATATAAAATGTCCTCGCTGTGCATTTCGTGTTGTTCCAAATGCAAGAAGCACAATATCATCATTATTCATAGGAATCTTTATCTCACCCAGCCTACCAATTTGATAGGTGACTAAGGTGGGGGAACCACCTACATTTATGGAGCAATCACCTTCGTCACAATTAAGAGGAACATCATCCTGACTCCCAGCAGGAATAAATGCTGCATCTCCTATCTCTACTCTAAAAAAAGCATTCGTTGCACTATTGCGAATTCCAACGCCAAAACTAGTTGAGTCACCAAGCCTTATACGACGTGTTTCAATGGGAATTGCAACGCGTGCATTACCTGCAAGCATAGATTCAATTTGTGATCGTGTTTGTTCATCAAGTGCCATTTGCAGTGACCCTGCTTGAATAAAAAAGTCTGTTAAGAAAAACAATGATAGTATGAAAATAACAATAGCAATAATCAGCATAACAATAAAATTCATAGTAAGCTGTATTGCACCTTTTTTAGTATCCATGCGATATTACACACATATTTCCTTTATATATGCTACGGTTTTGTGAAGTAAAAAGCCTACTATAGTCATTAGGCGATGTGCCTATTATTAAAGAAAAATAGTGAGTTGTGAGGCACATCAAAATGTTGCAATTTGCCGAACGCTAATGCTATAAGTATGCTTAATCTTTTTAGTAAACTCTGTACAGAATTAAAAATACATACTAAAAACCAATAATTTTATAGATGTAAACAATATCAAACCTTCATGGAACACAATAATTATGGTAACGTTCGTGAAGCGTATGAAAAAGCTCGTCATGGGTTTCCAGAAGAGGTAATCCACTTAATTGGCTCGCTCGTTCCTCGCTCTTCACGCGTTCTTGACGTTGGTTGCGGTACAGGAATTAGTACGCGTCAAATTGACACATTATTTGACGTAGTATATGGTTGTGATAAAGATGAGGGCATGATTGAGTTTGCTCAAAACTACGATGATGCAATTTCATATGTGGTTGCTCCTGCTCATACAATGCCTTATGAAAAGGAAATGTTTGATGCAGTAACTGCATTTAGTGCATTTCATTGGTTTTATGATGAAGAATCAATCGCTGAAATAAAACGTGTTCTTACAAAAGGAGGACTGTTCATAGCTATTAATAAATACAGTGAGGGTGGTTTTCGTGAAGAATTTCTAAGGCAACTCAAAACAATTCTTCCACCTGACTTCAAATTTCAAAAAGAGAAGTACAATCCTTCAAAAATATTAAAGGAACATGGGTTTACTAATGTACATAAAAAAACATTTCATGGTGTTGAAGAATTCACAGTTGATCGCGCATTAACTCGAATACAATCCATGGCTTACTGGAATCTTGTTCCGAAAGGAAAACAAAAATCATTTCTTAATGCATGCAAAAAATACCTTGAGAGAATGGCTCATAATGGTATGGTGGATAGAAACATTAAGATAGAAGTGGTATATGGTACTAAATAGCTACAAGACGAATTCCTCGTCTCTGTTGGTCTCGTGGAGAAAGCTCTTTTACTTCCTCATCAAGCAATAAATTGCCTTCGTTATCCTCATATAACATTTAGTCATCCCTTCCAAATGCTTCTTTCCATCCGCTAATAAAACCTGCTTCTTCAGGCGTCATGTTGCCATCTTCAAGCTCTTCATTAACGAACTGTTCGTTAAGATATGTTTCAATATCATCAACTTGTTCATCTGGAAATAATGTTACTGGACGTAATCCTCTTTGCATTGTCCCACCTCGTGAGCGAACTAATCTCAGTTTAGTTATATATCTAATCCTTATATTTTATAAAGATTATAAAAATATAAAAAATTATATAAATTCCTTTAAATTATAAGGTTTAAGGTGTATATATGCAACGAAAAGTTATACAAATCGCAAACTCGACGTATCTTGTTTCACTGCCAAAAGCATGGATGGAAAAACATGGAATACACAAAGGCGATTCGCTTGAAATTCGTGACGAGAAAAACTCTTTAAATATATATCCTGTAACTCATAAACATAAGGAAACAAAAACAACATTAGATATTTCTGAGCTTGATCGTTCATCTATTTTACATTCAATCAGGGCACTTTACCGTAAAGGGTTTGATGAAGTCATTTTAAACTTTTCAAAGCAATCAGTGCCTCATTTTCGAGTAAGTGCGCAAGTTAATATCATAAATGTAATTCATGAGGAAGTTAATCGATTAATTGGCTATGAGATTGTTAGACAAACACCTGAATCGTGTGAAATAAAAGATCTCTCTGCTAGTTCAATAAAAGAATTTGACGTTGTTCTGCGTCGTATAATGCTTCTCATAAAAGATATAACCTCTGACTTGTTAAAAGGGGTTCTTACTCATGAGCGTATGCTTCTTGAGTCTATAGATCAAAAACATAATACTATAACTAAATTTATTAGTTATTGTTTACGCTTATTAAATAAATATGGGTACATTGATGCTCACAAGACGACAATCCTCTATCATATTATTGCATCACTTGATAAAGTAGTTGATATAATAAAATATGTTGCGCGCGATTGTTTAGTCTCAAAAAAAGAATTAAGTAAAACAACAAAAGCTCTTTTTGAGAGAACGCATATAAATTGCATACTCGTATATATTGACTTATTTTATTCATTTAACCAAAAGAATATTATTAAATTTATGAGAAATCGAGATGTTGTAACAAAAGTGATTTCTGCAAATATAGGGAAGATGCCTTGTAATGATGTAGCTATATTAACTAAATATATGCAATCATTAGAAATATTGCTTGACCTTATCGAAGCCCGTCTTGCTCTTGAGCATGTTTAAGGTATCTTGCTGTATCGCGTGTATAATCTGCTCGAAGTGGCCATACTTCATTAATCTCGTGGGCAGTTAGTGGGGTAATTCCATTAAAATGGGTTGGTTCTGAAATAATCTCAAAGCAAACTGTATGTGCGTGAGGTGAGTTACTACTTGGAAGATGCAGGTCATACCCTGGACTAAATGAGAAAACAAATTCAGATTTTGCACTGTTGCCTAGTTTTGCAAGTGACATAGGAGAGTGTGTATGTATTCTTCCACTGTTAACAATTAATTGCGGAGTATATGGTACTTTTTTTATTGCAGAAATAATTTTATCACGCTCATCATCTTCACTCTTTATATAGACTCCAATTACTCCTCTATTTCGACTAATTCCTATAATGTGGTCTTTGTGTGATCCAATGTAATGTTTAAAGTGCCGGTTAATGGAGCTTAAGAATTCATCTGGAAAGAGTTCCATGTATGCTGGTCTCCAGAGTGAAGGCTGCGCGCTAAGTACTCCATTAATGTCATCAAGTGATTTTCCAAGAAGCTCCGTTAGGATATGGGATGTATATGTGCTATGAAGGCCAACTACTGGTTCGTATAACGTTTCATTCTGTACTTCAAATGCAAGTGTCTCCATAGTTCGTCTTGCTAAATGGTTCAAGAATACTTGTTGTTCTGAATCACTAAGCATTCCAGAATTGTTAAAAACATATCGCATGTGTGATTGTCCTGGTCGTGCATATTGTGCATCCTCTGTCATTCTTTCAAGTGTTCTTAGCTGTCCATCAAGTCCTTTAATTTTTGCAAGTAGTTTTTCATGTACGCGCGTTCGCTCTTCCGGATTTATTGTATCATCTTGTCCAGCTAGTATGCCTTCAATTCGGTTTGCTAATCGTTGTTGCAGTACGCTCTTTTCAGCAGTCAAAAGAATAGGAACTAATGTAAAACCCATATCTTGCTGTATTTCTGCAAGGCTTTCAATTCCTTGCATCTCACCTACAGAAAAAATAGCGAACTGTCCTGCATCGGCAAATGAGTCGCGTGTAAAACCATACAATTCTCCCAAATGCCTGTATTGTGCTACAATAGTATCTTCATGAACCATTCGGTGAAAATCATCTTGGTCAACAAATTTATAGTCGCTCCCTTCATCTACTTCTCGTTGTGGCCGGGTAGTCACTCTTCGTGGTTGCGTTGCCTGCATACCTTCACGTAATAAATAACGATTAAGAGTATTCACAAAAGAACTTTTTCCTACTGCAGATGGGCCGGACACAGTAATAACTAATTTTTTATTGTTTAGAATGTCATCTATGGTGTGTAAACTAGGCCCGAGCATACTAAAAAGATGATTATGTCTATGCCTTTATAAAGATTTCTCATGGAACTACTTGTAAGTAGTATTCAAGAATATTCTTATCTGAATATTTCATGCAAGAGTATTTTTAAACAATTGGCTTTGCATCATCTGTGGAGGGATATTATGAAAAAAGGAACAGTTTTATTTACATCAGAATCAGTAACGTGTGGTCATCCTGATAAAATTTGTGACATGGTGAGTGACGCAGTGCTTGATGCATGTCTAGCACACGATCCTAAGTCGCGTGTTGCAGTTGAGACGGTTACCAAAACAGGAATGGTACTTCTTGCAGGAGAATTAACTACTGAAGCATATGTTGATTTCCCAAAAATTGCACGGCAAACACTCAAGTATATTGGCTATACTAAAAATTCTCATGGAATTGAATGGGAAACCTGCGCAGTACTCTCGCACATTGAAGAGCAATCACCAGACATAGCGCAAGGGGTAAATGATGATACACATGAGCAAGGCGCGGGAGATCAAGGAATGATGTTTGGCTATGCGGTTAATGAAACGCCTGAGTGTATGCCACTTCCCATTTTACTTGCACATAAATTAACAAATCAGCTTCGCGAGGTTATGATTTCTAAAGAAATTCCGTATCTTGGTCCTGATGGAAAAAGTCAAGTAACTGTTGAATATGTTGATGGTAAACCAAAACGTGTTCATACTGTTGTTATTAGTAATCAGCATGATGAAGGAATAGAACATGCAACTATTAAGAAAGATATTATTGAAAAAGTAATTAAACCAATTTGTGGTGATTATATTGATGATGCAACAATCTTTCACGTTAATCCAACGGGTATTTTTGTAAGAGGCGGTCCATTTGCAGACGCTGGTCTTACTGGCAGAAAGATTATCGTTGATACGTATGGTGGGCGCGGTCGTCATGGTGGCGGTGCATTTTCTGGAAAAGATCCTTCAAAAGTTGATAGGTCAGCTGCATATGCTGCGCGCTATATTGCAAAAAATATTGTTGCTGCGAAGCTTGCTGATGAATGTGAAGTACAACTTGCGTATGCTATTGGTGTTGCTGAGCCAGTCAGTATTTATGTTGACTGTTTTGGAACAGAAAAAATACCTACAGAAAAAATTTCTGAGTTAGTGCGTAAACACTTCCCAACAAAACCTGCAGATATCATTAAAGAGCTAGACCTTAGAAAACCAATCTATAGAAAAACTGCTCAAAATGGTCACTTTGGTAACCCGGATTTTCCGTGGGAAAAAACTGATAAGGTTGATGTGTTGAAGAAAGAGCTTTAAGTGTTTTATTTTTTATTTTTTAGTTCTGTACTTATCAAATAAATTCCAAGTCCTATTTGTAAAAGTCCTAGTAGGAGGTCTGTTGTACTTATGTTTTGGTTAAATAGTAATGAACTGCTAATCCATCCTATGCCTACAAAAACTAGTATACTCCCTAGTATAAGATTGGTTCGTAAGTTTATTTTATCAAAAGTGTTGAGTTCTTTATCTTTTGCATAGAATATGCCACCTATTAACAAGAGAAGAATTGATGGGACTAGAAGTACTGTTCCAATTACTGTATCAACAAAGAAAAATACAAATATGCTGAGAATAAGAAAAATAGGCATTACGATTTTAAATCGCTTTACTATTTGTTCTTTTTTTTGCTTCATGGGTGTATTGTGATAGATAGTATATATAAATATTTTTGAATAAAATGTGTGAGTTTTCTTTATTTTTAGGTACATTATATTATCTAACAATAAACAATTAGTAAACAACATAAATATTTTGTAATGAAAATAGTCGTTTACTAAATAGCCAAAGACAAAATAGTTACATAATTTACAATTTATA
>JBLKOW010000062.1:0-6383 GCA_047603135.1 Candidatus Woesearchaeota archaeon | reverse complement strand
CAATCGTGAGTCCGTAATACCCCAACATTTATGTTGGGGATAGGACGAACAACCGAGAGTCGGATTTTTGTTATTTACTATTATTTATGCTGGAGTGTTTTTTTTGATTACACATCAAGATTTTCTACTTCGTGTGCATGTTCTTCAATGAATTGCCTGCGTGGTTCGACTTGGTCGCCCATTAAAATAGTGAAAAGTTCATCAGCTGCAACTGCATCTTCAACTTTAATTTGAACAACTTTTCTTGTGCTTGGGTCCATAGTGGTATCCCACAATTGTTGTGGATTCATTTCCCCTAAACCTTTGTATCGCTGAAGGTAAATATTGTCGCTACCAATCTTTTTTATTATGGCTTCCCTTTCCTTTTCATCGTATGCATACTCTTCAATTTTTCCTTTTTTCAGCTTGTACAAAGGCGGCTGAGCCACATAAATATATCCTTTATCGATTAGCTCACGCATATATCTATAGAAAAATGTAAGAAGTAATGTTCTGATATGGGCTCCATCTACATCTGCGTCAGTCATAATAATTACTTTGTGATAGCGCAATTTTTCTATATTAAATTCATCACCTATACCGCATCCTAATGCAGAAATGAGGATAGTAATTTGTTCACTTGATAATATTTTAGATAATCGAGCTTTTTCGACATTGAGAATTTTTCCTCGAAGAGGCAAAATTGCTTGGAAGTTTCGATCTCGGCCTTGTTTTGCACTACCACCTGCTGAATCCCCTTCTACAATAAATATTTCAGTCTTAGCAGGATCTCTACTTGAACAATCAGCTAATTTTCCAGGCAGTGCAGAGCCACCCAGAAGACCTTTTCTGCGCGTTAATTCTCGTGCCTTTTTTGCTGCATCACGCGCGCGCGCTGCCATGGCTGCTTTTTCAATAATTAATTTTGCTTCGCTTGGATTTTCTTCGAGGAAGGTCGTTAGTTGTTCACCAACAATTGATTCAACAATTCCTTTGACATCGCTGTTTCCTAGTTTTGCTTTTGTTTGGCCTTCAAATTGCGGATTTGGAATTTTAACAGAAACAACTGCAGTTAATCCTTCGCGTACATCCTCGCTTGTTAGTTTTACTTTTTCTTTTGTGTTTCTTTCAGAATATGTGTTCAAACAACGTGTTAACGCTGTTTTAAATCCTGTAAGATGGGTTCCCCCTTCAATTGTATTGATGTTATTTACATACGAATAAACTGTTTCGTTAAATGAATCATTGTACTGAAGCGCAATCTCTGCAATAACAGTGTCTTTTTCTTTTTCAAAGTGTAAAATAGTGTGAACTGCAGTTTTATTTTTGTTCATATATTCAACAAATGATTTAATTCCACCCTCGTAATAAAATTCTTGCTTTTTATCGTCTCGCTCATCACTTAATGTGATTCTAATTCCTTTGTTAAGGAAAGCAAGTTCGCGAAGTCTTTTTGCAAGAATATCATAATCAAATGTGGTAGTTTCAAAGATTTCTGAATCAGGTCTAAATAAAACGATTGTTCCTCTTTTATCAGTATTGCCTATTTCTTCAATATCATTTTGAGGAATTCCCCGCTCATATTTTTGCATGTATTGCTTACCATTCCTCATGACTTGTACAGTGAGAAATGACGAGAGAGCATTAACACAGCTTACCCCCACTCCGTGCAGTCCCCCTGAAACTTTGTAAGAATTTTTATCGAATTTTCCACCTGCGTGTAGTTTAGTCATGACAACTTGCAAGGCTGATACATTATACTTTGGATGATTATCAACAGGGATTCCTCGTCCATTATCTGATACTTCTATAAGATCATTCTCAATAATGCGAATATCGATTTTGTCACAATGTCCGACTAGTGCTTCATCGATAGAATTATCTACTACTTCATATACTAAGTGATGTAATCCGCGGATACTGGTACTTCCAATATACATCGCTGGACGCATTCGTACTGCTTCTAGTCCTTCAAGTGATTGAATGCTTTGTGCAGAATATTCTGATTGTGAATCATTTGTTTTTGATTCATTTGTATTAGTATTATCGCTCATTTCTGGCTCTGTTTGTTTGTTTTCATCCACCATGATTTTCCCTCAATTTTCTCGTCGAGAAGTATGCTCTTTATATGAGAATAGAATACTGCAATTATTTATAAATATTTCTATATGATTCATAGAAAAAGTTTATTTCTTAAGAAATTGATTTATTTTTTTGTTAATGAAGTGTGGATTTTGGATTATGGTGTCATGTTTTCCTTTTGGAATGATTTCCAGCTGGGATTTTTGGATGAGAGAATGCATATTTCTTGATGCAATTTTAGGTGTTACATTATCTTTCTCACCAACTATAATTAATGTAGGTATGTTAATTGAGGATAGAATTGTTTTTTCATCATTTTCTAAGATTGAGAGGAAACAGGCAGTAATGCTTTCGATTGGCATTCCTTGGATTCCTTTGAGCCATAGTTTGAAATCACTTTTGTATTTTAAGCTGCTAAAATCGATGGATTCATAGTGTTTTTTGTGTATTTCGTTATGGTCTATAATGTAATATGCTATGTTTTTAACCAAAGGTGTAATAGCAATATATTTCAGGAATGGAATTTGTGTGAGTGGATTTGTATACGTTGTATCTATGAGAACAATTTTAGCAATTTTTTCTTGATATTTTTTGAGATAGTGTAGAATAATCATGCCTCCGAGGGAGTGACCTATTAAAATAGGTTTTACAAGATTGTTTTTCTCGACGATGGTATTAATATCTTTAACAAAATAATTCATGGTATAAGCTGATCTTTTCTTTGGCTTATCTGATTTGCCATGTCCGCGTAAATCAACTGCTATGCAATCATATCCTTTGTTTTGAAAGAATGCTATTTCAGATTTCCATCCAGTGTGGTTCATTGTCCATCCATGGATAAAAATAATAGTCTTGTTGGTTTGGCTTTTATTAGCTTGTGTTTTTTTAGCTTGTTTTTCTTTTTTTTGAACGGATCTTGCTCTTGTATATGTATAATAAATTTTTGTATCGTCAGATGATGTGATGAATGGCATATGTGGCTTTAGTTGGATTACTTTTTATATGTAATGGTTTTGTGGTGCTTTTTGGTAATTACGTTGTAATCCCTCATAAATATTTCATGGAGAGATGTATGTTTTGTTTAAACGAAAACTATATATATGGGTGAATGACAAAATACAGGTGATGGATGAACTAAATAGTGCTGATATAGGTACGTTAGAATCCTTGCTTAAAGGCTCGGTGCCTCATTCAAAACGAGTTTCTTTTGCTGATAAAGCAGAATACGAAAATCCTGCATTAACATTTCACAGGCATGTGTTTAGTGATTATGCAGTGCTAAGTATACCTGGAGTATCTCGGCCAAGTAATGCTGTTATTTCTCGTGTTGCACGTGATGTTTTAAAAGGAAGTGATCATTTTTATGATGCAGATACTATCCATATTTATCAGTTGCATCCTCATTCATTAACTCATATCCATCCAGATATACAGGCAGAAGTTGTGTGGTGGTGTGGAATAGCTGGTCTTGGTAACAAATTACGAAATGGATTTGGTTTTGCTGAGCCATCTGCACAAGGTTCGTATGGTTTTTTTAATGTGCCATTAGTTGACAATCCTCAGTATCATCATCCAGGCGCTTTGTTATTTGGTCAACGTCCACGTGTTTTAGCGCAAGCAGTTGTTTCTATACCTCATGTTCATTCGGATGATGAAAGACGTGAACGGTTAGGAGAAATTGCTCGTGATTATTTTGCAGGTCTTCCAGCAGTTGCTGAGCCACAGGGTATTCATGTTCATGAAGTACATGAACATCGCCATCCATTTAATGGTAAAGGTGTTGAAGGAATTGCAAGCAGTGATATAGGTATTGCAGAATTATATTCTTTAAAGTGATTTTATAGTGTGTTTATTGAAATATCAATAGAGTAGGTCCCGCTGATTCTGCAATATAAAAAAATTGTTATTGTGTATTTTGATTGTAAACTATATACTGCTTTTAAGCAATAAGTCACCTCAGATCAGTTGCTATGTTAAATTAGTATATTGAAAGAATAATTGAGACTCGAATTTTTGTTCTCTTAGTATTTGCTATTCAGACTCATTAATTCTTTTAATTTCAATAAGTCCTTTTTCAATGCATAGCTCTACTTCCGTTTCATCATTTATTTTGGACATTTTGTATGCAATTTCAGGGAGAATAAGTTTGCTTCCTCGTGTGCTAAGATTTGTTATGATGCACATTCTTGTTTGATTTGTCGCATCTAAATCACTCATAACATCTTTTGAATCCCTAGTTACATTCGCAGTCAACATTGTTTTTGTTTGTTCTGCTAAATATTTTGCAATAAGATCGGGTACATTTAATTTTGTTGCATTTGTAATTCCTTGTAATCCTGGAGATAAATTAACTTCAATGACTAAAGGTCCTTTAATTTCGCTATCGAGAATATCGACGCCGCAAATCTCTGCACCAACTGCTTTTGCAGCTTTTACGGCGATTCGTTTGACGTCTTCATTAGGAATTATTTGTTCACCGCTCCCTCCAGCATGAATATTAGATCGTTTGTCGTCTTTCTTTCCGTGACGTTTCATTGCAGCAACTACTTTGTCACCAACAACAATAACTCTAATATCAGTTGATCCAGTTTCTACATATTCTTGAATTAAGAATGGCTGTCTTAACGTTGTCAAGGTATCAAGCATCGATGCTGCAGCCTCGTATGAATCTACAAACATGACACCTTTTCCTTGTGTACCACTCGGAATTTTGAGAATAACTGGGTAATTAATTCGTTCAAGAATTTTTTTACCGGACTCAGGACTAGACGCAATATATGTTACTGGAGTTGGAATTTTGTTATGTTGTAATTTAAGATGTGTGAGAATTTTATCATGACCATTTGTATATGCATCAGGGTTGTATGGTGTGTATGTTTGTTTTCCACTTGACTTTACGACGTCGGTTAGTGCTCGCAGAATCATGGCATACTTGTATGAACCTTTTGCGTAGATACAATCATAATGTCCGAGCTCCTCACCATTATACATAACAACAGGTTTATTTGAAATATCAACTTCAATATTTCTTATGTCAATTTCATCTACGTGGTCGAAATGTTTTCGGAGTGCTTCGCAAGTCATTTTTGAGCTTATACTTTTCATACTTATCATTGCAATTTTCATTTCTTCACATCCGAGGATTAATGTATAATTTTGTTTTTTTAAGTATATTTTGTCCGATAAGCACCCGATATTTTAAATGCTTACGGTCTGCAAGAGTTACATCCATCTTATAGGATTTGTCGTTTAAAACAAATGTACAGTCAACAACAGGTCTTTCAGTAATGCCATTTGCATTTTTCACTTTTTTTGTTTTTTTAACTGGTCCTAATTCTAATTCTGCAGCTAGTTTTAAGTCGAGAGATGAAATAACTGCACCAGTATCTATTCGTGCAATAAGTGTTTTTGTTTTACCACTATTACCTATAAGGGTTATTCGTTCTGTTAATCCTATCATATCTTTTTTTTTGATTGTCATATGAATTTCACATCACTGTTGATTTATAAATGTAGCGGAAATTAATAAGACCATTGTGTAAATATATGTTGCTTATACTAGAAAACTTAAAAATTAATTTTTAGTTTATTTCTTGAACTGCACTGCAGTTCCATACGCGAGGATTTCTGATGCGCCTTGCATAACTGTTGAAGTAGTATATCGAACGTTGACAATAGCATCTGCTTTATGCTTTTTTGCTTCATCTATCATGCGATTGGTGGCTTCTTCTCGTGCATCATTAAGCATATTTGTGTAGCTTTTTATTTCTCCGCCTATGATTGTTTTAAGTACGGCAAGAATATCACGCCCAAACCACCTAGCCCTAATAGTATTACCTTTAACTACGCCAAGTGTTTTGGTGATTGTTTTTCCAGAAATAGTTTCGGTATTCGTAATAAGCATCTAATCACCTATTTATCGTTTAAACTTGTATTCGTAAATTTTCTTTTTTCCAGCAGGTTTAATTGTTCGATCGTTCATACGGAAGTAAATTTGCTTACTTTCACGTAATTTTTTGAGATTATTTGTAACACTACCAAGCGAGGCCTTTAATCCATCTGCAATATCGCGTGCTGACATCCACTTCGTTTTATTATTCTTAAGAAAATCATATACATCTTGCTGTCCCATAGTAGTCACCGTTATATTTTTGTTTATATATTCTATTATATTGATTTCATGTGAGGTATTTATACTTTTCTATATATAGTAGCTTTAATTGAAATGGATATTTAAATGGATAGTATATAAATAAAGCTTTTTTGTATTAAATTGTTCTTGTTGTTGATGTAATTATACCATACTTCACTATTAGTTTTGC
>JBLKOW010000061.1:0-6405 GCA_047603135.1 Candidatus Woesearchaeota archaeon | reverse complement strand
GCACCTTGCGAAGACGTCATCAAAAGTGGAAGAATCTCATGATTGCAAATAAAGTAGATTATACAAAATTTGTTAATTCAACTAATATCTTAAATTTCACCTGGAATCCTGTTAAGATAAATCCTAAGGGCACGCTTGAATATCGAGGCTCAGATATGAATTATCTTTCTACATTGTTTGGTATGTCAACGATGTTTAAGTTTGCACTGCGTGCTATTCAGCAGGATTATTTGATTGTTACTCCTAGTGATATTTCACCAAAGGATGCTTTTAAGGTTGAGGGAAATATGATTTTTATTCCTCCGTTTTCTACAGTGAATCTTTCTCTTCAGAAAAAAGCAGTTCACTCTGGCCTTCAAAATGATGATATTTATACCTATGTGAAGAGGTGTTACCGATTTGTTAAAGAGGTTTCGCATAATGATTATGCTCCTTTTTTGACAAGTGTGCGGAGCATGCTAGATGAACGTAAAACGACGTCTGATCGTATTGTAGAGTACTTTAAGAAACGAGGTTATACTGATACACTTCCTGTTGATGTTGTTTCAGAAGGCGCGCTTCACTTCTCTGAAGAATTTATGAAAGACCTTAGAAAACTGCATTGGGTGCAGTGATATTTGTGTTGTGTGGCAAGATAAAGATTTTGAGCGCTTTTTTTTAAGATTAACAAAGTTGTTCAATGTAGAAATAGAATTAGTTAATATTTTAATCTGAGATTCAAATAGTTTAAATGATTTGTTTTACAATTAGATTGTTGAAAACTTTATTTTTATGTTGTAATGAATTGATAACTTTTTCGTAAGCTTCTTTTTTTGAGTTTGCTTCAACTTCATCTACTAGAATAGCATCTTGTGTTTCTTGAAATTCTCCATCTTTCATTTTAAATTCTGTATATGCTGATTTTCCTATTTCTAAAAGTATATATTTATTCATTCTAATACCTCATATAACTCTTTATCTTTAAACTTTGTTGTTTGAATTTCGAAATATTTTCTGAATTGTTAAATATCATCTGTGATAAAGCAATATTTATTCTTAATTCTCACTATTTATACCATTTCTTCTCATTCTTTAAGAAATGCAATCATGTTTGTGCAAATTTCACTTGCTTCAGCATGATATTCTTTTACAGGGTCGGAGTCGTTTTGAGTTAAGACATCAAGGACTGACCAATTACCGTATTTGTCTCGTTTTAATTTTAGCCCTTCTTTTCCAATGCTAAATAATTTCTTTTCAGGCAGATGGAATAGGAGTAATTTTCGCTGCAGGAGTAACAGTACTTTTAAGAGCTGTGGGTTGAGTCTTTCATCCTGCGCTGCTGAAAGTTCTGAGAAGACATTATAGAGTACGCGCTCAACACGAAGAAGTTCTCGTATTTTTTCACTGCCACCGTTTTTATCGCTATAGACTCTGCCAATTGCAAAGTTGAGTGCTTTACATTTGTCTTCAATACTTCTTAAGTTTGTAGTGAAGTTTTCCTGAGTTATTTTAAGTGATTGCTGAGCTTCATATAAGCGCCGCTCTAAGTGTTTTATTTTTGAAGTGCTTGCACCTGAATGTTTTTGAGTTTGATTCAATTGTGTTTGCAATTTATCATGTGCTGAGATTTGTTTAATTTGTGCAACAAGTGATGCTATGTATTTTTGGATATGATGGGAGTAATCATCGTGAGTGTCTTTAATTTTATTAATCTCTTCTTTGTATGTACTGAGCTGTGTTGAATATGTTTCTGCTTGTTCTTTGTAATAGTCTCGCTCTTTTGCATAGGTGTTTGCTTGATTCGAGAAATGTTCTGCACTCTTTTTATAATGCTCAGGCTCTTTAATGATGCGTATTTCTGGTTCTTTTACTATTTTAACTTCTGGTTTTTTTTGTACTGGTGGTTCTACATGCTGATGGTGATGCATTTTTTGTTTTTCGCGGTAGCCTGACAAAAATATGACGCATACATAAATAATGTAGGAAGAAATGACGTTAATTACTGAGACTACTTCACCATCAATTCGTGCAATAATAGGAATTATATTTTGAAGCCATATTGCGTAAAATAATCCTGAAAGGGCGAGCGGAATAAGTGCGCAGATACTTAGTGAGACATTCTCAGTTTCAATGAGGAAAAGCAGTCCAATTAATGAGAATAAAACAGGAAGCGTTGCGATAAAGAATACTACTATGTTTGTATCAGTTACAAATGATAGTAAAAATACGAGTAATCCATAGAGAATGAAGCCTGCTTCAAAGGCTCTTCTTCTGCGTATTATGTATTCCATACGTTATTTTAGGTGTTTCTCTTTATAAATTTTGGTAACTATTAATGAACGACATAGTATTTTATATTGATTCTGAGTTCATTTAAAATGATCTTTCTCTACAGTACTTTGCTTGTTATTTTGCGTACTATTTTTCGTGGTAATAATCTTATAGTGATAACTGCAAGTTTATTCATGATGCCATATACTGCAATTGTTTTATTTTTAGAAAATGCCTTCCAACCATATGATGCAACATCTAAAGCAGAAGGTAAATTTCCTTTTCCAAGGTTTTTTGTGTGAGCTACTTTAAAGAATTCACTTTCTGTTGCTCCAGGGCAAAGGCACGATACTTTAAGCTGGGTATTTTTTAATTCTTCAGCAAGTGCTTCGGTAAATGAAATTACATATGACTTTGTTGCAAAATAGACTGCCATCTTTGGTCCAGGCATAAATCCTGCTACTGAGGAAACATTGAGTATTCCTCCAGTATTTTTTTTAATAAGGCTTGGAAGAATTTTTCTACTGAGCGTTGTTAGAGCTGTTACATTAACTGCAAGCATATCTTCACTTGTCTTTGATTCTGCGAATGCAGTATATTCGCCAAACCCTGCATTGTTAATTAAGACATCTACATTCAATGAAATGAGCTTTTCTGCAAGTGCATCAACGTGATTCTTTTTTGTTAAATCGGCGACAATAATGGTAACTGTGCATCCTTTTTTAGTAACTTCTTTTTTTAGTTCTTCAAGTAAGTTTTTTCGCCGTGCAGTAATTATGAGATGGTTTTCCTTTTCTGCGAGAAGTTCTGCAAATGCTTTTCCAATTCCGCTTGATGCGCCAGTTATACAAATTGTTGTCATGCGCTTTTTGAAATCGTGTGCTTTATAAGTTTTTAGTATTTATGTTCTTTTGATGAATACTGTGCAGAGTAAGTCTTGGGATAAAATAGCAGATGAATATCATGAGTATATTATTAGTCCCCTTCATAAAGATGTTGTTAATCCTTTATGTGATATTCTTGCAAAATTACCTTCAGCTTTCAAAAAGTCAGTTATTGATATTGGTACGGGAAATGGTGATTTAATTTCGTTTTTAGTAAAGCACTTTGAGGAGATTCATGCATCTGACTTTTCTGAGAAAATGCTTGTTCAAGCAAAACGTAAGAATGTAGAGTATACTTCTATTATGTACCATAATGCTATGACTGAACATATTACTAAACACGTTCAAAATGTACATGTTGCTATTGCAGTTAATTCGATTATTTCGCCAGAGCTACAGGATATTGATATGCAGTTTAAAGAGATTAATACTGTACTTGTTTCTAATGGATTTTTTATAGGGATCTTTCCTTCAATGGAAGCAATTCTTCATTATTTTAGACTGGTGTATGAGCGTGAATTATGTTTGCATGCATCTCTTCAAAAATCTCTTAGAAAAACACGCTCTCGTGTTGATTTTAAGGATTATGATTTTATTAGGGGAACATATACGTGTGATGGGCATGAGCAAAAATTATTTACACGGTCTTATTTAACAGAATTATTTTGCAGGCATGGTTTTGACATTATTTCACTTGATAAAGTTGAGTACCCCTGGAATGATGGTAATGGAGACTTTGATAATTTTAAAGGAAAAGAAAAAATGTGGGACTGGATTGTTTACGCTCGCAAAAAGTAAGATTAATTCTTGAAGTATTCTTCAGTTCCTTTTGCATCAATTGCTGAGCCAATGCGTTTTAATGCAACTGCATATGCGCTTGTTCTAAAATCAACATTATTTTTTTCATGGAATTCGTGCACTTCTTTGAATGCATCTTGCATGTGTTTTTTTAAGCGTTTATCGATTGTTTCTGCATCCCAAGAATAGCTTGATTTATTTTGTACCCATTCAAAATAACTGACTGTAACTCCTCCTGCGTTTGCAAGAATATCAGGTATGACGTCAATACCTTTCTTTTCAAGTATATCGTCAGCTGGAACTGTTGTTGGTCCATTTGCAACTTCACAAATCATTTTTGCTTTAATCTTTTCTGCATTTTTCTCAGTAATTTGATTTTCAAGTGCAGCAGGAATAAGAATATCAACATCTAACTCTAAGAGTTCTTCATTAGTTATTTTTTTGTGATCAAGATAATCGCAGACTGTTCCATTACAATACATGCCATCGATAAGTCCGTTTTTCTTTTTTGCTTCCATGACTGATTTTGGTTCAATTCCTTTTTCAACGTAGATTCCTCCACGTGAATCACTTACTGCGACAATCTTATGTCCGTCTTCGTAAAGGTAGTTTGCAAGATGGTATCCTGCATTACCAAAACCTTGAATAGCAATTCGCAAATCTTTTTTTGCTAAGTTTTTCTTTTCAATGTAGTCCTTAATTACAAAGTATGCACCGCGCGCTGTAGCAGTATCTCTTCCAAGACTTCCACCAAGAATAATTGGTTTTCCGGTGATTATTGCAGGAACTTGCTGGCGTGCTATTTTACTATATTCGTCTGCCATCCAACCCATTATTGTTTCATTCGTGTATACGTCTGGAGCTGGAATGTCTTTATCAGGCCCAATGAAATCGTAGAAGCCTTTTATGTATTCTCTGCTTAATCGTTCTAATTCTTTTCGTGATAAGTCTTTAGGGTTAACTTGAATACCGCCTTTTCCTCCGCCATATGGGAGTGCAACAACTGCGCATTTGAAAGTCATCCAGAATGCAAGAGAAGTTACCTCATCAGCTGATACATTTGGATGAAACCTAATGCCACCTTTAGTTGGTCCAAGAACATCATTATAGCGAACACGGTATGCTTTGTATGTTTCTAGGGTGCCATCATCACGGCGAAGAGGTAGAGTCACGTGAAGTGATTCTTTTGGGTTCTTTAGAATTTTTATAGTATCAGGACTAAGCTTGATGTGCTTGTATGCTTTTTCAAGTTGTTTTTGTGCGTTGTCAAAAATTTCTGATGATTTTTTTTCTGCCATGATTTAGTGAATAGTTCGTTGTTTATATATCTTATGAAGTGCCTTATTTTTAGGCTATTTTTTAGCAGTCTTCCATAGTTCATTAAAGTAGTGCATATACGATGCAGATACCATTTTAGATCGTATGCTAAACGTAAGAGTGATTTCTGACCATGCAATTATTATAACTTTGTCTGAGTATACTAGTGTTGTTGCTGGTGTAAATTGATTGTTTGAGGTGTATTTTACTTCTGCATGCATAAGTTCTTTTTCTCGCTTTTTTTTTCTGACTGCTTCTGTGTATATTATACGAAGTTTTATTTTTTGTGCTGTTCTTCGTTTGTGCCAATGTATAAAATATGCATGGAGGATCTCTTTAAATTTCCCTGTAGCGCCCATTACGCAAAGTTCTTGATTAGGATGAGAAAGTATGTCTTCAAATATAGACTTTAATCCTTTTTTGCCTTTGTATATTGTTCCTTCTTGAGATTCTGTTGATAATTCACGAATGGCATGCAATTGAGGGATGTATTCATTAAGTTCTTGTTCATAGGTATCAAGATCTTTACGTTTACTTTCAATTAACTCTTTTAATCGCTCTGGTTCTTGCGCTTCAAAGTATTTTCTGTTGGCTTGAATAACATAATGAACTAATCCTTTGTCAATTAAAATATCAAGTAAATTATATACAGCTGCGCGGTGCATGCCAAGATCTTTAATAAGAGGTCCTGCTGGAACTGAACCGAGTCTGAGCAGCGCAATATAAGTTTTAATTTCATTTTTGCTTAAGCCTAACTTAGCTAGTGTTGTTTCATAGTTCATACTTGCTATATTTTAGAGGAGTTTATATAATTTATTATTGTCGTAATAAGATGTTACTACAAATACTTAAATACTTATTTTAACTTTTACTACTATATGGTTACATCCACTAACGAAAAAAGAATTACTATTTCAAATTATAGTATGACATTTAACTCGCTGAGAGTATTTGATAATTTCAATCTTGATGTGCATGAAGGTGAGTTTGTCTGTATACTTGGTCCTAATGGTTGTGGTAAATCAACTCTTATAAAAAGTCTTGCTGGTTTAATTCCTTATGAGGGCAATCTTAGTTTTGATGGAACAATAAGCCTTGTTGGACAAAATCATGAAGAAATGCTTTTGCCTTGGTTGAATGTAACTTCAAATATTAT
>JBLKOW010000060.1:0-6507 GCA_047603135.1 Candidatus Woesearchaeota archaeon | reverse complement strand
GAACGTTTACACCAAGGAATTGGATACAAAGTACCATTAGCAAGATACAAAAGTAACATTAATGCGGTTTAGCTCAATTAGCATATTCAAATAAAACCACAACAACCTTTATAAAAAAACGTTCTCTCGCAGTACTATGCTTACTCAAGAACAAATGGATGAAATTAAGAATGCAGTTGATGCGTCCGAGCGACCATTATTCTTTTTTGATGATGATGCAGATGGATTATGCTCATTTTTACAGTTCTATAAACACGCACAAAAAGGAAAAGGTATAGTTGTCAAAGCAACACCAAACCTAAATGAGCGTTTCATTCAGCCAGCAAAAAATTATGGACCAGATATTATTTTTGTCCTTGATTTAGCCGAAGTATCTCAGGATTTTGTTAATGAAATGAACTGCCCTATTTACTGGATTGACCATCATGACCTTGCAACAATACAGGGTGTTAAGTACTACAATCCCAAGCAAAATATTGAAGGAGATAATACCTGTATTTCTAAACTGAGTTATGATATATTTAGGGAGCATTTATGGATTGCAGCAACAGGAACTATAGGAGACTGGCAACTTCCTGATGACTTAAAGAATGAAATTAATGAAAGAATGCCTGAATTATTTGATGCAGAAGTTGATACCCCTGAAAAAGCATTATTTACCACGAAAATAGGAGAACTTGCTAAGATATGTAATTTCATTTTGAAAGGACAGACAAAAGATGTGAATCAAGCAATTAAAGTGTTAACACGAATTGAAACCCCTCATGAATTACTTGAGGAGACAAGTTCACAAGGAAAATATTTAATGAAACGGTACAGACAATTCAGTGGAACGTATGATGCATTACTTGCGCGTGCAATAGCGCATGCTGAGCAAAATAATGAAAAATTACTTGTATTTACGTATGAAGAAAATAAGAATTCTATGTCAGGTGAACTTTCAAATGAATTACTTTTTAGATATCCAGATAAAGTTATTGTTATTGCACGTCATCACCATGGTGAAATGAAAACTTCCTTTCGATCAGGTAAACATATTAATGTAAAAAAAGCTTTAGAAAAAGCAATTAAAGGAATTAGTGGACATGTGGGTGGACATGAACAAGCTTGCGGTGGTATGATTCATGAAGATTCTTGGGAAATGTTTATCTCACAATTGCGCAGTGCACTAGAGGAGTAACCATGAAACGAGTACAATCTCCTTTCGGATATCCGTCAATACAACTTGGAGAGTACACAACCAGCAAATATGAAATAATAGATTTAATTAAATCATGGGTTGCACTCTCAATCGCGTTTAGCATTCTTTATAACAGAGGGTTTAGTATTGAGCAAGTATTCTTTGTAACTATGGGTTTTTCTGCAGTAACTGTGGGAATTGCATTCATATTACATGAACTTGCACATAAAATTGCTGCACAGCGCTACGGGTGTTCTGCAGAATTTAAATCAGCTGATAGTATGCTTTTGCTTGCAATTGCCATGTCATTTTTTGGATTCATATTCTTTGCTCCAGGAGCAGTTATGATTTCAGGACCAGTTGGAGTTAAGCGAAGTGGAATCATTGCTGCTGCAGGACCTGCAACTAATTTTGGACTTGCTATTATATTCCTTATGTTGATGATGTATACTGAAGGGATTTCAAGTGGATTAACACTTTTTTTTAGTTTTGGAGCCATGATTAATACATGGATTGGACTTTTTAATATGATTCCTTTTTGGGTGTTTGATGGGAAGAAAATAATTACATGGAGTAAACCAGTTTATTTTAGTATGGTTGGAATAGGTGTATTATTATTCTTTGCACGAGGATTACTATAAATTAAAGTATGTGGTACTATGATTGGAAGAATTACAAAAGCAGTAAAAAGTGTTGAAGATATTGATGCACTTCGTGAAAGTATTGAAAAAAGTACAAATGCTTTACAAAAAGCAGTTACACGTGTAGAGAGTGTTGAAAAAAAACTGCAGGATGAGAGTGAAGCAAGAAAAGAGGCATTTCAAAAGCTCGAAAAACAACATACAGCAATGCTTCAGAGTAGTGAGCGTGTTATTAAAGAGTTTGAAAAAGAACTTGCAAGTTTTAAAACACTTAAAAGTCAGCTTCAAACTGAGGTTATTACACGAGTTACCCAAGATATAAAAAAAGAAGTTCAAACATATATTACAAATATCAAAGACAAAATGGAAGAATTACATAGCGCTTCTAAAGAAATCCATAGTATGAGTGAGCGCACAGGGAAGGTATTACATGCCATGGACTCTGTTGTTGCAGTAAGCTCAGGAATCAAAAAGCAAGACTTTGAGCTCCATAAATATGCACGTGTACTTGAGCAAAATGATCGTGAAAAGCTTGCGCTTATGAAACGCATCGACTCGCTTGAACGGCTTGTTTCACAGATGCGAAGAAATCAGAAAACACGATAAATGTTTTTCAAAAGATTACAATTTACGCGATAAGATTTATAAATGAACTCGATTTTACCAGTTTAACACACGTCGGTCGTCCAATGGTTAGGATGTGGGCCTTCCAAGCCTTTGATCCGGGTTCGAATCCCGGCCGGCGTATTTTATTCTATTGTTGTTTAAATAATTCTTCAAAACGAAGACCTGTTATTTTTGCAATGCGGTGCATTACATAGAAAATTATTATGACAAGAGCAATGGTCATGGGCAAGACTATTACAGGAAACGCAAGCGCAGTCATCCGACCTAGTTCTTCATTGAATGCAGCCGTTCCAGCTGGGCTTTGTACTATCCAGCGCGCAAGTATATAATTTAAAACTGCAGAAACAAGGAATGATGCAGCAAGAAGATAGGTTGCTAAAAGCATAAGGTCATTATACTGTTTTTCTTTCTTTTTAGATAAATGTGATTTTACTTTTTCTGCATCAATTACTTGTAATAACAACATATGGACAAATGGATACCCTACGTAATATGCTATAATTATCCCAAGACCAAATAAAAGAGGAATTCCTGCCTCTTTTATAGCTATCCAAAATGGATCAAGACGAAGAAGCCCAATACCACCTGTTAAAAGAATACTTATAAAACCAATGACTGAGAAAAAATTGTATTTTTTTCTATAAATTAAATCATAAATACCATATATAAGCGGAAAAGCAAGTGCAATAATTAATCCACGCTGTTCACCGAGTGTTTCAGCAGTACTAAAACGCATTAAAATAATTGCAGGTATAATTATATTAAGAGTTATATTCAAAAACGCATTCTCTTGTTTCTGCTTAGGAGCTGTGTTAAATGACAGCGATTTTGATTTCATAAAGTATTAATTGAGAATTTATTTAAAAAAGTAATGAAAAAAAGTGTAAGAATAGTAGAAGAAAAAAATTGTTTAAAAAAATCATACTGTTTTCTTCTTTGAACGGCGTTTCTTTTTAGTAGTCTTCTTTGGTGCCTTTTGAGGCATATCAACTATTTTTGTTTCAACAGGTGGATATGTTTCTTTTGTGTTCATGCAGCATGACTTTTTATAATTACAGCATGATCTTTCACGAACACACTTTAAGCCAATTAATGCGACAATAACGAAAATTGCATTTTGCATGATAAGTGGCATTGCATTTTCCATTCCAACAAAAATACCTGCATTAATTACAATGAATAGTAGGACAGCACCAAATAATGACCAGCGCTGCATTACTCCCAAGATTAGCAAGAAACCAATTACAATTTCTGCAGTGGTTATGATGACTGCAGCTGGAGTGACTAGTAATGATGACCATGTCATAAGTGACTGCATCATCTCGATAAAACCATCAAACGCAAAAGCCTTTGAAAGACCTTGCATGACTAAAATAAATCCTAAAAATAAACGAGCACTAAGCGTAATAAGTTCATTATTAGTACAACACGATTTTGTATGCATTATATCTACCTCCATCTAATGACGACAAAAAGAATTATCTTTTTTGAGCATAAAAAGCTTTGGGTTTGGGTTATGTAAAAAATACATTCATGTTAGGGTTTAGATTACCGGCACTGCTAGAAAGTATTATAAATGAAAAAACTAAATACTGTATATGCGACCCATTTTTTTTATTGCAGGATTAGTTATTGGATTTATTGGATATATCGTTCATTATGCACAAATTACTGGATTTATTTTAGGTATATCGATTGATGCAGTTCTTTTCACCATTGCAGCATTTTTCTTAGTTATTGCTTTTATTTTAGGAGGAAAAGGAGAAGATCTTGAAGAATTTTCTGATCATCCTAAACATAAAATAATCACGGTTTGGCGATTAATATTATTGTTTATTGTTTTAATTTGTGTATGGTATTATATCGCACCTCACCAAGTTGAACGTATATTGCAGATGCATCCGCCAACATTTGAAGTATTCTCGATTATTAAACTCCATATAACCACACCAACATATTTAGGATTATTTAGTATTTTTTTAGTTGGATCGCTCTTTTTCATATTTATTCCACTCGAACCATTATTTCTCTATTTTAGTTCTTCACTTAATCCCGTTTTAGCTATACTCATAGGAACTATCGGACAGGTACTTGGGCTTGTTATTAATTATGGATTTGGAAGACTCTTTAGTAAACGTATAGAACATAATGAAAAATGGCAACGAACAATTTATCTTATGCACAAATTTGGATCGCCAACATTAATTGTCTCAGCATTCACACCACTGCCATTTCAACTCTTAACATTTGCTGCAGGAGGATTACGATTTCCTTTCAAACGATTTGTTGTAGTTATTACTATTACCTTAATTATTAAGTATATCTTCATTTTTATTTATGGGAATGCATTACTTGAGTGGGCTGGATTTTGATATAAGTTAGTGTGTAAAAAGTTTGGCTTGCACGCAGAACAAGATATTTCTTTAACAAGAACCATAACACCTCAATGGACAAAGCAGACTTTTTACTTTCATAAGGTAGAAAAGCTTAAATAGGCACCTTTGATTGAGTAAGTATGAAATGTCCTTTTTGTTATCATAGCGAGAATAAAGTGGTTGATAAAAGACCAAGTCCAGATGATATTTCTATTCGAAGAAGACGTGAATGCCTTAAATGTGGTAAACGATTTACTACGTATGAAAGACCTGAAATGACTACCCTTTACGTCATTAAGAAGAATGGTGATAGAGAAGCATTTAGCAGGCAAAAGCTATTAAGCGGATTATTCAAGGCATGTGAAAAAAGACCAATTAGTTCTGATGATATTGAAGAAATGGCTAACAAGATTGAAACAGAGCTGCGACGAAAAGACTCAAACGAAGTTACATCGCGCGATGTTGGCGAAAAAATAATGAAATATTTGAAGCGCAAAGACAAGGTAGCATATATTCGATTTGCATCAGTCTATAGAGACTTTGCAGACCTTGATTCATTTAAAGAAGAACTCAAAAAATTAACTCATAAAAAATAACGTTAAGAGATACAATGAAACAAAGCATTATTGGAATAACAGGGCCTGCAGGAGCTGGCAAAGGAGTGGTTGTTGAATATCTTTCTAAAAAAGGATTCACGCATTTTTCTGTGCGAGCATTCCTTACTGAAGAAATCACTAAACGAAAACTTCCTCTTAACCGCGATTCAATGATTGAAGTTGCTAATGACTTGCGACAAAAGCATGGACCAAGTTATATTATTGAACAACTCTATATGCAGGCACTACAAAGTGGAAAGCCAAGTATTATCGAGAGTATTCGCGCAGTTGGTGAAGTAAGTGCACTCCGAGAAAAGCCTCACTTTATTTTGCTTGCAATTGATGCAGACCAACAAGTACGATATCAGCGGATAACAAGCAGAGGAAATGAAACTGATTCAGTTACCTTTGAAGCATTTGCACTTCAAGAAGAAAAAGAAATGAAAAATGATGATATGTACAAGCAAAATGTTGCACTTTGTATGAAGATGGCAGATTATCATATTGATAATAATAGTACATTTGAGGCACTACATGAACAGATAGACTCAATTATAGGTGAAACAAAATGAAACGAGACGATTATATTTCATGGGATGAATATTTTATGGGGATTGCAATTCTTTCTGCAAAGCGAAGCAAAGACCCAAGCACACAAGTTGGTGCATGCATCGTAAATCAACGAAACCACATTATTGGTATTGGATATAATGGGTTTCCTATTGGCTGTTCAGATGATAAATTACCCTGGGCGCGAGATACTGCAAAAGGTATGACTGAAACAAAATACCCATATGTAGTACACGCAGAAGCAAACGCAATTCTTAATTCAACTAAGGATTTGAAAGGAGCACGAATGTATGTTGCATTATTTCCATGTAATGAATGTGCTAAATTAATCATACAGTCAGGAGTTGGTGAAGTTATTTATCTGTCAGATAAATATAAAGACACTGATAGTGTAAAAGCATCAAAACTTATGTTCGGAATGGCAGGTGTCGCACTTCGAAAACTTGAACTGAGCGGAAGTGTGGAGCTATCATTTGATATTGGTGAGTAGTTTTGAGCATTTTTACTTATTTTCACTC
>JBLKOW010000059.1:0-6679 GCA_047603135.1 Candidatus Woesearchaeota archaeon | reverse complement strand
TGTTAAATACTCCTGTTAGGGACGAGGGATAACTGCAAGTGGTTTTTTTCGAAGCAAAAAAATCCCGAAGAGTAAAATTTCCATTTCCAATAAATTCGACCGTAGGGAGTGTAGATGTGCGAAGCACTGGGGAGTTCCGTTCCTTCAAGCACGAAGTGCCATAGAGAACAAGTATCAAGAGGAGTTCTTTTTTTATCAAAGCCGAAGGCTCATAGAATTAATACATCAAAGGGGAGTTCCGTTCAATAAAAGCGAACAAAGTGAGCCATCAAGAACAAGAATAAAGGTGAGAAAAATCCAAATATTTATATAAAACCATTTCTTCATAATAAATATTATGCGAGGTCATTATGAAAATATTTTTATTAAGACATGGTGAAGCTGTGAAGAAGGCTGATGACACAATTTTATCAGACTTTGGTCATCAAGAAGCAAAAGCTTTGGCTTCCAAACTTTCAGAATTACCTATTGATAAAATTTTTGTTAGTGATTATACTAGAGCTATTGAAACTCTTGAACCTTTTAGAATTATGAATCCTGACATCCCTATTGTCAAAACATCTGATTTAAGAGAGATTTATAGAGTTATCGTAGGTGGTCCTGTTCGAGAAGGAACTTCAGATGATAGAATAACTAAGGATTCTGAAAGATCTACTAAAGTTTGGGAAATTTTGAAAAAAGAGAAAGGTAATGTTGCTGTTTTTTGCCATGGAAACATCATTAGATTTTTTTTGATGAAATCTTTGGATATTAATCCTGAGAACCTTTGGGATAAAATGCTCATAACAACAGGATCTATTTCTATAATTGAGGTCGATGGTGATTTAATAAGGGTTAATGCCATTAATTTAATTGACCATTCTCCTTTGAAAAAAAAGTTCTATGAAAGAGAGAGAATAGACACTATTTATCAGCCATAAGCAGACTATTTATTAAGTCTGATTTATAGCAAGCAAAAAGTGGTTTAGCTTTATTGTAAGATTCATTACCCATTTTTTTTCTTAAAGTATCATTACTTATTAATTCGCAGATTTTATCACTTAATTCACATGAATCATAAGGATTAATTAAAAAGCCTGTTTTATTATCTTCAATTGCATCCACCACTCCTCCACTTCTACCACCTATTGAAGGAATTCTGTAAGATCCAGCTTCCAAAAAAACTATTCCAAATCCTTCGACATCAATATGATCTAAGTGCTTTGTAGGAAGAACAAAAAGATCTGAAGATCGATAATGAAAAGCAAGTTCAGAGTCAGCAACATCATGTAGAATATTAACCGAAGATTCCAGATCTAATTCTTTTATCAATTTACATAGATTGCCATATTCAGGTCCCGTACCTATTATTGAATATCTAACCTGAGGATGTTTTTCAAGAACTCTAGGAAGAGATTTTAATACCTCATCTTGACCTTTTCTTTTTATAAGCCTTCCAACTGATAAAAGGTTGAATGTGTTCATATTTCTTGTAGTTTCCACATAGTGTGGGGGATCAATTGGTGGATTTACAACAACTGTTTTAGGTTTATTCACACCTTTTTCATGAAGGATTGACCTTGTATATGTGCTAACGGGCATTAAAAAATCAAATTGATTCAAAACTTGCTTATAAAAATAAATTTCTTCATTTGAAAAACCTCTTTGAGAACCATTAACATTTGTAGGGTTTGCTCTGTTGAAAAAGATTTCTTTAGCATGAGCAATTGCAAATAATCTCACTGAAGACTTCTTTTTTTTATAATCTAACACAGCCTCAGGATGGGAACGTACATAACCTAAAAAGGCACAACAAGGATCTATATTTGATAAAATTTTTGTTATTTCTTCATTTGAATTTCTCCTTCGAGCATTATTAAAGTCAAACGGAGAAAAATCAGTAGCATGTATATAATAATCTTTGTTTGAATAATCGGCACCATCAAAAATTTCTCTAGATGTAATTACATGAACCTCAAAATCGGAGAGATATTTTTCAATAAATGATTCTAAATATCTTGCAATTCCCCCGATTTTCGGATAAAAATCCTGCGATATAACAACAGTTTTAGATTTAATTGTAACAACACCTCGAACAACTATTTGGCAATCTTTCTTTTTTGGCTTTTGCTAATCTTTCCTTGATGAAATCAATTCTTTTATCTGACTGGATAATATCAACAATACATTCAGAAGTAATATCTCCAAAAATTCTATTATCGCACATAATAACTTTCCCATCATACCTGATATTCAAATCAGTTAATATTCTTGAGCAAGCATGAGGTTTTCTTAAATAATGTTGATTACCATCATAATATGTTTCAAAGTCTTTAAAAGGAACTTCAGGAACAATATTAGTTTCCGGAAAATCTTGTTTTACCCGAGCAATTTCTTTTGCTATACCGTCTAAATCAAAAGTTCCTAAATTCATATTTCCTTTTGTCATCACAAGATGTTGATATCTTGGTTTAGCTCCAATAGAGACAGAATTTTCTGCGTGTGCATACATTTCTCGATAATTATCAGGAGTAATAACAAAATGCATTAAAATATTCATTTCAGCATTATCCTCTCTAATTAATCGGATTCCTTCAATGGCTTTTTTATAAGAACCTTTTTTCCTAGTAAGATAATCGTGTGTCTGTTCAGTTCCATGTACTGAAACAATTAACGAATCAAGTAACTCTGATAATTCTACAAGATGTTTTTTTGTTTGTTGGCCATTAGTTATCAATTTAATTCTATGATTATTTTCTTTAAAAGATTTCAAAATTCTGATAAAATCTGGATGTAAAGTTGGTTCTCCACTTCCAACAAACCTAGTATTTATATTAAAACCCTGATGATTCAAATCTTGTGCAACTTTAATAAAATAATCTCCATCAATAAATTGACCTTTTTTAATCTCTTCATCAAATCCATGAAATGGACAAAAAACACATGCTTCATTACAATAACTTGTTAAATCAATTCTTAAATCGGTCAGTCTTGGTTCCATATAACAACCTCATTATTATTGCTACTTTTATATGCCATTTCAACTACTTTAACAGCGTTCAATCCATCAGTTCCTCTAATTGCAGGAAGTCTTTTCTGAACAATTGAATCAACAAATTCATTTATCGGCAAACCAAAGATTTTTGACCTGTGTTCTCGGAAGTTCATCTCATAAACGGTTTCCCAATCTCCACCTTCCTTACAGACTCTTACTCCTCTATAAGTCTGACATTCAATACTTCCATTCTCACAGATTATTTCTGCACAATCTCTTTGGTAATCAAACATTTTACCTCCAAAGCTTAACTGATTCCATATCTGAACATCTACACCTTTAGTAGTGGAAAGTTGGATGAAAGAAGAAGTATCTTTATTCTGAGCTATCCAATCAGACCTAAATGAACCATATATTTTACTAGGAATATCGTTAAGCCACCATAATACTTTATCAATATTATGAATACCATAACCAAGCGTTGAACCTGAGCCACCCATTTTTTCATCAAAAGCCCAATGAGTAAAAGGCAACTCTCTTAAATCCAATCCCGCTCCTAATTGAGATGAACGAACAATTAAAGGTTTTCCTAATTCTTTGGAATCCAGTATTTTTTTCACTAAAGCATTTGTATGAAAATATCTTTGACTCTGTCCCACCATCAAAGTAACATTATTTTTTTTACAAGCATCAATTATTTGTTGACAATCTTCTACACTAGTGGCCATAGGTTTCTCTAAATAAACATTTTTATTGTTGTTTGCAGCCATAATTGCCTGTTCTTTATGAGCTCCATGAGGAGAAGTAATTATTACTGAATCAATAGTGTCGCTTATAAGCATTTCCTCAACAGAATTAAAGAAAACTACGTCGTATTTTTCAGCAAAGCCTTTAGCTCTGCTTCCACCAGCAACTGCTTTCAAATCAGCATCAGTTATATTTTCTAAACTTTTTACATGTGTTTCAGCAATGTAACCCGAACCAATAATTCCTATTAATACCATTTAATCACCCATAATTGTTTTTAAATTTGAGATTGAACTCTTTGCTTCTTCAACAAATCCTTTGTTTATTCGATTATATATTTGGATAACATAAAAAGCAATTTTTCCTGAATTAATCTCTTCTCTAGAAAAAATATTTCTACCATTTCCGTAAGTAGTTAAATATCTGTTTTCTTCCTCTTCACTTGAGCAAATTCTTAAAAGAGGTCTAATAATATCAAAAATAATAGGACTTTCTTTAAAATGCTCTAAATCAATTGCACAAATACTATTTTCAGTTTCAACAAGATTTCCTAGTCCAAAATCACCGTGTGTTAAAGCAAAATGAGAATAAGATAATTCTGGAATATTTTTTATATACTGAACTCCATCTTGTTTGAGTGAGTACAAAATTTGATTAAAATATTCATTCCAGAATGATTCTGCAGAAGGCACTTGGTGATGAATCTGTCTTTGTAAATTAGCAATATCTTCAATTGAAGCATCATCTTTAGAAGAAATGATTTTTCCTTCAATATAATCAGTAGCAAAAGAATTATTATCTAAAAGATAAATCTCAGGTATCAATCCTTTTGAAGCCAATAGACTCATATAAGACAAATTTCTTTCAATAGCTGATAAATCATGAGCAATATGAAGAACGACCTTCTTGTCTTCAAATACTAAAACGGTTTTTTCTCTATTGTGTTCTTCAGACCAAGAAAAACTTATTTTCTCAGTTCTAGTTAAACTTCCAAGTAATTCTTCTAGTTTTTTAATTTGTTGTTTCATTCTTTTTGAACAGCTCATAATATTTATCAAATAATTTATTCCATGAAAAAAAGTTTTCTGCATGTTTTCTAAGTAAATTGCTGATGAATTCTGATTTTTCTCCAGATTCAAGTATAATACTAAGATAATTACTTGCAGAAGTAAAATCTCTTTCATCCACTAAATATTCATATTCTTGGCCTACCATTTCAGGAACTCCACCCACTCTCGAAGCAACTATTGGCAGTCCTGATGCCATCGCTTCACAAATAGTACGACCCATTGTTTCTGTATGAGTGTACTCATTGCCTCTTTCAGAGCGAGTCTCATAAATTGGTAAGTGTAAAAAAATATCTGCTTCTTGATATTTTTTTTGAATCTCGTTAATTTCTATAGGCCCTAAGATCTTTACACAACCTTCCAGTTTTAACTCTTCTACCATTTTTTGCAATTCAATTTTTTTAGGTCCACTACCTATAAGCCTATATTCAAAAGGAATTTTAGATTTCTTTTTTAACTCAGCTATCGCTTTTAAGCACAAATTCATTCCTTTAAACTTAACAAATCTTCCTGTTGTAATAATAACTTTCTTTCCGTTGTTGTGCTTTTTTGGTTTAAATCTTGAAGTATCAACTCCTCCTTTAATTACAGTTATTTTATTAGGAAGCACTCCTAACATAATAGCATTCTCTTTACTGTAATTACTATTGCAAATAAGAATATCAACATCTTCATTAATATATCTTACAAGTCTTTCTCTGCTTGAATTTAAATTTTCATCAAGTGAATCTTCATTTCCTATCCATCCTGCAGGAATATCATTTCCTCCAGACCTAACAATTGAAAGAACATTCTTTTTTTCTTTTATGTATTTAATGATAGGCACCCATGTAGGACTATTAAGAAATAGAACATCCCCATCATTTAGTCTTTCAACTATTTTTTCTGCATCTTTCTCGAAATCTCCCGTTAAGATATTATTAACAATAAATCCATCAATTCTTTGTGTTTCTAAATCAAGAATCTCGCATTTTTTTCCGTTTGGAATTCCGTCAGTTACTTCTTTTTTAACAAATATTCCCCCTAGAGAATAATCTTTATTTTTTGAGAAATGTTTTGCAAATTCTAGTCCGTGAGTTTCCATTCCTCCAATATAGTTGGAGAATTTTGGAGATACCAAGTATATTTTTTTCATTAGAAATCACCACACTTTCTTGATATTTCTTCAACACCAGCTCCTTTTTTCACTAGCTCTTTTACTTCTTTTTCAGTTTCTAATAACAAAGAACATTTTTTCATTGTCTCATCATATAACTCTTTAGGAATTATGACTATTCCATCAGAATCGCCAAATAAGTAATCTCCAGAAGAAATACTAACAGTTCCTATCTTGACTTTTCCATCAGTTTCTTCGACAATCGCTTTATTTCTTAAATCCTTAGCATAAGTACCCTTTGCAAATACAGGAAATTTTAAGTCTCTTGTTGGTTGTCTGTCTCTTGTAACTCCATCAATAACTGCCCCTTGTAATTTATTTTTTATCGCAACTGTTGACATTAATTCTCCAAAGAACGCCATATTATCAAATCCGTTTGCCACTAGAAGGATTTCATCAGGATTCATTTCTTCTAGGAACCTTATTCCTTTGTAAATATCTTTATAATCGTCTTTTTCTTCTATTTCTTTCAATAAAATTGTTCTTACTTTACCAAAAATCTTTGCTTCTTCAAAATTTGGTTTGAACCCTACAGGAAGCATTTGATTTTCGCATCCCATCTTAATCAAAGTATCTGATATTAACGCAGTACATAACTCATCTTTTTTCATATTTTTGTCCCTCATTTATTTTTTGGTATATTGCTTCTGCAATCATAAAATCTTCTGGAGTATCAATATCTGTTGCTTCAATTTCGGATATTTCTTGCATATGAAATTTATTGCCTATTCTTCT
>JBLKOW010000058.1:0-6902 GCA_047603135.1 Candidatus Woesearchaeota archaeon | reverse complement strand
TTCCCCAGAAACCTTTAAAAACAGCTTCTCTTTCTTTTCTCATATGGAAAACATTCGCTCACCAATTTGCACTGTTTTAGGTCATGTTGATCATGGCAAGTCAAGTATCTTAGATGCAATTAGAGGAAGCAACATTCTTGCAACGGAAGCAGGTGGTATTACTCAGGCAATCGGCGCATCTATTATTCCACTAGACACTATTAAGCGAAAGTGTGGTGATTTATTAAAACAAATGAATATGAAATTTACTATTCCTGGCTTACTTTTTATCGACACTCCTGGTCACGCAGCGTTCACTTCCTTAAGAAAACGAGGAGGAACTATTGCAGATATAGCAATTCTTGTTGTTGATATTAATGAGGGATTAAAACCACAAACTATTGAAGCAATTGAAATTTTAAAAGCATCAAAAACTCCTTTTATTGTTGCTGCAAATAAAATTGACCTTGTAGCAGGATGGAAAAAAAACACTTCGTGTAATATTCTGCAAAATATTTCAGCACAAAGCCCTGCAACAAATACTGCATTTGAAACTAAATTATATGAACTCGTTGGCGTTCTTTCTGAACACAATTTGAATGCTGATCGTTTTGATCGTGTTCAAGATTTTACGAAACAGATTGCAATTGTTCCTGTCTCAGCAATGACTAGTGAAGGCATTCCATCGTTATTAATGATGCTTGCTGGTCTTGCACAGCGATATTTAGAACAAAATTTACACGTGACTGAGGGAATAGGTGCTAAAGGAACTATACTTGAAATTAAAGAACAGCGTGGAATTGGAAAAGTATTAGACGTTATTATTTATGATGGTGCGTTGAAGAAAGATGATATTCTTGTTATTGGAAGTATTGATGGTCCTATTGTAACCAAAGTCAAGATGCTTCTGCAGCCAGAACATTTATCCGAGATGCGTGATAAAAAAACAAAATATACGTTAAGCAAAGAAGTTCATGCTGCAACAGGTGTGCGTATTTCTGCGCCTGATATTGATAATGCAGTGGCGGGCATGCCGTTATTTTCATGTAAACAAATAGAGCTTCCTGCTATTAAAGAAGAGGTACAGCGTGAGGTAGAGTCTGCACTAATTGAAACCGATAATGAAGGGATTGTAGTTAAAGCCGACACTATTGGGAGTCTTGAAGCGTTAACATTACTTCTCAGAGAACGTGAAATTCCAATAATGAAGGCATCAATTGGTAATATTACAAAAAAAGATATTGCTGATGCTGAGTCAAATGTTGAGCGCGATCCTGAATATGCTGTTGTTCTTGGGTTTAATAGTAAAGATGTTTCTGATATTCCTCATAACCATGTAAAAGTAATCTCAAATTCTATAATTTACAAAATTCTTGACGATCTTGAACATTATCTTAAAAATTTCAAAGAAGAGCAAGAAAAACGCGAGTTAACAAATATGACTTTTCCTGCAAAGTTTGAGATTCTTGAAGGATATGTATTTAGGCAATCAAATCCTGCAGTGTGTGGTGTGCATGTAATTGAAGGAAAAATAAAAGTAGGCATGTCTATTCTTAAAGACGGAAAAATAATTGGCGATGTAAAAAGTATTCAAAAAGAAAAAGAATCGGTAACTACTTCTGAAAAGGATGAGGAGGTTGCTCTTGCTATGAATCGTATCACTGTTGGTCGTCAGATAAATGAAGGTGACATTTTATACTCTGCAATTAGTGAAGATGAATATCGCAGGTTTAAACAGTTAAAGAAACTACTTAAAACAAAGGAGATTGAAGTTTTAAAAGAAATTGCAAACCAAATGCGCGTTAATAATCCTGTGTGGGGTGTGTAAAATGAAACTTACTCCATTAAACCGCAAAGAAGCAGGAACTATTCTAACGCAAATAGGAAAAGAATATGGGTGTGATGCAAAATCTGCATATATTAATGAGTATACTTTTTTTAAGTCGGATAAAGATAAAATCTACATAATAACAAATGCTATTAAAGATGCAACTCTTGAAGATATTCGCATCAATACGCTTGGGCTTTACTTCTGTGAATTAAACCGCGATAATATTCGTGTTTCTATGGAAGGAAGTGCAATGGTGGGCAAAATTGCAACAAAGAACGTTCATGAACTTGATGCAGAAACGGTGCGTATGTGGATGCTTGGAACTGATATCCCTTGTGAAACAGCTTATGATGGGTTTGTTATTTTAAAACATAAAACGGACTTTCTTGGCTCAGGAAAATACAAGAACGGCATGATTCTTAATTACGTACCAAAACAAAGAAGAATTGGAGAATGACCTAATTACTTTTTACCGTTGTACTTGATATCGTAAGAATCAATTCCATGCACTCTATCAAGTGTTTTAGTAAGTGTTCCTCGAGGTATATCTCCAACAACAGTAAGTTCTTGTTTATTTGTGTTTAGGTGTTCTTGAAAAGGTGTGTCATGTGCTCGAAACCAGTTACTAATAACATGTTTTGCAGAGTACATGGCTCCTGGCTTTTTACACTTTAATTTTATGTGGTATGTTGGCAATCCTTTTAGTGTATCGTGCGCTTGAAGTAATGCATTCAATTCACGTTTAGCAAAAAAGTTATAGAATTGTTGTTGATTTGGTCCCACAGTAGTGTATCTTTCAGAAGGTTCTGCAATCTCAGTTCCAATTCGCTGAAAGTCCCGTATAGCCTCTGCTAAATATGCTTCGTAAACAGGTACTTCTGCCGATGGGATAGATAATGGTGCAAATTGATTTCCTCTTAAAATACTATTCATAACAATATTTGCTGTTCGTTTATTTCCATGCTCAAAAGGCTGAATTCGTGATAAATGAAAGTAAAGATATAATGCCTCTTCAACTGGATGAAGATCTTGGTTATCTACAACATGTAATGTTCTTTCAAGATCCATTTCGACACGATATCGGTCAGATGGAGGCATATATCCCATACCTGGTAATGAAGTTCCTCCATGGTTTCGAATAGGTGCTAAATCTGATGTTTTCTGCGGTTCACTATTAAATAAACAAGGCTCAACGTGTCCAGCAATTCCCCTAATGAAAGGAAGGCTAATTCTACCATCATAATGTGCCATTGCATAATTCCAACCATTCACAAATTGTTCCGTAACTTCCTCTGCACGGTTAAAATTATCTTTGTCTTGAATAGAAGCGTTTCTCATAGCTTCTCGTTCAAGGCGTTCAAATAATGTCTTTGTAAACTGATCTAATCGAGAACGATCTATCTTATTCTTTGCAGACTCTATTTCTTTTATAGTTTTATCAGGCAGTAACATAGTGCTTCAAGACTGCTGAATACTTCTCATATATAAATCTTTCTATTTTTTAACCACTAAGAAGTAGTACTAATTTGTATCTTCAACACAAACTTCAATAACTTCATCTCTTTGCATTGCACTAATAAGTTCCCTAGATAAGTCTTGTGCACCTTTATTGCTACGAATGCCAAATGTTCGATCACTAGCAAAATCACTAATTCGTATAACCATTTCATGCTCCGAACAGAAATCTTTATGTGGTATGCAAGTAACAGTTTCAGAAATTTCCTTGCATGTAATGGTTATTTGTATCATGCGTGCAGAAAGAAACTTTTCAAGTTCACGTCTATTAAAATCAGCTGAAACTCCTACAATACAATCGCCTTTAAGAGTAAGTTCTCCATCCTTAGTAAATTCAAGAGTATTGCGGTGAGTTCCTCTGATATGAGGGTGCCCTTTACAATAGAATGTATATTTCATAAAGCGTATTAAATTAATTCATCAATATTCTTTGATGTACCTTTTGGTTCAATACCTTTCTTTTGTTGTGCTTGCGCCTGTGCTTCTAAATCAACGCCAAGGTCTTTTAATGCTTTAATATGCATTTGCATTAATTGTTCAACAACAGTAACTATTTTTGTCATTTCTTCTCGCTCTTTTGCAAGCGTTGATAAGCTTCCTTTATGAAATCCAATTTGTTCATCTTTTGACATTGTTTGTTCGTCGCTCATAGATATCCCTCGTTCACAGATTATTTTGCATAATGATGCACCACAAAACAATCCTGCATTTCTTTTATATCAGCATATATGCTTAATTTCTTTTTAATTGCTTCGTTTGCAATTTTAGGTTCAAGTCGTTTATCGAATGCAATTTTCTTATACTCTATTTTTTCATATGTTTGATAGTCTTCTAGTTTATTAACATCATCCATTTTCACAATTTCTTTTTTCGCAATATCGGCAATAACATGTCCTTTAATTCTATCAATAAGGATAGAATAACTAGGAATTCCTTGAATGGTAATAAGTACTGCAGGGATAAGGTATGTTTGTACTTCCTTTTTTTCTTCATGCATCAACTTTATTTCTTTAATACTATATTTTGAGTCAATAACAGGGAGCAATTCAGTATGCTGAAATTTTCTTACATCCTCAATAACATCTGGTTCTTGATTAAGAATATCAACTGTAGCACCACCGTGCTGTGATTTTCGTGTCCGAATTTTAACTGCTAGTGGCATATCGCTAATCCCAGTAATAATAGCTGTTCCAATGGGTAAATTAGGTATTTCTTTTTCGGTTTCTGAAGTTATCCCTTCAACACTTGCGCTGATAGCTTTTACATCATTTGGGTTAGTTACTTTTAAAATAATCTGTGTATTACACTGACTTAGTACGTTTTTTTCAATGCGTGCAGGGCGCTGTGTTATTGCACAGAGTCCAAATCCAAACTTTCGCCCTTCAGATGCAATTGTTCGAATAACACTTGAAGACTTTTTCTCTCCCGTTCCACGTTCAGGAACAAAGTTATGTGCTTCTTCAATAACGCAGAAAAGTGGTGCAATACGATTTGTTTTTCTCATCTCAAACAAATCTTTGAGTAATTTAAAGACAATGATTTCCTGGACTTCAGGTGGGATTCCTTTCAAATTAATTATTGAGCATTTTCCAGGCTGAACAAGCTCAGTATAAGGGGTATAATTAACTGCAAAGAGCTGTAAACTCTTTAAGTATTCAATCATGCTCATTACATTATACATACTATTAGAATCCATTTGTTCAAGACTTTCAATAACTTGTGATAATGTGACTGTTCGAACATCTTTCATTACTGAGTACAGTGCTGCTTGTTGTGGATTGGTAAGTTTTGCAGGAAGGAGTGCAAGCAATTCTTTAGGGGTCATCTCCTCGTTTAAGAGCAGTGGTTTTACATTTTCAATAATATCAATATCGCCATACTCTTGAATGTGACTACCGTATCCTTTTGGCTGTAATCCTAATTTCTTTAATCGCTCAGCATCAGCTTTATCACTATTCTTTTCTTTAAGCATACTATACTCGCCATGCGGATCAATAATAACTAATGGTATTTTTTTCTCAAGTATTTCCTCAATAAGAACGCCTGCAACATATGACTTCCCTGCACCTGTTTTTGCAAGAATGGCGACATGTTTTGTAAGAAGTCTTGATAAATCTAAATTAACGCGTATATCTTTTTTCCCTTCAAGAGTGCCAATAAATGCGGTATCTTTTACTCCTGGTTTTATAATCTCTTTAATGAGTTCTTCAGGTGCAACATGCACTTCAGTTCCAGGTTTTAGTGGTGTTCGTAGTTGTCGTAAAATACCTTCTGCATCTTTGTATCCAATAACGTTACATAATCCGCGAATACCTTTCGTATCTTGCTCAAGTTCTACAATTTGGCATAATACTGAACCATATGTGGGGTGAGTTGCTTGAATAAACTCAAACTTTCGCGCGTTGATACTATCGTCTACATGAAACGTAAAATGTGTAGTAGTTACTTTCCCAGTAATTTTACCAAGTGTCATACCTACGGCAATATATAATCGCTTTATATACATTTCGTGATTGTAGCATTTCATAAACTAAATATGAGAAAATATTCTATTGAAGGAAAAAGTAAAAAGTCTACTTTGCCCCCTGAGGCGATATGTTTCTTGCTAAAGAAACATATATGTTCGCCGTGCAAGTTGACTTTTTACAGACTTGAAGGAAAAAGATATAAGTACAGAGCATTCTCTGGATATATGCGCATGCAAAAAAAGCAATCCACAGTATCCACTGAAAAAAGTAAGAGTTCGATCTATTCTGCAAAAAAAAATACTCAAACTTCTACTAAAAAATCTAAAAAGAAGGTGCGTGCTGAATTACTTCCTAAAAAAAGAGTAAAGGGTGAATGCATCCTTACATTGTGTGCTCATAATGATGATCAAATAATTGGCGCAGGGGGAACTATTCGTAGATACGTTGATGAGGGAATTTCTGCATATACCTACATTTTTTCATATGGTGAGGCAAGTCACCCTCATCTTCGCCCAGAAGTTATTGCAAAACGTCGTGAGCGTGAATCATTGCAAAGTGCGCGTATACTCGGTGATACAATCGCATACCTTGAACTTAAAGAAGGAACATTTACTGAAACATGTGATCGTACAGAACTAAAGAATATTATTCGCATGCACAATCCTACAAAAATATTTACTCATGCGCCTGATGATCCTCATCCAGACCATATTGCTGTTTATAAAATTGTAACTTCGGTTGCTAAAGAAATGAATTTTAAGGGTGAAATCTACGCATTTGATATTTGGAATTTATTTTCAGTAAAGACGAATCATTATCCAAAACTCTTTGTTGATATTTCAAAAACATTTTGGGTAAAAGTAAAAGCACTTCTAAAGCATAAAAGTCAGGTAAATGCTATTGTGTCGCTTGGCTGGCACATGTACCTTAAAGCATTAATTAATGGATGGAATAATCATTGCAGATATGCAGAACTGTTCCATAAAATAAATCTTGATACAATTGAGGTTTCAAATTCATCAGCTTCTGTATCGTCTTCATTAGACAAACAATCCGTAAATGACTCAAAAAAGAAAAAACGTACTAAACAACAACTAAAAAATAAATAA
>JBLKOW010000057.1:0-7179 GCA_047603135.1 Candidatus Woesearchaeota archaeon | reverse complement strand
TAATTATTGAAAATCTCACCTGTGAGATTTACGTTGGGATCTGAATACCCCATCCTTCAGGGTGAGATTTTCAATTCCAAAAATCCGACTCAATAGTGAGTCCGTAATACCCCAACATTTATGTTGGGGATAGGACGAACATTCGAGAGTCGGATTTTTGTTATTTTTCAGAAAAAAGGAAGAATTTTCGAGGGAATATGTATTTTAGACTTTAAAAGAAGAGATATAATTAAAATCTTGCCCGTTTACGTCACTGTTATAATAATCGGTGCAATTAATTGAAACAAGAGTGAATTAATAAATACCAAACCTGCACACCAAAGCACCATAGTAACCATATCTTCTCCCCAGAAAAAAAGGTTAATTACAAAAATAAGTATGCTAAGGAGTGTTATGACTACAGTTCCAAATACATAAATTCCTCCTTCTGGAACAAAGCCTGCAGTGTATCCCATTAAAGGAACTACAATCACTTTCATGCTTATATCAAGTGGGCTTAATCCATACATGGCTTGTTCTATTATATGTAGTGCTAAAAAGAAAAATGCAAAATAAAACCCTGCTTCAGGACCATAAAGGTAGCCCATCATCATGGTAAAAAAGTATCCTGTTTCAAAACCTATATAACCAAGCAATGGCATTAAGAAAACTGCTAATTGTGCACATATAATACAAACTAAAAAAACAGTTCCCACAAAGAATGGTTTATATTTACTAAATAACAATATCAATGATAAGATAATCGTAGCAAAAAGTATTATTCTAAATTTATTAGCAAAGAGTACTTTAAAGACTTTTATTTTTTTTAGCGTTTTTTTCGAGCTCATGGTTTTGTTGCAATTACAAAAAGAACTTTTTCATAGTTAGTTACTGGGATTTCATACATTGATGTGGTAATGTTGGTAAAGCCTACTTTTTTAAGAGCATCTTTAACATTCTGGTCTGAAAAAATATAACTTCCATCAAGCTTAAGTGATATGAGATTATTTGCTCTTTCATTGATCTCTTTCTTCATAACTAGTGCTGCAAGAAGCATACCTTTTTGTTCAAGTAAGTCATAACAAGTTTTAAATGCTGTTTCCATCTCCTCGTTGTTTGCAACACACTGCAGTGCTTCTAAACTGAATATATAATTAAACTTTTTAGTAATATTTGGCTTTAGAAAATCAAACGTTTTTATTTCCTGAACTCTCTGAACTAATTGCATAGCAATATCTTCTTTAGTAATCGTTGAGAGTAGCTCTTTTTGTTGTAAGAATGTAATTGTTCCTGAAAACTTTTGTACTTCTGTTAATACTTCATCATTTATTTTTCCAGAGAGTAAGGCAACGTTCTTCTCATCATAATCATAGAGTGATATTGACTCTGCTCTTTCTATATACCCCAGTAACCAGTAGTGGCCAGTCCATCCACATCCAAGGTCTAATACTTTACCTCCTCTAATATGTGCTATTAAATCTGTAAATATTTTCTTAGAATAACTTGACAATGCATTATAAATGTACTCAAAGTGTGCATCTTTAGTGTTTCCGAGTGCTATATCATAGTCATACTTCGTGTTCATTGTGACTTTGAAAGTTTTGCATGAATCATACTCGCAGTAGGCAGGCCTTTATTTTTCCATGCAAGAAATCCTCCTTTGAGTGAAAATGCATCATATCCTTGTGCTGATAAGAATGATGCATATTTTCGCGATAATGTTCCGTTAGGGCATATAATAACGAGTTTCTTTTTAGGAAATGAAGTTCCTTCTTCAACTATAAAGTTAAGTACCTCATTGAGAATATTAATGCTGTTTTCTATGTGTCCAACTCTAAATGCAAAATGGCCTCGAATATCTATAAGAATTACATCGTTTGCTATACTTTGTAATTCTTCAGGTTCAATTTCCTCGCCCTGCATAACTTCTTCAGGTGTCTGTGATTCAACTGTTTTTCGTGTTTGCTTTTTTTCAAAGAGTTCTGGTTTATAGCGCTTTAAATAACTCATATACATTTCTGCTCGGTCGCACGCAATAAATACTGCTTTCTTTTTTTCAGGTTGCGCTGAATCTATTTCTCTAAGTTTTTCAATCATGGCATAATATGTTAAACCTGTAGTTGGTCCGCACATCATCCCACATTTTCTATTTAATAATATCATTGCTTCAATAGATGCTTGTGTTTTTGCATGTAATATTTCTGTGTAAAAGTCTTTTCTAAAGAAACCTACTTCCCATAGTTCATTCAAATTTCTGCCACCTGGTAAATGATGGCCTTCTGAACCAACAACTCCATAAATATGTATTTCATTATTCTTGTTCTTAAGATAATCTCCTGCACCCATTGTTGTTCCGCATGTCCCTAGGCATCCAAAGAAAGCGTATATATCTGGAATATCTTTAAGTATTTCTGCTCCAGTTTGCTCATGCGACTTGCGATTTAATTCGTTAAAATATTGGTCTGTATAGTGATATTTTTCAGGCTCATTTGTTGCAAGATTTTGAGCAACAGTAGTATAATCATTTGGATCGTTTGGGTCAGGACAATCTGATAAACCAGGGAGTTCTTCAATCTCAGATCCCATTAATTGCAGTGTCATTCTCACTTCAGGAACTTTAATACGGTTAGTTACTGTTTTGAATGAAAGACCGTAAAAACCACCAATGCCACATAATGCTTTTGCGGTATTTCCACTTGATGCCTCAAGAATAGTTTTCTTTTTTGCTTGTAGTTCTGGTAAGATAGGGCTAAGCATTCCTTTTGCTATTCTGTCTTTAACTGAACCAAAAGGATTCATGTATTCAAGCTTTGCATATACTTCAAAATTCTTCAGCCCGTGTACTTCTTGCGGTATTTTAAGAAGTGGAGTGTTTCCAATCATGTCAAGTGGTGTTTCATAAATTGTCATGTGCAACCTCTTTCATTTCAGTAATAAATGTATGGTATTCTCCAATTGGTGTTTTTTGGCGAGTTAACTCACGCGCGTGTTCTTTAATACGTGGCTGTAAGTCAAAGGGGGTAACATCTCCTAGATAAAATAATCCGTTTTCTCGAGGATATCCTCCTCTTCCTCTATTACTTTGTGCAAGGAGCTGTGTAAGATATGCATTATTGATTACTGATGATTCAGCTTCAAGAAGTGAGTGCCCTTCAAAACGTACACGTGCATATTCTCTAATTGCTGGCTCAATAAAGGCTAAATTTCCTCCCTCATAAAGTTCCATGGCCATTAATAGTGCTACATCAGGTGCTTCATATGTGGTGGCATTTCCCCCTCTTGTTTTTTGTGCCTGATTAAGTGTATACGTAAATGCACTAACCTTACTTTCAGCTGACGCATGCGGGGTAAACATGAGCTGTGGTTCATCAGGATTTGCAGAGTAGTGTTTTAGTGTGTTTTCAGGAGTTCCTTGTGTTGAAATAATCATAATATATGGGCTTACTGCATATGTACTATCATCAATAAATACTCTTCCTTGGACTGCGCAAAATCCTCTCCCGCATGGAAGGACTCCTTTTGCGCGTTCAAACCTGCGCTCTCTTACACTTTCTAAAAATGCCTCTTCGTCTATATTTCGAGAAAGTGCTTGGTACTGTGTTGCTATACTATCATGATTATTATTTTTAACCATTACTGGGTTTTTGGACTTCATTTCTCCATTTAGTCCGAAAGCGCTTACTGGCATAAACACAAAGTCAGCGGCTTTATAAGATTCTTTTTCTGTAAGAACTCTATTAAGTGTTACTTCTGAAATCTCAATTCGTGGGATTGGAGGGATTCCAGAGTTATATGCCGGATTTCCATGAGTATTTACTCCTACATGTGCAACAACTAATCCAGTCTGCATTGCAGTAGTATGTGCAACATTTTCATAAAATGAGGGGATGGCAGTAATAATTATATCAAGTGGAGTTGCTCTTTGGATTCCTTCTGCTAACGAAACTGCATTCGCACCTCCAGTTGGTTCAACAAATAAAAAATCAGTTCCTGCTTTTCTTCTCGCTTCAATTGCAGAAACAGTCTCATCAAGACTTCCGCAGCATACGCATCCTGGAATTGCAAGGCTGTCTCCTCTAAAACGTGTTGAATCAGTCCCTCTAATTCCAGCGTCATTAATAATTGCAGATGCAGTGCTTCCTCTAGGAAGACTATCATATAATTTGTTAAGTATGGTTGTTTTTCCTGAGCCAAGAGGTCCTGCAACAAGAATTACTTTTGAATCAGTCATAGTATTCAGCGTTAGTTTTTTTGTTTTTGTCATTTGGTATGCCCTTTGCAACATTAGTTGTATCTTCTAGCTCATTATTCCAAGGATTATAAGTTTCATCAGTATGGATCTCAAAATTATTATTCTCTGTAATTATGAAACGCTTAGAAAGTGGATGCATATGTGGTCTTGCATCTTCAAAGTGTGAACTATAACCTGCTGTGTTAAAGAAAATGATTATATCATTTTTTTGCGGTTTTGTGTTAAATGTTACTTTTCGCTTCATAAGAATATCTTCTTCTCTGCATAAATTGCCTACTAAAAAACCGTGCCATTCCGTTTCCTTTTGCATATTTGATTCGTTTGTTTCAGACTTTTCGCTTGAAGAATCCATACGGTTTTTTGAATCTTTAACTAATACTGGATCTAAGAAATGTTCAGTCATTTGACATCCTATATTGTAAATATTTGTATCTAGTACTGTTATATTATCGTGATCTTTATTTTTGTTTGTACTGATTACGTTTGTAAGAGTTATTCCAGCATTAGTAAGGAGCGCTTCACCTGGCTCAATCATAAGTTTCCAGCCATTCTCTGCAATTATTTCATGAAGTCTTCGTCCATCATCCATTTCAGTATGTAATATTGTTTGAATAGTTTCTTTAATACTAGGCAGTCCAAATCGTCCAAGTAACTGCGATCTTCCATGAACTGTTCCTTTTTCATTCAAGTGCATACCATATGCGAAGTTCTTGTAAGTGTGTGTACTATTTCCCAGTTTTACTGCTTCTTCTAGATCGTTTACATAGTTAGTCCAGTAATCTTTAGATAAAATGGATTGAGCACGCAGTCCTCCCCCTATGTTTATTATACTAGGGGCAAGATTATACTCGTATGCCTGCATCATTAAGGTGATGATTCTTTTTACAAATGCACTCTTTACTTCTGGATTTCTTTCATCGTTATGCACATGAAAACCTTCTAAGGTAATACATTCGTTTTCTGATAATACATTAAAGGCTTGTGAAATTTCATTCTCGCATAAACCATACCTGGAAGTTCTATGCTTATAATTAATACCTTCGGCTGAAATATTTTGTACTCGTAAAAGAACATGTATTGTTTGCTGAATATCGCACAGTTTATGAAGACTAATCAGTTCAACTAATTCTTGATATGAATCACAACTGATTAAGCAATTGTGCTGGATTGCAAGACGAAGATACTTTTCATTTTTAGGTCCTGTGCATTCTATTGTGTGCCCGGTAAAACCTTCTGAAAGTGCACTGCATAACTCATAGTATGATGCAACATCACACTTTAATCCTAATTTTTTCATGTGTCTTACAACTGCTGATGAATTTGTACTTTTGTGTGCAAAGTAAATCTCTTTTTCAATAGTAATGTCACTAAATGAATCAAGAATTTCGCTATAATTTTGTGTGATTATACTCGGGAACACAAGGTGCACTGTTCCTTCGTGCAGAGTCTTTACGTTTGTAATGGCATCTGTATTATTAAGAAATGTCGAGATAGTCTGGTCTTGTAAAGCAGGAAGTAAGGTTCTCATGGTATTACCTCCACTGTGCAAATGCTTTTTCATAAGAAAAATCAGGATCATTCTGCTCTGAGATTTTGCACCCATAATATGAATCCCACCACTCAATGCTATTTTGCACATGAGTGGTTAGTAATATTTGATAGTATGTTTTCCAGTCTTTTTTCGTTTCCTTAATCTTAGTAAATATCTTTTCAAGTTGTGCACTATTTTGTTCACAAAAAAACTCAAACTCGCCTTCTTTACCTTGATCATGTTTTTTGAGGTGATTTGAAAGAGAAAATGTAGCTATAATTGTATCATCAGGGATGTGTTCTTTAATAAATGTAATATCCTCATCAGATGATACTTTGTTTACTATTACATACACCTTGATGTCATCTCTTTTTTCGATAAATTCTTTATACACTTCAATGCTTTGAAGAGTAGGTTCAACAACAAAGAAATTAACATCATATGCAAAATAAAGTGATGTGCCAAGATTATCGATACCTGCAGTAGCATCTGCAATAACTACTTCATCTTCTTTATCGAGCAAATGATGATACAGGAGCTCTAGTGTGTTTAATTTTCCGTGATAACAGGTATGTCCGACATCTTCTTTTTCATAGGTGCCAACATCGATAAGCGTAATGTTTCCATGTGTAACTGAAACAGTAGTAATAAATGAGTCATCAAAAGGCTTTAAGAATGTTGATTTGAGTGAAGGAGGGGTTGTTGCAACAACGTTTTTTGAAAGAATGTCCGTTCGATTTTGCGTGATGTGGGTAGCAAGTTCGCTAAACATTGTTCCTAATGTTTTGTGAGGTTTTTCAATTTGAAGTGCACGGTGTAAATTTACGTTTACATCTGCATCAATCGCAAGAACTCTCTGGTTTTTAGAAATATGTCTAATCAAAGCACCTGCGATAGTAGTTTTTCCGCTTCCTCCTTTCCCTAAACATGAAACGCGCATAGGTATAAGCGGATTCAAATTTTCTTTTTAAATGCTACTGATTTTCATTATCAATAAGCATATTTATTGATAATCATTCTCAGTATTACTTATAAAATAAGGTACTTTCCACAAATTATGAAAAAGAAATTAGGTTACGCAAGTGGTGCATATGGAGTACTTCACGCAGTGGGTTGTCCTTACCATGGTGGTCTAGCACTTGCACTTAAAATGGGTCTTACTCTGCCTGGAACTATGACAACAGTTTTGCAATATCCTCATGATGTTGTAACACATCATGTTTTTGAGCCTGCGTGGCGTATGGTACTTCGTGAAGAAAAACCCTCTCACCATCATCATAATCATGGGCATAGCCATGCTGGTAATGAACTAAAACCAGAAGGGTCTACAGATTATCAGGGTTCTAAGCTGTGAGTTCCTCTGGTCTATTGACCAGAGGGAGAAAGCATAAAAAGTATGCTTCCCTATTTCTGTTTG
>JBLKOW010000056.1:0-7269 GCA_047603135.1 Candidatus Woesearchaeota archaeon | reverse complement strand
CATTATGAGCACTATGAACTATGATGATCTTCTAGCATTTATAGAGGGAGACAACTATGAAATAAATAATAATTTCAACACATATGATGCCATTATTACTTATGTAAAAATTCCAAAAACAAACACAATAACAAATATGTCAGTAAAATTCAGTACACTTGATCGCGAGATTGAACTTTTTGAGTTTGATAAAATTAATGAATCAGAACTGCAAGAACTAAACATAACTCAAGAAGAAATAGAAAACTATGACATTTACTATTTATATCCTTATGAAATGTATGAGTCGCAAATTATCTATGAACCTCTTGAACTCTACAAAATAGCTGATAATGCAACAGACTTTATTGCACAAATCCGTGTGGAGAATAACGAAACATGGTACACTGTCAAGACTGTTGAAGGAAAAATCAAAGATAATCTCTCAATCAATTTAGGAAAAGGCATATTCTTTTTAGGAGAAGAAAATAAATTAAATATAACTGTTCAAGATAATCAAGGAATACCATTAAATAAAATTTGGAATATAATTGAAAACATGCCATTTAAGTATCCACCTGAACAGCTCACTGCAATAATTAACAACAATATCTTAACGTTACAAAAAGATACTGACGACTTATTTGGTGCACGTTTCTTCACCCCAACCACTTCACAGTTCAGCGAGGGTATTCAAGAATTAACTATCATGTATAGTATTGGGCAAAGCACAGGGACAGAAAATTTCCAGGTCATGCTCACCAATCCAGTCAATATGCAAGTTACACATCCAAATAATCCTGTTGCAATAAATTCACCTGCTACATACACATTACAATTTAGTAAGCATGGAAGCCAAAGCGTGAACATTAATGGTAATTTGAAATTAAATGATGCATGTAAAGATTATCTAGAAATATCAGAAACTACTTTTAACAAAACAAGTATTAATGTAAATAATCCACAAGACATACAATTTACTATTACACAAACAAAACCAAATATCTATCAATATGATTGTCGAATTTATACAGAGTACACGGTAACAAATTTATACCCTGAACATTCTTCACTTAATTCATATAATAACACTGAAGAACCAATTCATTTTGAATTGCAAGGAATACAAATTTCTCCAAAAGTTACACTTAACACATCAACCCCAACAGTACAAATGGGAGGAAATGGACAAATCACATTAGTTATTGAAGCTGATGAAAAAGCTGATTTTGCAGGGTTTTATCAAATAAACGTAACTCATAGTACAACACAAAGAACTGAGGGATATAACTTCAAACAAATTACAGCAGGTGAAAAAGAAACTATTCACAAAACCATACCTGTACAAGGTCAAGGAACACACACAGTTACTGCAAGAGTTTGGAATGACTTAGGAGTTGATATCAAAAAACAAACAAAATTTAGTGTTGTTGATAACTTACTAGAATATACTATTAGTACAGATAAATCACGCCCACATATTGACGAAATAGTACGCATCAGCATGAATATTAAAAACAATAACAATAAATCAGAAACAGTGCAAGTAACGATGGACAACTCACAAGGAATTACTATTATCGAAGGATTCCCTGAATTAAATCTTAATCCAGGAGAGCAAAAAACCACTTCAGCACGAGTACGAATTAGTGACACAAACAATGTCCGAGTAGGAGGAAATATCGCGACAGCCCCACCAACCCAATTTTCAAAACCATGGGAATACACTTTCACAACACAAGATGGAAGATTTATTTGGATAAATGTAACCTCAACATATAGAACATACTCAGCAGACTTTGATGATATCTTGACATTTATAGTAGATAATAATTGCGAGGAAACGAACACTGCATGTACACGAACATGTCGAGATGAAAAAAGAACATGTGATATAGAATGTAGAGATTTATTTGACGTACATCGAAATGAATACAATGTATGTAGAGAAGACTGTAATCGCTATGATGACTCACGAGATAGACTATCATGTCGCGACAATTGCCGTAGTGATTATGAATTTGCACAGCGCGATAATGAAGACTGTAGAGAAAGATGTACACAAGACTTAGAAGATTGTGATAAAGTATGTGAAGATGACCTTCAAATATGTACTGATGAAGCAATTCCAGCAAGAATCAAGATTGACCCATTCTACGATCGTGAATTTGATCGCGTAGATTTCATTGCAGAAGGACGTTTTGATAATGAATTCAGCCTCAGAGAAGGAGAAACAAGAAAACTAGACTTCCTTGATGATGGCTACTATGAAACAGAACTCCTCTTACATCGATTAAAAGAAGACCCTGCAGTTGAAGATGAAAGACGCGATTGTCAAGATGTTAGAACAACTGAAAGAAATGTATGTAATGACATCCACAATGATTGTATTAGTGGATGTGATGATGCCCTTTGTCGAGATATTTGTCGTGAAGAAAGAAGCATATGTCAAGAGGATGCAGAGTTCAACTACGAATTTTGCATTGATGATATAATCGTATTGTTTAGTAGTTATGAATTAAGAATACGCTCAATTGATCCAGAACCAATTATAATTAGAAATATAACAATAGGGAATGAAACAAATGTAACAATTCCAGGTAATGAAACAAACCAGACAACTAATGAAACAAATCAAACTCAACCAATACCACCTGATCCTACCCCAGAGCCCACCTGTACATTTGATACACTCAGTGAATGTAAAGATGAATTCGAATGTAGAAATGCACGAGGATATTGGTACGATAATGCATGTCATACAAATCAAAGACCAACTGAACAAGAAGACCCAATTGATCAAGGAGGCCAGCCAGGAGACCAAACACCTCACGAACCGTCAATTGAACAACCAACTCCACCTTCACGTAGTAGTAGTTCACGCGGTGGAACATTTATGTTCATAATTATTATCATACTATTAGGAGGTGCTGGAGCAGGAGCATTTATGTATATTCGTGCAAAAAAACAATCAGATACTTCCTACCAGCAAGAAACACAACAAGAGTCACGAAAAAACACCCCAGAAGTAAGAGAAAAACTAAAAGATTATTTCGTAAAACAAATTGTTAAAGGAAATTCAATGAACCATATCGTAAGCTCTCTTAAAAATTTAGGATGGGATGCAGAGATTATTGAGGAAGTAACCAATGAATTAGTGAATGACCCTGTTCGAAGAGAAGCAACACAAATTATGCAATTCGCCAAAGCGTACAATACATATGATCCAAACACACTAAGACAACGTTTCACTCAAGCAAATCCTCAAGCACTTAATCATGCAATTGAAGAGCTTAGAAACATGCGTGGACAATAAGTAGCGCATTCGTAATATACATACAAAAATAGTAAGTTAAAAATCTATTTTGCCAAGTAAGGCGATATGTTTCTCGTTAGAGATACATATGTATTTGCCGTGTAAGTTGACTTTTTACAAACCAAAATAAACAAATTTAATAAAGAATAAGTACTTTCTCACATACATGAAACCATGGATAAATAAATATACTGCACAAAACAGTAGTGAGATTCTAGGACAAGAAAAAGCATTACATGAATTAAAAGACTTTGTTGCAACATACCGAAATAAAAAACAGAAATGCTGTATTATTCATGGACCTGTTGGGTCCGGCAAAACAAGCGCAGTTATTGCAGTAGCTCATGAACAACAATATGAAATAGTAGAAATGAATGCTTCTGATTTTAGAAAACGCGATATTATAGAGCATATGATTGGCACGGCAATTAACCAACAATCATTATTTCATAAAGGTAAAGTCATTCTTATTGACGAAATAGATGGCCTTTCAGGAACTAAAGATCGAGGAGCACTTGCAGGACTTACAAAATTAATTGCCAAGTCAACTTTTCCAATTATATGCACAGTAGAAGATCCATATAACCCAAAACTTAAAGATTTACGAAAAAAATCACTCCTCATTGAATTCATACACCTCACTAACAAGGCAGTTATAGAAAAGCTAACAACAATACTACACGACAATTCCTGTGAATTTGAGGAAACTGCCATCAAAGCAATCGCGTATCGTTCAGGTGGAGATATGCGTGCTGCGATAAATGACATACAAACACTCACTGAATCAGGAAGCAAAAAACTAACAAAAGAAAATGTTGACAAGCTTGCATCTCATGAACGAAATAAAACAGAAAAACTTACGAATGCATTAATGAAAGTACTCAAAACAACATCAGCAGATATTGCAAAGAATGCGTTTGAAAATGTTGATGATGATATTGATACCATTGCTCTTTGGCTTGAAGAAAACATCCCAAAAGAATATGAAATAAAAGACCTTGCAAAAGCCTTTCATCACCTCTCACGCGCAGATGTCTTTAAAGGCAGAATTAGAAGATGGCAATACTGGAGATTTCTAACGTATATGATGACTCATTACAGTGCAGGAGTTGCAACAAGTAAGGATGAAAGACAAAAGAAAGTTATATCATACAGTCCGCCAGGAAGATTACTTCAAATATGGCGCGCAAATATGAAATATCAAAAAAGAAAAGTTATCGCAGAAAAAGTAGCCATTCATACCCATACAAGCACACGAACAGTATTAGAAAGCACACTCCCTTACATACAAAAAATGTCTAAAAATAAAACAATGTCAAACCAATTTCAAGAATACTTTGATTTAAGTGATGAAGAAATTGCGTGGCTTCAGTCATCTAACTAATAAAACCACAAAACTAATACCAATCACAAAACATTTCATCCATTTCATGCTTTCCAAGACGCTTCTTATTAAGATCTGAAAGGACATGTTTTTTTCCATGACCACCACGAACTTGATCAAAAACGAAATCTTTGATTTCTTCTGACTCAGTAACCATTTCTTCAGCTTCTTGTTCGACAATGTCATCATGTTCTTCTTCTGAAATTACTTCTTCCTCATAAAAGTCAACCATAATATCGACCCCCCAACTACTACGGAGAAATAACTCATATATAAATGTTTCGAATAAATACTACTAAAAAGTAACAAAAGCATTACTTTTCTTCAGCCGTTGATAAATCATATGCTTTCAAAGTACTTGCAACCATCTCTTTAATATCTAACTGCGGCTTCCATTGTAACAATTTCAATGCTTTCTCAGAAGATGCTACAAGACACGCAGGATCACCATCACGACGACCTGTAATACTATACAAAATTTTTTTACCAGAGACTTCTTCAAAAACCTTAATTAATTCTAAAACAGTAGAACCATGAGAAGTTCCTAAATTCACAACATGAAAACCATCAACACTAAGCGCGTTAATATGTGCATCAATTAAATCAATAACATGAATATAATCACGAACACAAGTACCATCACGTGTTGGATAATCATTTCCAAAAACCTCAACACGTTCACGTTTTCCAGTTAACACTTCAGCTAGAATGGGAAATATATTTTTAGCAAAAGGATCAATATATCCTAAACCACCATCTCCAGCCACATTAAAGTAACGAAGCATAACACAGTGCATTCCATAACAATCAGCATACCATTTCATAATTCGCTCCATTTCAAGTTTAGTAAATCCATAATAATTGATAGGAGCAGGATCAACAGTTTCATCAATAATATCTATCTCAGGCACCCCGTACACTGCAGCAGAAGATGAAAAAACAATTCGTGATACCTTATGCGTAGCCATCGCATTAAGAAGAACAATTGTCCCAGTAATATTATCTGAATATTTAGCGACGTTATGAAGTGATTCATCCACTGCTTTGTATGCTGCAAAGTGGATTACAGCATCAAAAGTATGCTTCTTAAATACAGAAGAAACAAATGTAGAATCGCATAAATCTCCTTCATAGAAATCAGCACCCTTAGGAACAAGAGAACGCACCCCTTTAGAAAGATTATCAATAACAACAACAGTATATCCTTTCGCTAAAAGCTGAGATACTGCAACACTACCAATGTATCCTGCACCACCTGTAACGAGAATTTTCATTAAATCACTTCGTATATTTCTTAAAATATTCAATAGTAGGAATCAAACCTTTGTCAAGAGCAATGGCTGGCTTCCATCCAAGAACTTTTTGAGCCATAGAAATATCAGGTTTACGTTGCTGAGGATCGTCAGCCGGCAAAGGTTTATGCACTAAAGTACTTTTTGAATCAGGAACTAATGCAAGAATTTTCTGAGCAAGTTCCTTAATGGTGAATTCATCAGGATTGCCTGTGTTTAAAAGTGGCATCCCATGCCAGCCCACCTCTGCAAAAGATGCAATAAGTGATGACTTAGTTTTATTCATAAATAAAATCATAACATCAACTAAATCCTCGACGTACTGAAAGCTTCGTGTTTGATTGCCAGTACCATAAATAGTTATATCTTCGTTCAAGAGTGCCTGAATAATAAAATTACTAACTACTCGCCCATCACGAGGGTGCATATTTGGTCCATATGTATTAAATATACGAATAACGCGCACATCAACATCATACTCACGATAATAGTCTGCACAAAGTGTTTCAGCAGCACGTTTTCCCTCATCATAACAGCTACGAATCCCTATTGGATTAACATTACCCCAATATGTTTCTGGTTGAGGGTGCACTAACGGATCACCATACACTTCTGACGTTGATGCATGCAATATTTTAGCTTTTGTCTTAAGTGCTAAATCAAGCGCATTCATTATCCCTAAAAAAGAAGTCTTAGTCGTTTCAACAGGATTACGCTGATAATGTATTGGAGAAGCAGGACATGCAAGATTATAAATCTCATCAAACTGCCCCCAAAAAGGTGTAGAAACATCTCTAAACATAAAAGTAAAGCGAGGATTATCAATTAAATCATAAATATTTGATTTATTACCTGTAAATAGATTGTCAATGACAGTAACCTCATGACCTTGCTTAAGAAGACGGCGCGCTAAATGACTACCAATAAAGCCTGCACCACCAGTAATAAGGATTTTCTTAACATCAATAAGTGACATGATGTGACAAAAATAAGCCCATATAAAAAGGTTTCTCATCAATCGAAATAAAGGCTAATGTGCTGATTAAAATCATAAAAAAAACAGAAAAATAAGTAAAATACCTCGCATTACTCATTTTAGGGCTTTAAACCCCTTCTTTCTTGGAAAAAGAGAAGGATTAGCTAAGAAATCTCAAAAGAGTATCAATAAAGTCTCAAAAATGTCTCACAGAGTTCCACAGGAAATGAAGGAGGGTTCGAAGAGAAAATACCACCGCTATTAAGAATAGGGGAAAATACCAAAAAACCGAAGCCTCAAAAGTGTCTCACAAAAGTATCAA
>JBLKOW010000055.1:0-7303 GCA_047603135.1 Candidatus Woesearchaeota archaeon | reverse complement strand
ATAACAACAATAACAACAGCTGTTATGAGCGCTGATCTTGAAAACTATCCTGAAATGTTCTTTCGAAATGACCTTATGAATGTAGAATTTGTCATTGGTGAGTTCGCTGCAACATCTGATGTCATTGCAGCAGTTGAAATTGCAAATTCGCTCCAAGAGGACTTAGAAATATACTCAAGAACACAGGGATCCCGAAACTTTGAAATTGAAACACATGGAAATACATATGAAGAATTACGTGACTTATACATGGATGTTTTCTTAAAGAAAACTCAAGGAAAATCAGGTGTTGCACCAACACTATTAGACACATCACTTAATAGAACAAGTATTCGTGATAGAAACTTAATTGTTGTTGGCGGACCATGTGTCAACTGGGTTGCAGCACACGTCATGAATAACCCTATAGACTGTGCTCAAGACTTTATCCCTGGAAGTGGCTATATACGAGTATATCCTAATGGGAGAGGCATTATTATGCTCGTTGCAGGATATAGTGCTGATGATACCATGACTGCTGCGCAAATAGCAAGCAACCATCATGGCTACAGACCAAATTTTGTTGGTTCAAGTTTTAGAATTTCTTCAGCAGTAATTACTCAGCGAACAATTAGATAAATTTCTGCATATATAACAAAAAATTAAAAACAATTGTAAGTAAACCAAACAAATTCTTAATCTACCTCTACACAAACAACAAAAAACCAAACCCAAATCACGGCGCAGTATCTTTTTCTTTCTTAGAAACAAATTCAGATTCATAAATAGAAATCAGCGTCATAAGCATTCCAAGAATAAGCGGACCAATAATTAAACCTGCCATACCAAACACAAAAATCCCACCAAACACCCCTAAAAAAACCAAGAGCGGATGAATATTAGTGTATCTTGAAACTACTTTTGGACGTAAAATATTATCAATAGAACTTACCACAAAAGCTCCATATAATAATAATCCAACAGCTTTCCACACACCAAACATATCACCTGCAGTCCAAGAAGTAACAAGTAAGATTATACCAGCTGGAAGCCAAATAAATACAGGTCCTACAAGCGGCACAATCGCAAAAATAAACATAATAAAACCCCACAAAATCGGTGAATTTATTCCAACAACAAAAAAACCAAGTCCGCCTAAAATACCTTGAATCGCTGCAACAAAAATACTTCCAAATAAAATTCCTCCCAAAAACTTATCAGAATTCGCAAAGAAAATATCTTTATGTTTAGGTGCAATAGGTATGAGCAAATAAAGTTTATCTAAAATTTTTCGCCCATCAATTAAAAGATAGTACATCATAAAAATAATGATTAAAGCATATAACAAAAACATAGGAACTTGTAATATTAAATTTCCAAAATATCGACGCAAACTTGCAGAAAATGCAGTAATTGAATCATCTACTGCAGACTTAATTGCCTTATTTGCCACAAACGTTTTGTATGTTGCACAGAATCTATTTTCATCATCACAATCAGGACTTGTAATATACTCAAATGAATCTAAATTTTGAAGAGCACCACTCACCAAAAAAACATCACGTGTTAATGTATTAATCGCTAAAACCATTGGCACAGTTATAACCACAATAAAAAGAACACAGACAAAAAAAGATGAAATACGCTTCATACCTGTTTTTGCAACTAAAAATTTGTACACTGGGTAAAAAAGATATGAGAAAATAATACCAAGTAATAAAACATTAACTAAAGGCCTAAACATATAAAGAGCAAGAAGAAGTAAAATGCTTATACAAACTATTAAAAAAATTAATAATCGCTTATGCTCATTCATAGAATAGCTACATGAAGTCGGATTTAAATGCTTTTTCAAAAATATTTATAAAATAGCCACCCCTCCCAAACTTAACAGCTATAAAAGAATACAATGAAAACAAAAAAACCTAAAATTCTTCTAACAAGTGCCCTGCCGTATGCCAACGGTTCAATCCATATAGGCCATCTTGTCGAGTATATCCAAACAGACATTTACTCTAGATTCTTAAAATTAACAGGAGAAGATATCATCTATTGTTGTGCAGATGATGCGCACGGCACTGCAATTCAAATTAGAGCAGAAAAGGATGGTATTACCCCTGAAGAACTTATTACAAAAGTAAATAAAGAACATCAAGAAGATTTCAAATTATTTCATATTGCTTTTGACAATTACCATTCGACACATTCTCCTGAAAATGAAAAACTTGCCACTGAAATATTTAGTAGATTGCAAAAAAAAGGTCTCATTTACACAAAAGAAATCGAATCATTTTATGATGAAGAAGCAAAACGATTTTTACCAGATAGATACATAAAAGGAAAATGTCCTAAATGCGACGCAGTAGACCAATATGGCGACGTATGTGAAAAATGTAACGCAACATACAAACCAACTGACCTTGTTAACCCATATTCTACACTAACAAATTCAAAACCAATACGTAAAAAAACTACCCATTACTTTTTCAAATTAGCAGAAATGACTGACAAACTCAAAGAATATTTTAAAGAGCAAAAATTCCAACCAGAAGTAACAAATTATCTTAACAACTGGATTGAGGAAGGACTGCAAGATTGGGATATCTCTCGCGACGGACCTTATTTTGGGTTTAAGATTCCAGGTGAAGAAGACAAGTATTTTTATGTATGGCTTGATGCACCAATTGGTTATTTAGCATCATGTAAAAACTACTGCGACAAACATAACCTTGATTCTAATGAGTACTTTCATGGTGACACAAAGATGATTCATATCATCGGTAAAGATATTATGTACTTTCACTATTTATTCTGGCCTGCCATGCTCATGGCAGCTGACTTTAACGTACCTCACGATATTATAACACATGGATTCCTAACCGTTAACAAAGAAAAGATGTCAAAATCAAGAGGAACGTTTATTCTAGCGCGAGAATTTGCAGAAATGTATCCTGCAGAATATTTACGATATTATTATGCAAAAGTCTTAAGCCGAAAGATGGCTGACATAGATCTAGACTTTAATCATTTTATAGAATCAGTAAATGCAGAAATAGTAGGTAACGTTGGAAATCTTTGTTACCGAGCATTATCATTCCTTGATAGAAATTTTGAAGGAAAAACAACAAATTTTGACGATAATGAATATCCTGTTCTCAAAGAAATTGATAAAAAGATTGAAATTATAAAAGAACATTATACAAATCTTAATTTCAACCGAGCAATTGCAGAAATAATGGAAGTATCTTCTCTAGGAAATAAATTCTTCCAAGATAATGCACCGTGGCAACTTATTAAAGAAAATAAAAAAGATGAAGCACATATAGTGTGCTCAGTATGTGTTAACATTGCATACATAGTTGCATCTCTTATTGCACCAATTATGCCTATCTTTTCAAAAAAAGTTTTAGAACAAATAAATACAGAAAAGAAAACCTGGGACTCTATCACATATGACCTTAAGAATCACTCAATTAACAAACCAGAAATCATTGTCACAAAAATTGAGAAGCATAAAGAAAAGTTATTTACTCCAAATCTCAAAGTTGCAAAAGTTTTAGATGCAAAAAAACATCCTGACTCAGAAAAATTAATAGTTTTACAGATTGATGTGGGAGATGAAAAAAGACTACTCGTTGCAGGATTGCAAAAATACTATAAACCTGAAGAACTCATCAATACACAAATAATTGTTGTTTCAAATCTAAAACCTGCAAAACTTGGCGGAATTGAAAGTCAAGGCATGCTCCTTGCAGCATCTACAAAAGATGACTCAGTAGTAAAAGTAATACATCCTGAAGGAAAACCTGGCGATGAAGTAACCTGCGCAGCTATGAAAAACAATACTGCACAGATAAAAATTGACGAATTCTTTGCAGTACCATTAAAAGTTAAAGATAAAAAAGTCTGGGTAGAAAAGCACGCTCAATTTCTTGAAATAAATGGAAAACCGGTTTTAATTGATGTTGATGATGGACTTGATGTAGGATAAGAACTTATTAAAGCTCATAAGTATGTTCTAAAACACATAAACTCATTACAAACTATTCAAAACTATTTCAAGCGGAAAGTTTACGTAGCAAAATGAGATATATTTTTCAAATTCAATTTAATTTTAGAGTTATAAAAGTTAAGAAAAAATAAATCTGACATAAAGAAGAATTTTGCCAAGTAAAAAAGTGAGTTATTAGATTGTGATACAATCTAAAATAACAAATTTCATTTATTATGTGAGGCATATCAGGATTTAGCAATTTGCCGAACGCTGATGCCATAATAATGGTTATCTTTTAGTAAACTCAATAAGGAATAGCACATACATACAAATACCAAAAAATTTATATATTGTAAATGCTATAGCTTTTACTATGGCAACTACAATACAAATTCCAACAGAACTAAAACATGCATTAGATGAACTGCGTGATAAAAATACAAAATCATATGCACAACTTCTGCAAGAGTTAGTACAGAAAGAAAAACAACACCGTGAGCAACTCTTACTAAAGGAATATGCACAAACATACGGTAAACAAAGTCAAAAAGAAATATCTGAATGGAAAAACTCGGAAACAGGGTGGAATTTTTAATATGAAACAAGGAGACATTTGTATTGTTAAACTTGAACCAGTTGTTGGACATGAGCAATCAAAAACAAGGCCATGCGTTATAATTCAATGTAATATGCTCAATACGTATTTAAGCACAATTATTATTGCTCCAATCACCTCAACCATTCCCAACAAAAAATATCCAAATATTGTTGCACTTAGCAAAGAACTAACTAATCTAAAAAAAGACGGCGTTATAAAAATTGAACAATTACGCTGTATTGACAAAAGTAGAATTCAAAAAGTAATTGGAAGCATACCACCTCAGAAAATAGATGAAATAAAGCATGCACTGCGAGCAATTTTTACAATATACTAAATACCTAACCAAATTCAAACTTAACAACATCGCGATAAAGAGCATTCATACAATTTACTATTTTCTGATCAAGCCCTGGAGAAATATGTGCCTTTCTAATTTGATGCATTAAATCAACCATCTGTCTAAAAAGACGAATATAATCACCTTCTTGAAAATTACTCATTTCCATAAGGTCTTCAAAAGAACAACCGTCGCGCCATGCAGAAACAACAGGCCATAAATTTCTCATTTCACGAAAATCAAGACCTTTTGAAATAATATCATTTACTGCTACTTTCTTAAGCAAACGCTCAATATCTTTTCTGCCTTTTCGAATAAAGAACTCATCGCTTCGCTTATGCTCATATACAATAACTGCAAGTATAATACAAATTTCCTCTTCAGTTAAATCTTCACATACAGACGTTGCAAAAATTTCCGATACAAGTAACTCATACGAATAAATATGTGTTGCAAAAAGACCTTTTTCTGTTAATGTACCATCCTGAGCAATATATCCGTGCACGGTTAAACGTTTAACCAAATTCTTGAAGCGCGCTTTAATACGAATACCTTCCTCTTCACGCTTGCGTAAAAAATAATCAAAATTACTCTTTAAAATAACATCGCGCTCTTCCTCAGTATGATTATGCATCATATTCAAAACAGTATTTGGTTCAAGACGAAACTGACTAATTATTGGCTCAGAATCAGATGAAGTTAATTTAATTATTTTATCCAGTTCAGACCTGCGCTCAAGTAGTGCAATAGCATGACCTTCTGTATCAATACCTCTTCGCCCAGCACGTCCTGCCATTTGAAAATATTCTTTAGAGCGAAGCATATGAAAACCAGTGCCATCATATTTAACTAATGAATTAAAACAAACAGCTTTCGCAGGCATATTAATACCAACAGCAAATGTTTCAGTTGCATATAATACTTTTACCAAACCTCGTGCAAAAAGGTCTTCAACTACTTCTTTTAATTGAGGGAGCAGGCCAGCGTGATGAACACCAATACCTTTCTCAAGCACCCGGCGAAGTAATGAAACAGAACCAAGCCCCCAGTATTCCTTTTTAACAATACGATTAAATGTAGAAATAACCTCATGCTTTTGTTCTTTAGACAAGAAATCTTCTTTTATAGATAATTCAGATGCTTTATCTTCACATCCCTTACGACTAAAGACAAAAAAAATAGCAGGTAAAAGACCATCATGCTTTAATTGTTTAACAAGTTCTGTATGCTTTGGTGTTTTAGGTTTTTCCTTTGATTGTTTACGTGAGCGTTTTCGCCTCATTATTTTATAATAATCAGGCATTTTATCTTTACGTGATAATTTCGCAGCTTCTTCCATTGAAATTAATTTATATTCAATATCATACAATGAATGAGTGAGCGGAACTGCTCGTTTTGTATATGAAACAACATCAACATCGTGCTTCTTTATCGAGCTAATCCAGTCCGCAAAATCCTGCGCATTAGGAATGGTTGCCGATAAACAAAGAAAACGAATGGAAGAAGGAGAAAAAATAATAGACTCTTCCCAAATAGTACCGCGCTCTGCATCAGACATAAAGTGAATTTCATCAAAAATAACATAACTTATCGTCTCAATCATAGGATCTTTAGTCACAAGCATATTACGATAAATTTCAGTAGTCATAATAATCAAATGAGCAGTAGGGTTAATAACAACATCCCCAGTCATAATACCTACATGATCAGCACCATATTCTTCCTTAAAATCACGATATTTCTGATTGCTTAAAGCTTTAATTGGTGCAGTATAAATTACACGCTTACTTAAATTCTTAAATTTATGAATAGCATAATCTGCGATAAGAGTTTTACCTGTTCCTGTCGCTGCCGATACAACTACAGAATTATTTTTCTCAATACTTTTGACTGCCTCGACTTGAAAAGGATCAAGAACAAAATTTTTGAAAGTTATTTTTTCAGAAGAACGCTCATCAGTTGGAGCAGTTTGCGCGGATTCATTTATATCTGTCATAAAAATAACAAGTAAGCCCCCTATTTAAAACTTTATGGAAAACTAATAAGTAAAAAAGTACAAAAATGTAAAAAATCATTCATCATCAACCGTAAATAATCGAGAATCATGCACATCAAAGATACCTAAACGTGCTCCAGCATCAAGCCAACCATGTGCATAATTAAGTGCTGCAAATGCATTAACAAAATCTCCTTGCGCTTCAAAATGACGTGCATCAGAAATATAACGCTGTATCATATCAAGAAAATCTGTTCGCTCATTCACTAAACTCGTTCGGTTACCAGATTGCTTTGCAGCATCATACGCCTCAGAGGTTATTGCAAAATACTTCTCTAATTTTTCCTCGCTTATAACATTCTTTATTGATTCCATACACCAAGAAAAAGTAAAACA
>JBLKOW010000054.1:0-7436 GCA_047603135.1 Candidatus Woesearchaeota archaeon | reverse complement strand
CTTGTTAGTTTATTAGTTAAGAAAGGAATCATCACTGAGGAAGAATTTGAACAAGCGTATGATGAACAATTTGAGGCTGAGTAAATATGTATGAAATAATTATTATTGGTGGAGGGATTGCTGCGCATTCAGCGGCAATTTATGCTTCACGTGCGCAATTAAAACCGTTGGTTTTAGCAGGTATAGAACCTGATCAATTAAGTTATACAACTGAAGTAGAAAATTATCCTGGTTTTCCAGAAGGAGTAGAAGGGCCTGAACTAGTGATGAATGCACGAAAACAAGCTGAGCGGTTTGGTGCTCAGTATGTTGCTGAAAAAGTTGAGTCAGTAACAAAAATAGATAGTGGATTTCAGATTAAAACAAATAATAATACGTATGATACTAAAGCAGTAATTGTTGCGACAGGTGCTGCTGCTCGTATGCTCCATATACCTGGAGAAAAAGATTTTTTTGGCAAAGGTGTTTCGAGTTGCGCTGTATGTGATGCCGCATTCTATAAAGATAAAGAAGTAGTTGTTATTGGTGGTGGGGATTCTGCAATGGAGGAGTCACTTATTCTTGCACGTTTTGCAAAAAAAATAACTATTGTGCATCGCAGAGATGAATTTCGCGCGAGTAAAATAATGCAAGAGAAAGTATTTGCACTTAAAGATAAAATATCAATAGTATGGGATACAGTTCCTGTTGAGGTATTAGGAGAGAATAATAAAGTAGTAGGAATAAAATTACAGAATGTAAAAGATAAAACTGAGCAAGATTATGCCTGCGACGGTGTTTTTTTGGCAATAGGTCATATTCCAAATTCATCTTTTGTTAAGGATTTAGTGGAATGTGACGATTTAGGATATATTAAAACTACATATTCAGCAACTTCGTGTGAAGGTATTTTTGCTGCTGGTGATTGTCAAGATCCAACATTTAGGCAAGCAATAACTTCTGCAGGTAGTGGATGTATGGCTTCGCTTAGTGCAGAACGTTACTTAGAACGATTAGAATAAGGCGTTGTGTATATTAGGTAGTTGGATTATACATCAAGAATTGTCAGTGTGGTTCTTTTACGTTTGTTTTAGATAGAGGAGGATTTACTATGTTAAATATGGTACGGTATAAAGATCAACGCGTTGTTGTGTTAATTGATGTGCAGAATATGTATTATTCTGCGAAAAATTTGTATAATTGTAAAGTTAATTTCGGTCATATTCTTGAAAAGGCGATTAATGGTCGTACACTTATTCGTGCAATAGCTTATACTATTCGCGCTGATGTTCGTGATGAAAATAATTTTCATGATGCGCTTGAAAACATTGGCTTTGAAGTGAAGCTCAAGGATCTGCTTGTTTTTTCAGGTGGTCATAAGAAAGGAGATTGGGATGTTGGTATTGCTATGGATGCTGTTCGCGCGGCAGAAAAAGCTGATGTCATTGTTGTTGTGAGTGGTGATGGTGATTTCAGAGATTTATATGAGTATGTTCGAGGGAAGGGTTGTCGTATAGAGGTAATTGCGTTTGGCAAAACGGCTTCATCATCTGTAAAGGATTACGTCGATGATTTTTTAGATATGTGTAATGATAAGAAATTCTTAATACCGCTTCGACAAAATGGTAATTCTAGTAAGAATACTAATGATGACAAGAAAAATAACAGTAATAAAAGTACTAATTCCAATACTTCTAAGTCAGGAAATGTTTCTCAAAAGCAACATGTGAATAATGCACAAGGAAGCGGGAATTCTACTCATACACGTTCTAAAAAAGAAGCACAAGGAAGTTCATCTCAATCAAGTACTAAATCTTCACAACGTAGTACACAGAGGAGGTCGAATCGTTCACGTCAACAAAGTAGTTCTTCAAATCAAAATAAGTCTTCTAATCAAACTAACCAGAAGTCACAGTCTCAAGATGCTCAAAAGTCAGAATCAAAGCCTGATTCTAAGCAAAATCAAAAACAAGAAAATACTGTAGAAAAACAAGGTGTGAAGACATCATCTCAATCAGAACAATCACCTAATACTCAAAAGAAACCTCTTTTTCAACGTTTGATGAGTAAAGTTGCAAAAAAATAGTAAAGTATTGTATATTGTTAATTGACGGTAGTTTCCAAAACATTTATATATATCCTCTGCTTGATACATAAAAAGATTAATATTGTTAATTACTAGAAAAGGGTGTCACCATGAAGCGATTTTTGTCAAAAATTAAGGGAGCGTTCTCAGAACAAGATGATTATGACGAGTCTGAAAAAGATGTTGTTCATACTGAGGGCGATTATGTGGAAATTGACTCGACTTCAATACAGAAGTCAAAGAAAAAGATTATTGTAAAGACATATTTTTTACAAGAATTTGAGGACGCTAAAGAAATTCTAGATGATCTTCGTGAAGGAGATACTATTGCACTTGTTAATATAAAACCGCTCAAGGAGAAAGATATAACTGATCTTAAGCGTGCTATTAACAAACTTAAAAAAACGTGTGATGCAATGGATGGGGAAATTGCAGGGTTTGGTGAAGATTATGTTGTTGTAACACCTTCATTCGCTAAAATTCATCGCAGTAAACAAACTTCTTCGGTGGAAAAAGAAGAATAGTTTATGGTAAGAGGTTTTTTGTGTTACAGATTTGTTATTTGTAGATTTATAATTATTAGTGAGTGGTAGATACTCTTTTTCAACCATCTAATTTTTAAGTATATTATTTCTTTTTAGTTTCATGTATCCGTTTACTGTGCCTGATTATCGTGGAAAAAGTATTGTTAATTTGATGAGTAGCGTTGCAAAGAGTTTTGGTGCTACCCATTCATATAAAGAATCAGCTTTTCTTTCTTCAACTGAGATTTCTAAATATAGAAATGTTATTTTACTTGTGGTTGACGGGCTTGGTTACAATTATCTTATAAAACAAAAAGATTCGTTTTTGAATACACACTGCAAAGGAAGAATGACTTCAACATTCTTACCGACAACTGCATGTGCTAATACTACTTTTATCTTTGGCTATCCTCCACAGCAACATGGTCTTACAGGTTGGTATGTGAACTTGAAAGAAGTAGGTAGTATTGTTTCACCTCTTCCATTTGTCCCTAGGCATGGCGGATGTTATTTAGGTGATCAAGGATTTACTATGGACAAAATAATGAGTGTACCACCATTTCATATTGATTTTAATGCACAGTGTTATTTTATTCTTGATAAGTATATTTCAACTGGAGCGTTTACTGATTATGCTTCGCAAGGCATGAGCGTGGTTCCTTCTGCAAGTTATAAGAATATGTTTACTCAGATTCGTCGTATAATGGCTCAAAAATCACGAAAACGGGTGTTTATCCATGCGTATATGTATGAACATGACTCACTTGCACATCAAACTGGATCAAAAAGCGAGGAGGTTCGTTTATTGTTTCAGGATATTGATAAGCGAATTAAATCTCTTGCACGAACTCTCAAGGATACTAATACTCTTCTTATTGTTACAGCAGATCATGGGTTTATGGATACTGTTCCAGAAAGACGATTGTTTGTCGATGATATCCCTGGTTTATATGAATGCTTAACCATTCCTATGGCAGGAGAAGGACGTACTCGTGATTGTTTTATTCGGCCACATAAGGTTGATGATTTTAAGCGAATTTATAAAAAATATTTACAAAAGTATTGCTGGTGTTTTGAAGGGACAGAGCTTATTAAGAATGGCCTATACGGCCTTGGAAAGCCTTCATCAAAACTTCTTGATAGGGTTGGTGACTTTGTATTAGTTATGAAAGATAATTATACTCTTCGTAATAGACTTGCGAATCATGATCCTCAGAAAAAATTTAAGTATGGCGTGCATGGAGGGGTAAGTGATGATGAGATGTATGTTCCTCTCGTTGTTATTAAACCCTAGAAAATCTTGCATTAGAGAGTCTGATTCTTGTTATTATTCAGTATTATAGTACTCTTTATACCATTTGATGAAATTCTGTACGCCTTCTTTTACTGAAGTTTGTGGTTTGTATCCAAGAAGTTTTTGTGCCTTTTCAATGTCGCCTGATGTTTCTGGTACGTCACCCATCTGCAAAGGCATCATGTTCTTTTGTGCTTTTTTGCCAAGGTATGTTTCAATTTCACTAATAAAGTCCATTAGTTTTATTTGTTCTCCTCGTGCTAAGTTAATTATTTCATAAGGGTAAGGATTATCAAGTGATGCAATAACTCCGGATACTATGTCTGTTATATAGGTGAAATCTCGTTTCATGTCTCCATTATTGTATACATCAATTGGTTTACCCTCGAGAATTGCTTTTGTAAAAAGAAAAAGCGCCATATCTGGTCTTCCATAGGGTCCATATACGGTGAAAAATCTTAGTCCTGTGCATTGAATTCCGTATAGTTTATGATAGACATGTGCTTGTAATTCGTTATACCGTTTTGTTGCAGCATATAATGATATAGGCTCCATGACTGGATTATTCTCTTTGAAAGGAAGTTCTTTACTTCCACCATATACGCTTGATGATGATGCATATACAAAGTGATTAACTGAATGTTTTTTACACATTTCAAGAAGGACAAGTGTTCCCTTTCCATTAGCATTTTCATAGACAAGAGGATGATCAAGACTGTATCTAACTCCTGCCTGCGCAGCAAGGTGACATACTTTGTCAAAGGAATGCTTCTTGAACACTTTTTCCATGACTTCTTCATCAGAAACGTCTGCATGAATAAAGGTACAGTTTGCGTTTTGTTCAAGAATTTTTAGTCGAGCTCTTTTAAGAGATGGGTCGTAATATTCATTGAGTGAATCAACTATAATGACGTTATCTCCTCGCGCTAGTAGTGCTTGAGATGTATGAAATCCAATAAATCCAGCCCCTCCTGTAACAAGTACTTTCATGAAATTGATGTATATAGATAATTTATAAAAGTATCGTATTATTCTTTTATTGTGCTAATATTTAAAAATTAATAATGATTTCTTTTAATGTATGGAATCACCAAATAATAGTTTGGCGGCAGTGGAGTTACTTTGCTGTGTTGCTCAAGAATCAGTTGATTTTTTAGGTGAGAATGGTTCTTGCAATGGTTTAGATTTCACTGTTGCTCAAACTGAAGTTGAAGCATTAGGCGGTATGATGAGGCGTCTTGCGAATCAAGGGCATGACATTGGTGTATATTATGATCGTTTTAATTCACTTCAGGAAAAACTTGAACAGATTACTCCTGAGCCTCCATATTTTGCGAAAGATTAATAAATATGCTTTTTAGTATTAGCTCCATATATATAGTAACTATAGGGGGAATAGAAATGGTATTTGGACAAATAGTTGGTTTGGTAGCATTAGTATGTGCAATTTGGGTTATTTATGATGTACTTGCTGTCAACAAAAAGCTTGATAATACAAAAAAGATAATTTGGGTTATTGCAGCGATTTTCTTTAGTATAATTACTGCAATCGTGTATTACTTGCTTGAGAAACGATAAATATTTTTTTCTTTTTTTTGTTATATATTGAGCTATATTATTTGTAAACTTTATATGGTATTTCTCATCATTTTTGATACGTAAGAATTAAAATGTAGTAAATGAAAATAATGAAATAAAATAATTGCACCTTTTCAAGGCTAATTTAATCAACAATTCTGCGTTTTCTTCGTTCACGTATTTCTGCATTGGTGACTAGTTTTTGCGCCTCTACAAAGAAGAACACAGTACTTGTGACTATTATAACAAAGCCAATATCTCTAAGTGTTAATGGAACTGTTCCAAAAATTGCTTGTACAGGTGGCCAATAAATTGCAAGAGCCGTGGATGTTAATGATAACATGATAGCAACCCAAATCCATGGATTGGTAAATAATCCACTTGAAAAAATACTTTCGTTTAATCCTTTTGCATTTAGCACGTGGAACAGACCAAACATAATAACTGTTGCAAATGCCATTGTCTGTGCTTTAGTGATATCACTTCCAATAAAGAGTACTTCCCAGAAATATACGATAAGTGTTCCAAGAATCATTAATGGGATAACTTGATCAATTTTTAGGAGGATGTACTCGTTTAAGATACCTTCTTTAGGGTCACGAGGACGCTGTTTCATGATATGGGGTGTTGAGCGCTCAAAACAAAGCCCTAATGCAGGGAAATCATTTGTAACGAGGTTTACAAACAAAATCATGAGAGGGGTTAGTGGAGGTACTATTCCGATAATGACTGCAATTAAAATTATAGACAAGATTGATAGATTGCTTGCAAATAAGTAGTAAATAATTTTTTGAATGTTTGTGTATATAGTTCTTCCTTGTTTAACTGCAGATGCAATTGTAGAGAATTTATCATCTTTAAGAACCATTTCAGCAGCTTCACGTGCTACTTCTGTTCCAGCTCTACCCATCGCAACTCCTATGTCTGCTTTTTTAAGGGCAGGTGCATCATTAACTCCATCACCAGTCATGGCGACAACATGTCCTTTTTGTTGCAAGGCCTCTACTACGCGTAGTTTATGGTGTGGAGTAACCCGTGCATACACTGTAACACTATCAACTATTTCTCTAAATGCCATATCTTCCATGTTGTCAAGCATTTCACCTGTAAGCATGTCATCTTTTTCTTCATTATATATGCCAAGTTCTTTTGCAAGTGTCATAGCAGTATTCTCATTATCACCGGTAATCATGACGACTTTGATACCTGCTTGCTGACACATTTTGATAGATTCACCAACGCCATCTTCAGGAGGGTCACGCATTGCTGTAATACCTGCAAAAGTTAAACCTGATTCAACCTTTGATTCACTAAAACTTTTACCAGCATGTTCTTTAAAGCCAAGACCCATAACAAAGAATCCTTGTAATGAATACTCTTTAATTTTTGAGGTTAGATGATTCTTAACACTTTTAGTCATAGGATATGTTCTTCCTTTGTCATAATATCGTGTACATTTTGCAAGAATTATTTCTGGTGCTCCTTTGACATATACAATTTGTTGCTTTCTGTGTTTGTAAACTGTACTCATACACTTTCGTTCTGAGTCAAAAGGATTCTCATGGATTATATGGCTATGGTGTAAGTAGTCTGCTTTTCGAATACCTGCTTTATGAGCCATAACTGTAAGAGCACCTTCAGGGGGTTCGCCATCAATAACCCATTCATTATTCTTCATAACAAGTTCAGAGTTGTTACATAAGAGTCCTGTTTCAATGACTTTGCATAAGTTTTTATCACGTTGCGGGTTAATAACGTGGTGGTGAATTGAGAATTGTCCTTCAGGGTTAAATCCAACGCCGCTAACACTTATTTCTTCGCGTGCTGTTGCAACGTATTCTATAACCATTTTATTTTGTGTAAGAGTTCCTGTTTTATCAGTACAGATGACTGTGCATGTTCCAAGCGTTTCAACTGCAGGAAGGCGTTTTAGAATTGCATTTTTTTTAGCCATCTTTTTAGTACCAATTGAAAG
>JBLKOW010000053.1:0-7627 GCA_047603135.1 Candidatus Woesearchaeota archaeon | reverse complement strand
TTAAAAATCTCGCACTAAAGTGCGGGGTATTTGAATCCCGATTCAAATCTCGAAGGCGAGATTTTCAATAAAAAGAATAAATTATCGCATTAAATTCTTTAAAAACCATGCAACACTTAAAGTCTTTACATTATCAAATGAATGTGAAAACCAATGATCAGCATCATTAAGAATTTTTAATTCAGAATGATTTGATAATAAGCTTATAGCATTTTGTGAATCTGTATATGGCACATTAGTATCACAATCACCATGAATAATTAAAACAGGACAAGTAACATATTTCAGAAGCATTCGCTGATTAACAGACTCTCGATCAATAAGCATTTGTTTATCAATTAAAACAGTAGAGCGTATACTATTCTTCTTTATTTTAGTAGCGTATCCTTTCACTAAAAATTCTGTAAGTTGTTCTTTTGAATATCGTTTATCCCATGTATAAGATATTTTATTAGTTACAGGTGCCCATAACACAATAGTCTCAATACCATCAAAACACTTCAAAGCAATTAATCCACCTAAACTATAACCTAGTAGACCTATTCTCTCGTAGCCTTTTAAACGTACAAATGCAATTGCTGATTGCAAATCATTCACCTGTTTAGCAACAGTTAATGTATCATCATCACTTTCCCCACACCCACTATAATCAAAACGCAAAACAGCATACCCAGACTCACGTAGCACTTGAGCAGTAGATTCAAATTTTCCTCTCTCAGATTTATCACCAGTAAATCCATGTGAAAAAATAATAATAGATTTAGATTCAGAAGGATATAAATACCCAATTAAAGATTGAGCTCGTGAATTCTTAAAAATAACTCTTTCCATAAATTATTTAATAACTACACATATATAAACATTAAGCAACCATGCAAGTAAAAAGTCTACTTTGCCCCCTGAGATGATATATTTCTTACTAAAAAAACATATATGCTCGCCCTGCAAGCCCGACTTTTTACATACACGACCATAATTATTCTTAATACGTATTCAATCGCTTTTGCTTTCCACGAGCAGAATAAGAAGAAGGGCTAATCACTTGCCCATCAGTTACAGCAAGCACTTGTACATCAGTTTTAGCATGAATCATACGTGCTTCTTGCAAAGGATCGCTTTCAAGCATTGCTTTACCAAACCGTGTAATAATTGCTAATTTAGGTTTTACTTTCTCAATAAACTTAATTGCATCATCTGACGAAAGTAGTGATTTAGACTTTGCACCTATGGGCAGAGGTACACTCAAAATTAAAATATCACAATCTTCATATGATTTGGCCATTGCTACACTAAACCCAGTATCTGGAACATATCCAATTGTTACATCAGGTAATTGAATCTTCATTCCAACAGAATCACCGTTGTTAATAGTAGGATAAAAATCAATATCAGCATCTTGAATCCCTATTCTTTTTTCAGAATTTGCAATAATAACACGCTCTACAAATTCTCTATAGGTACTGCGCAGCCACGGAAATTCGACCTGCTTTGATTCTTGCGCTGAAGAGTCAGTCATAACAGTAGGCCCTTGAACAACTTCAGAAGTTCCAACAACAACACCGGTAACATCAACACCCTCATACGTCATTGCACCAATAACCGCATTAAGATCATTTGCGTAAAGAAGTGAAGGAGTAGTACATATCACAGCAGTTGTCCCGCGCAGTGGAATATCACACTTATACGCATTATATAATGAGCCTGGACCTGGATCAATAACAAACTGTAATCCTTCATATTGAATAACAACACAACTAGACTGGCGAATACCTCGAGAAACAACATACATATCTCCTCCAGTCCCTAAAAAAGTTATTGATGTCATAGCTATCAAAGAGACTATGCGTTAATAAACATTTCGAAGAATTTGTATCCCTTCTAAAAAAAAGTGGGCAGACACCCTTAGATTGCCAAAAGAGATATTGTTAGGCTACCTTTATCCTTCCTCAAATCCGCGACCCCCAAGACACCAGTACATACGATTAATGCTGCTCCATTCCTGGCCTGACATGATTCTCGTACATTCCGGTCCATGAGGACAGATTCTCAACGTCCAGATAAAGACCATCCAATATTCTAAAGTCGCTCTAAGGCACTAGCTCTGCCGTAAAGTCTAGTTGCAGTAACAGGTAGAGACTAACTACCCAGCATATTCTGCCCAAAATCAAGAAAAGAAGTGTGTTTTTAAAGGTTTTGCACAAAAAACACAATTATTGAATTGAATCAAGAGTTATTTCAAAAACCAATGACTTTCCCGCAAGACGATGATTAAAATCCACAGTTACAAACCCATTACCTACTTCCTGAATTACAAAAACACCTTGCCTACCATCAGTAAGTGTAAAACCAAACTCACCACCACGTACAGGATTTTCAATTCCAAATGTTTGTAAAAACTCATTATCATCATAGGTCATAACTAAATCTGCTTGATAATTACCATATGCTTGATCAGGAGGAATCGTGACAGTTTTTGTCTGTCCTTCTCTCATGCCAACTACAGCAGCATCAAATCCAGGAATCATTTGGCGTGCACCCACACGAAAAGTTAATGGACGACCATCTGGATTTCCTACTCCTGATTCAGCAACTATTTCAGGAATATTTGTATCAAAAATTTCGCCATTAGTAAATGATCCCACATACCACACTGAAACAGTATCTCCCGTTTCAACAGTACGCGGAGCGTCACGAGCAAAAAATAATGTTAAAAGAACAACTCCTAAAAGAATAAACCCAATAAAAATTTTTAATAATAATGAAGATGGTATTTTTTGTTCTTTATTCACATTTTTTTTTGAAGTACGCTGAGAAGCAGTGAGAGGAGGAATATGCAGCTCAGAATCATCTTTCTTTTTTAGAGAAGATTTCTTAGAACGAGAACTTTTCTTCTGTGCATTTTTTTTACCTTTTTTTACAGCAGCCATAGTCTTATTACTCCTCAGAACCCAAATTAAATTCGAGTTGTGCAACTAATTCTTCATCATCAGGTTTTTGATAAATACGCCTTTTTGCTGAATGTTTTCTAAAATAAAAAAAGTCATAACAAATTTTATCGCCGATATTTTTAAGACCAAGAGCAGATATCAAACGCTCAAGAATTACACGCTCAAACGCATTATAATGTTCGTGTATAATAATATCAAGTTTTATTTCTGAATCAAAATGTACAATAACAAAATTATCTGAGTTAAAATCGTCAATAGTAAATCTCCACTTTTCCACGTATTCCTCTTTATAACATCGCTCTATAGAAATACTAATTGGCTCAGAAAAAATATCAGTTTTTGAAACATCTTTTTCTTTTCGAAGTGTATTCACTAAAAAATTAACTTCCTTTCGAGAAGAAGCAATATACTCTCGAACACTACTTAAACCTGTTTTTAATTTATTATTAAATGTTTTATAAACACGCCATCTGCCATTCTTGTAACGCGCTTCAATCCGAGCAGTAGACGAACCAGATGTTTTTTCATATGCAATAAGATCTTTTGTTTCAAGAAGTTTTTTCCACACCATACTTTTCACGATACCTCATTTGTATATAAACATTTGTATTGCTAAATAAATGTAATCTAAAATATTTTTAGAGACGAATACGACGCTTTTCATCAATCTGTAAATGTGCTGAAACTGGTGAACTATGCATCGAAATTAAAGATGATATAAACATCAAAAAGAAAACCATCCCAAATGCAAACGCAAAATCAACTGCATATGGCAATCCTTGCTGAGCAAGCGAAGGTACATAAAACACTGACGTAAGAAACCCCACAATACTAACAAGCATAAATGTCGAATTAAGAGGAGTAATTATACGATGTTCTTTCATAGTATCCATCATCACGATTCACCTACCTTTATATGATAAGCATCATTTAAATATTTTATGATTAACAAGGCACATTGTTCGAAATCGTAATTATATTACGGTAACAAATCAAAATGCAAGTATAATTTTTTTAAAAGACCACTTACCTAATTATCTTAGACTTAAAAAATTTCTCTTGAAAATCAACTTTTTCCATTATCTCTTCATCAGAAAGAGTAACACCAATAGGAACAACAACAAGTTTATCCTCAACATCATTAAAGCGGTGCACTATTGCAATACAAATCCCCTCAAATACTTCCAATGGTTTATCAACACCCAAAATATATGCATCAAGTTCAGAGCCATCTTCCGCTATAATTCCCTCAATATAACCATAATTTACAGAATATATAAAACCCCACTTTGGATGCTTGGAGCCAAGTTTTCGATCAACTGTAACAGTAACTGACTTATTTAAGAATTGCTGTGAAACTCTATCATTCATAATTATATAATTAAATGTATTTGTTTAAAAAGATAACTAATTAAGATTAATAAAACAGCTCAAATCAAGGCATATACTGATTTAGTTAAGTTAAAAACGCTAGAAAAATTTAATACATGAAATCTTTAATGTGAATGTGCGCTTTTGCACGACGTTTCTGGTGCTCACGTAAAATTCCTTGAATCTTTTCAATTAGTTTCTTTTTAAGCTCGCCTGAGAGCAATATTCCTTTCTTATAATCATTATATATTTGAGCAAGAACAGCGTCATCTTCCTCAAAAAACAAAAGCCATTGATATGACACATCAATATCAGGGTTTCCTCCTTTTAAACGATGTTCTTCAATAGTAGCTTGACCTCCAGAAAACGCATATTTGTTGACTTTCTTAGCAATTGTTTTTTCATCATCTATGCTAAAGATTGTTGCATTATCCCCAGAAGAAGAAGACATCTTTCCATCAGCATCCATCCCTTGCAAACTAGGTAAAAACCTGCATTGTATTGAACCTGGTTTCAAATACCCTAACTTAGGAATAACATCTCTACTTACTCTAAAATGGGGGTCTTGATCTATAGCATGAGGAATTAAGCAAGGAATATTCTTTTGTGCAAGAACACTTGGTAAAAACGTTGGGACTGCTTGCATTGAAGTATAAAATATTGCTCCAATATTTTGGTCGTGAGTAAACCCAAATGCAGATTTAACTGTTGAAAAAGTAATATGCCGTGCTACTTTTAGCGCTTCAGGATACATTACACCTGCATGTTTTGTATCAACTAAAAAATGAGTCTTTTTTGGATCAAAACCTACAGCTATGACATCAAGCATATTTTCATGCAAGTATTTTTGTGTATCCTCATATGACAGTTTCTTATTAAAAAGAAACTTTTCTTCATCTGGGAATTGAAACCATAACTCAACATCAAAAACATCTTGCAACCACTTAGTAAACATCCATGGAACAAGGTGACCTAAGTGAACATTCCCTGAAGGAGCCCTTCCTGTATATAAAAAAAAGCGATTTCCTTTTTCATATTCATCAAGTATAAACTTCAAATCACGATGAGCAAAAAATATTCCTCTTCGTAAAAAAGGATGTAATTCTAATCCTTTTGCTTTTGCATGTTTCTCAATTCGCTTTAAAAGGACAGAATCAATCTTAGAAACACCAAATTCTGCAATTACTTTATCGTAATCAATTGAACCTTTCACTTCCCACGGAGTTACAACTGCCATATATAAGAAAAGAAACCAGCACTTTATATGTTTTTCCAGAATTAAGTACAAAACTTATTCAACCAAAATACTCGGCTTTCCCGGTAGTGCAGAAAGTGCTTTTGCATGTGAGGCGCCTTGAGCATATTCAATTGAAATTGAACAATTAAATGTTTTTTCAAGTAATCCAGTATAAGTCTTAAGTGCTTTATATTCCTCCTCTGCTGATAAAACTACATACGGAACTAAGCTTTGATTTTTAAGTAGACGTGGAACAAGTCCACTTATGTCTTTCTTATGTGCATCAGGAGCAGTTGGAAGAACACGTTTTATTATCTCTCCTACATTCCTCGTTTCATTAAGTGATTCTTTAAAAATTTTCATAAAATCATACTTCCACTCAGGTGAAACAAAAAGAGTTAGTTTAGAGACAGATTTAACACGAGCAAGCTTAACAACTGAGTGGATATCAGATATTGTTCGCTCAACCATTTCATATGCTGACTCAACATGGCCATTAATATATTTTTCAGAAGCTTCCGGCCACGATGCAACAGAGCAAAATTCTTTGAAACCACACTGCTCCCACATTTCTTCAGAAAGATGTGGTGCGACTGGCGAAAGCATAAGTATAATATTCTTAATACATGCACCTAATATTTGAGGATTTGGGTTATTGCGCGCATATTCATGAACCTTAGTCACAAAATTCATTAATGAACCTATTGCAATGCTAACCCTAAATAAATCCATATCCTGAGAGACTGAACCAATTGTTCGATGCAATAATGAAACAACATATGCATCATATTCACTCCACTCTGACGAATCCATTGAGGATATATCATCAAAAGATACTTTATAATCAAGCAGTGTGTAAACACGACGCAAAAAACGATAACATCCTTCAACACCTTTATCATTCCAATCCAATTCTTTTTCAGGAAGTGCAGTAAATAAAATAAACATCCGTGCTGTATCTGGACCAAACTTATCAATTATTTCACCTGGATCAACAACATTACCTATCGACTTAGACATCTTAGCTCCATCTTTAATAACCATACCTTGAGTTAATAATCGTTTGAATGGTTCATCACATGAAACAAGACCCATATCGCGCAAAACTTTGGTAAAGAATCGTGCATAAATTAAATGCATACATGCATGCTCAATTCCACCAATATACTGATCAACTGGCATCCAATATTTTGCATCCTCAACATTAATCATTGAATTTCGTGTGGTATCGGTATACCTTAAGAAATACCAACTACTATCGATAAAAGTATCCATAGTGTCAGTCTCACGACGATATTTCTTACCTGTTTGTGAATCAATATAATACTTAAATGAATCTGAAGTCGTTAATGGATTTCCTCCTTTTGTAAAGTCAACATCGTCAGGAAGTATTACAGGTAGTTCATTTTCTGGGATTGGATGAGGATTGCCTTCATCGTCATAATATACTGGAATAGGAGTCCCCCAATATCGCTGCCGAGAAATAAGCCAATCACGAAGCTTATAGGTAACTGTTCGTTTTCCCCACCCTTTAGTTTCAAGCCATTCAGAAATTTTCACAATAGCATCCCGATTTAATAAACCATCAAATTCTCCCGAGTTTACTAACTTACCTTCATTAACATATGCACGATTCATTTTAGAAGCATCAAGTTCCCACCCATCAAGAGGATTTATAACAACTTGAAGCGGTAAATCATACTTCTTAGCAAATTCAAAATCACGCTGATCATGTGTTGGCACCGCCATAACAGCGCCAGTTCCATAATCCATAAGTGCATAATCGGCTGTCCAAATCGGACACTTCTTCCCATTGACAGGATTAATAATATATTTTCCTAAAAAAACACCATTCTTTTCTTTTCCTTCTGCAGTTCTCTCAATAAGAGATTTCTTACCAACCTCTCTAATAAAATCAGTAACTGCCTTTTCATGTGAAGTTCCTTTAGTCCATGCAACACACTTTGGATGTTCAACAGCTAGCACTAAATACGTAATTCCAAAAATAGTGTCAGGACGAGTAGTAAAGGTTTCAATTTCATCTATTTTTTTTCCTTGCGCATCAACAACA
>JBLKOW010000052.1:0-7634 GCA_047603135.1 Candidatus Woesearchaeota archaeon | reverse complement strand
AAAATTGCTGCGTAGCATATGAAGGAATTTCTTCAATAGGAATTTGTAAGTAATCCTCAAAAAGCCATCTTATTGCTCTAGCTGCTGTTTCTCTTGGCTCATTTCTCCAGCCTGTATGAGGACCTGATACACACCATGGTTCTATTTGTTCAGGAAAGGTTGCTTTTAATACATTATATGAACTAAACTTATGTCTTTTAACTATTGATGGATATGCTTTTCTAAATTGTACTGCTTTGAAATTATCTCTTAAACCTGAGTCATAAGTTTCTGAAATAGTTAGTCCTTCTAGATTTCCTACTCCTATTCCAATAAGATATTCTACTACTGCTTCTTTAATTTCCTCAGGAGTAGTGTATACATTTTTTTGATAAATCTTATCTTTTCGTTCTAGTGAAGGAAATATAGCTTTAAGTGCAAGAAATGAGCTTGAATTAAATCGTTTGTATAATAATCCAGCAAGTCCTTCCTCAGCAAAGTCATTATTTGTTACATATTTACAGTCTTCAATAGATGAAATGCCTCTTTTGGCACAAAACCATTCTAATGCATCACGTGCCCTTCGCTCTCCTAATTTACCACTCCAAAATCCTCTTGGAACGTGAGTAAAATCCCATGGCATAACTTCTCCTTTATACGCGTCCATGACTGCTTCACGAGGACTTCCATTGTAAAAAATCCATAGAAACCAACTTAATTTATGTTCTTTGAAAAAATCATCTGTTGCTAGTTTTGGAATTTCATCGATTGATGCTTTGTGTATATCCTCAAATAGATATCTGACAATTTCTCTCACTATTTTTCTTGCGTTGTCTTGTTTCTGTATTTTATGTATCCACCATCCTCCATATTTTTTTCTTAGGTGTGTATAGATAAAACCTTTTTGCTCATCTGAAACGAAAACATCTTCATCTAGGTTAATAGCGTCTTCAGATTTAATAACATCTTCAAGTGTTTGACCTTCCTCAGTTATTGGCGCTTGAATTGAACTAATACCTTGTGGTGGTGTTCGTTTCATTGCTTTTTGTTTTCGGGACTCAGCAGACATTGCTGATTTTGCTCGCAGAATCATGTGTGAGCGAGGCATCCCTTCTTCATATGATTGCCAAATTGCTACTTTACCAATTGAGACTAAGTCATCAGTATCAAGCAACGCATTTTGGTATCTACGTGCAATGTTTCTTAGCGTGGTTTCTATGTTTGAAAAGTCCATGTGTTAGAAATTAAAAAAGAATTTATAAAAATTGTTATTACTCTTGAGTTAAATACTCTCAATCTCTATACGCATTTGCTATATACTGATGTGCCATACGATGCGTGTTAAAGAAACTTGCATTCATAGCAATAGATGCACGCATAATCTCCATCCACTTTTTATGATTCCCATAAAATGTTGGAACGATTAAGTTTTCAAGTTTCTCGTATAAATCATGTGCATCTTTTTGATAATCACTGCTGTTAAAGTCAGGGTTATGAGGGTGAGGACCAATGCTCCATCCTGTTTCAGTTTCAATACGCCCTTCCATCCACCATCCATCAATAGTTGAGAAGTGTGGTACACCATTTACTGCAGCTTTCATTCCTGAAGTTCCTGATGCTTCATGAGGTCGCTGAGGAGTATTTAGCCATACATCACAGCCTGATACAAGCATTTTAGCAAGACGCATATCATACTGCGGGACAAATACCATACGCAACTTTCCATTTAAACTATTAACATGATTAATAGTGTGGATGACACGTTTTAAAATTTCTTTTCCTTGAATGTCGTGTGCATGAGCTTTTCCTGCAAAAACAACTTGAATATCACCTACCTTTTCTGCAATTTTTTTTAGTCTCTCTAAATCACTAATGATCATATCTGGGCGTTTGTATGCAGTAAATCTTCGTGCATATCCAATGGTAAATCGGTCAATATGAAAGCCGACATTAGTTACATTATTAATGTGGGTTATCAAATCTCGTTTTGACTCGTAGTGTGCAGCCCATATTTCTTCTTTTGGAATTGAAAGTGCATACCTAAGAGTGAATGGATCAACTTCCCAGCCAGGAATGTTACTATCAAACAATTTTTTAGTATGTGATGATACCCATGTTGGTGCATGAACACCATTAGTAATTGAGTCTATTTGATACCCTGGAAACATTTCTTTCGTTACTTCGCCATGGCGTTTTGCAACTCCATTAACATAATGACTCATATTTAGTGCAAGAAGAGTCATATTTACTTTATTATCATGAGCTATTTTCTCATATAAAAATTCAGGGACATAGTCGCCAAGTGTTTTTTTGAATAAATCAAGGTCAAATCGGTCGTGTCCTGCTTCAACGGGAGTATGTGTGGTAAATACACATCGCTTCTTTACATTTTCAATAGTATTTTGATAGTGATTATCACCATGTTGACTTGCATGCCTAAGCAATTCTACAGTAAGTAGCGCTGCATGTCCTTCGTTCATATGGTACTTTTTTATATGAGTGAATCCTAACGATTCAAGCATTCGTACGCCACCAATCCCAAGAACTATTTCTTGACAAAGACGGTAATATCTATCTCCACCATAGAGGTGGGAAGTTAGTTTTCGATCATAATCACTGTTCCCTTCACAATTGGTATCAAGAAAAATGACTGGGTTGTTGTATCCATCAAGACCTTTTATGATATGTTTCCATGCACGGACTTTAACTTTTCTATCTTCAATATTAACAATGACTTCGTTAGGTAATGGTACCATAAAATCACAGACACTCCATTTTACAGGGTCTTCAATTTGATTACCATCACCGTCAATGCGCTGATAAAAATATCCTTTTTCATTAAGAAGGGTAACTCCAACGACTGGAAGTGATAAATCTGCAAAAGATTTTAATGTATCTCCTGCAAGAATGCCTAATCCGCCTGAATAGGTTGGAATAGTGTGGCTGATGCCTACTTCCATTGTAAAGTATGCAATGTGATCTTCGCTTATGGGGTATTCTTTTCGTTGATTATCTAACATGTAGTAATTTTGATGAGAAGTGTATAAAAACGTATTGCTTCTCTTAAGAGTGGCAACAAATGTTTAAATAGTGTAACGCTAGATTTTGTAGTAGATTCCATTTATAGCAGTATGAGAGGTACATGCTATAGTTTATACGTATTGTAAGAAATTTGTATAAACAATGGTTATTATTAATAGTATCCTTAGAGAGGGGTGTATAGGAAATGAGTTATTTTGCACGGATTGGAGAAAGTATGGTTTTGCCTTTGGTTGGTCTTTGGGAACATTTTTTAGAAGTTTTGCCATATGTTTTAGGTGGTTTACTTGTTGCTATTTTTGGTTTTTTACTAGGAGCAGTTGTTGAAGCATTTGTAGTGAAAGCACTACGAAAGTTTCGTTTTGACGAGTTTATGCATAAACTTGAATTTTCTCGTGTTTTGAAACATTTTGATCATGCGCATTTAATAGGTGTATTATTAAAATGGTATATCTTCGTTGTATTTTTAGTACCTGCAGCGTCTATGGCTCGATTAGGAACATTATCAGTATTGTTAATTGATTTTGCTCGATGGGTTCCTCATTTAATGCTTGCAATTTTAATAGTGTTGTTTGGATGGATTGGAATTGATATTCTTGTACATAAGATTGAGTCCATGAAAATGCGTTCACGTCATGTTGTTGCAGTGGCAGTACAAACAATCTTGTTTGCGTTTGTTGTGGTCATTGCGCTTGAGCAAATTGGAATTAATCTTACTATTGTTCAGCAAACGTTTTTAATCTTACTTGCAGGATTATCACTTGGTTTAGGTATTGCACTTGGTATTGGATTTGGTAATGCTATTAAAGACGATGCAAAACGAATGATTAAAGATGTTCGCAAGAAGATGAAGTAAGTTTTTTCTTTTTTTCTTATTTTTTTCTTTATAGTTTATCTTTCTTAGTTTCTTGATGATTTATTTTTGAGCTTTGTTCTTCCAGAATTCTATAAAATCTTTAATAACATCTTTTTGATTAAACGCAAAATTAAGTTCAAATAGTTTTGGATCATTAATATCAAACCATTGAAATTCAGATAATTCATCATTTAGTTTTATTTCTCCCTCAATATCTCCATAAAAATAAAGTGCTCTCACAATGAAGTCTTCTGCTAATCTCATGTAATATGATTTAAAATATGTGTATTCTATAATCTTGCATCCTAACTCTTCTTGAATTTCTCTATGAAGCGCTTCTTCAATTCCTTCATCAATTTCAGGACCTCCACCTGGAATAGACCAGGTTCCTTTATATCCTAATTCTTCCTCTGTTCTTTTAGCAAGAAGAATCTTATTGTCTCTGATAATTATTAAGTCAACAGGATTTGCTACTTTCATACATTTAGAAAGAGAAGTTGGTATATAAATACTTTTTTAAAGGTTTTAAATGTAATTAGATGTAGAAAGAGAAGTAGAATGATTGAGATATTAACAGTATATTAACATTATTCTGTATTTTCTAAATAACTAAAGAATCTTAGCAAATAAATAAGCGTCATGAAAGCCTTTTTTGTGTTCAATTGCATCTTTCATCTTTCCTTCGCGCTTATATCCTGCCTTTTCTGCAACACGTATACTTGCTCTATTCTTAGTATGCGTGATTAATGTCATTCGTTTAATGCCTAGTTTTTTTGCTTCTTTTTCAAGGAGTGAAACAACTTTGCCTGCGATTCCATTTCCCCAGTAGGCTTCGTCAACAAAATAGCCCACTTCAGCGCAAAATTTTCGATGAATATCAAATTTAAGTCCGCATCCTCCAATTACTTTGGTATTATGTATTATAGCGTAGTCTCGCTGTATGCCTTCTTTCCATTTACCTTTGAGTTTTTTTAGAAAAGCATACTCTTCTTCTACCGATTTTGGCTTTGGTGAGAAATAGGTAAAATTAGGGTTAGTAAGAATTTCATAAAATCGCTTGGCATCAGAAAGTTTGTGTCTTCTTAGTGTAATGTTCATGTGACTTTTGTTGATATATGTTTTATATATTTTTCTAAGGGATGTTGAGTAACGGAACTGTACAAGGGCTAGTCTTTAACTTTTCTTGTTTAAGATGTATATTCTTACATTAAAAACAGTTACATTTATTAATGCTAAGTATTTGTAAACGTTAGGGGCTTATATGTGGTGGACATCTAAACGTAAAAATTTGAAGAAAAGTGAAGATGATGTGGTAGATTCTTTAGTTAATACTTCTACCGATTCAGATGATATTCTTGAGCTTTTGCATAAAAGTAATGAAGAATATGAGAAATTGTTACATACGCTTGAAGATGATGTGCCTAAAAATACAAAGTCTGAAAATAGTCATCAAAAAGGTATTAGTCATGTAAAAGGCATTGAAGCTGATGATTCTATGTCTGATTCTCCTCATACTGATAAACCACTAAATGATTTAAACAAAAGTGAGTTAGATCCACAACAATCGTTCTCAAATGTAGATGTTTCTATGAATCATCATACTCAACATGAACCAGCAATGCCTCACGATATTCATCATGAAAACCATCAAGAGGATGTTTCGATTCCTAAGAAATATATTGAGTCTGATGCACATCCACTTTACTTTTCACGACTTCTTCAGCGTTTTACTGATGAACAAGGAAGAACTATTGCTGAACAAGAAATTTTAAATTCTGAGAATGTTATTGATGCACTTCACAATCATAAAAAAAATGAAGCACGGTCGCTTCAATACAAAAAGCTTACTGATCAAATTGTTGAATCTATGAAGGATCTTGAGCAACTTGAACTAAAATGGCATGAAATTAATGATTTCTTAAATAAGAAGGAATCCATTCTTGAAACTAAGAAAAGTGAGATTCATAACAAGATGCATGAACTTCAAACACTCATAAAAGAAAAACGTATTTTACGTGATGTTTTGGAGCGAAAGCTTAAGAAAAAGATTGAAGAAAGTATTTGGAGGGAACAACAGGCTCGTTTAGCAAGGTAAGCCAGTTCGTTTATGAAAAAGGTATTAGTATTTGGAACATTTAATATTATTCACCCAGGTCACCTTAATTTGTTTAGGCAGGCCTTAAGCTATGGTGATAGGTTATATGTTGTATTAGCACGCGATACAACAGTTAAAACGTTTAAGAAATATACACCTTATACAGAGTTAGAACGAAAGAAAAAATTGGAACAACTTCCTATGATTCACAAAGTTGTGTTAGGGGACCAAAAAGATCGTATGAGTTGTATTTCATTAATTAAGCCAGATGTGATTTGTTTAGGATATGATCAGCGGTTTTTTATTGATGAATTAAAACAGTTTTTAGAAGAAAGTGGTCTTCATATCCCGATAATTAGGTTAAAAGAATACCATGCAGATAAATATAAGAGTAGTAAATTTGTTTCTAAAGAAACTACCATGTGAAACATGTTTGTACTGTTAAATTCAGTTTTTTAAGATTTCTAAATCCTTGAATGTGATTAAAGTCTAGAAATGCTTTTAAATTCCTGCAAATATCTATATGTGGTGATTATATGAAAACGGGATATACTGTTGCGGATGCAATGACACAAGAGCCAATCTTTGTGACACCAAAAACTTCTGTTTCTGATGCTGCAAAGACTATGAAAGAGTTTAAAGTTGGTTCATTACTTATTAAGGATAATGAACAAGTAGTAGGCATTTGTACAGAACGAGATATGGTTTTTAATATAATTGCTGAAGATAAAAAAGCAAGCAGTCTTTCTGTTGAAGAGATTATGACACGTAACTTAAAAACAATTTCTGCTGACAAAGATATTTTTGATGCACTTATGGTAATGAGGGATTATAATATACGAAGATTACCAGTTGTGAATGGAAGTGATTTTGTAGGGCTCTTAACACTTAAAGACGTTCTTAAGATTGAACCACAATTATTTGATCTACTTGTTGATACCATGGATATTCGTGAAGCTGAGAGTAAGCCTGTGCGAAATATTAATCCTGATGCATCTGATGAAGTTGATGATATAATTAATGGTCGGAAGTAATTCTTTGTTTTATGTTTATTTTTAATTTTTTATTGTGTTAAGTTATATGCTAAGTGACTTTTGTTATTATACGTCTTCCACTCGAGGAAACATTTATAAATCCTTAGTTTTATGAAATATATATTGTGTGTTTCGTAAAAAAGAGGGGCCAAGTTACTATATTTGCCATAGTAGGCGTTGCGTTATTACTGGTAACGCTCATCGTCGTTCTCTATCAGCGTGATGCTATTCGAATTGATGATGCAGTTGTAGTTCCTCCTGAACTTCTTCCTGCACGGACTTATATTGATTATTGTTTAGATCAGGCAAGTATAACTGCATTTACCTTGCTTGGTAATCAAGGAGGATTTATTGAAGTACCACCTCAAGTACGCGCACATCCTGGCAGGAGAATTATGTTTGCAGAAGGGTTAGAATATATCCCTTATTGGTACTATGAAGCAAATAATCATGTTCCTTCGTTTGAATTAATGGAAAAACAACTTGAGGAGTATATTAACACTAATTTTGAAGAATGTATTGATGAAGTAATTGATGGTAACGCACGTATAACTATCAGAAAATTGCAAAATGAGGCAACAACTGAAGTGCGTATCAATGAGAGAGATGTAGTTGTTGAAGTAATTCTTCC
>JBLKOW010000051.1:0-7664 GCA_047603135.1 Candidatus Woesearchaeota archaeon | reverse complement strand
TTTCACTCAAAAACTATTTAAATGCTTATTCTTGTGGTTGAGATATGCCAGAATATTTACAAGATCCACTTATTGAAGGACATGCAGCTGAAAAAGTAAGTGCTCAGCGTACATATCTTGTTGATAAACAACGAATAAAATATGAAGGTCTTTTCGTTATTCAAGATCTCTATAAATTGATTGATGAGTATTTTGAAGAAAAAGGTTATGATAAATGTGAATTAAAAAATGCAGAAGTTGTCCGTGATGATGGAGCACGGTTTATTGAACTGCTTTTTGAACCATGGAAAAAATTAACTGATTATGTAAAATCACGTATTAAATTACGCCTTATAATAGAAGAATCAAAAGATGTTGAAATACAGAAGAATGGTGTGAAAGTCCACGCACATCATGGTAAAATCCTATTTACGTTTGATGTATATATGGAAACTGATTATGAAAAAAGATGGGCTGATGGAGGAACATTTTCAGTTATTAGAGTTTTGTTTGACAAATATTTTTTTAAGGATTACACAAAACAATATAGTGCAGAAGCATTAGATGATTATAAAATGTTAGTGTATCAAATTAAAGCATATTTAAACATGCATAAGAAGTAAAATGGTAGAACGCTCACCAGTTATCAATAAAAAGAAAATTGTCTATGAAGGTTTATTTAGTGTGCAGGAATTATACACTGCAATTGAAGCTTTTCAAAATCACCATGGATATACACGAAAAGATATAGTGGGGGGAGAATTTGTCAAAAAAGATGGAAGAACTATTAATCAACGTTTTGAACTTATTAAACAATTAAGCGAATATGCAACAAGCGTGCTTCATATTAACATAAAACTTTTTAATATTAAAGATGTACATGTAGAAAAAGAAGGAATAAAACGTAATTTGAATCAAGGAAAGATTGAATTTTTACTTGACGCATATTTTGAAACTGATTTTGAGCATCGATGGGAAAATAAACCTGGTTTTTTTTTCATTCGAATATTGTTTGATAAATATTTATTTAAACCGTTTACAACAGATTATGAAGGATTAATTGCAAAAGACTTTCATGCATTTACCAGCGAGATAAAAGCGCATTTACATTTATATAAATATTAGATGAAAAATGGTAACCAATAAAGATTATAATTTACCACAGGTATTAATTCCTCGAATATATTACGTAGGAGTATTTGATTATAATAAATTGATTTCTACTATTGCAACATGGTTTAATGAAGAAGGATATGAATTTCATGAACAAGTATTTAAGCACAAAGTTCCAAGCCCTGACGGTAGCGAACAAGAATTCACCTTTAGAGGATGGAGAAAATATACTGAATATTTACAGATTTGGATCAGTGTTAAAGGACATGTATATGAATTAAAAGAAATCGAAGCGCTCGTTGATGGAGAAAAACAAACCCTTGCTAAAGGAAGATTAGAATTACTTTTTAGTTTTGAGATATGGCTTGATTTTAATAATAAATTTCAGTCGCCAATGGAAATTCAGCTGCAAAATTTTTTGCATAATTATGTCTGGAAAAAGAAAATTGAAGGCGGATATGAAGACATGGCATATTATGCAATGTATCGCCTTCACCATACTATGAAAAAAGTTCTTAAGATGTCTACACCAAGCCATGCTGCAGAGATTAGAGGATATTGATGTTTTTTTAGTCTCTTTAATTAACATTAGCAGAAATGCTTATAAATAAAGTATTGACCACGCATATAGTAGTGTTTGTGTTGGATAAAAGCGTAAAGCTCATCACATACATTAATAATGCCTCTGTTGCACAACTTTTTCAAAAGTTGACAAAAGAGAAGAGCGTAAAAAGTCTGCTTGCACGGCGAAAACATATGTTCCCCAAATGGGAAACATATCGCCTCAATGGGCAAAGCTGACTTTTTACTTTTAAAAAATAAAAATCATGCCTCTGTAGCATAGTAGCTATTGCGTGTGACTTGTAATCACAAGGTCGTGGGTGCAAATCCCATCAGAGGCTTTTTATTCTCATTATTTACGTATATGACAATTTTTATAAATGAACTGCCATCTGTATTGATTGGCCTGGCCTTGTAGCGCAGTCTGGATAGCGCGGCAGCCTTCTAAAGAATGAGGCAAGCTGTAGGTCGTGGGTTCGAATCCCATCAAGGCCGTGGAGACGTAGCCAAGTGGTAAGGCAACCGCCTGCAGAGCGGTCATTCGGGGGTTCGAATCCCTCCGTCTCCTCATTTTTCTATAACACAAATTTAATTATCACAAGTGCAATGATTAAAAGCACCCCTGCAATAATTATTGAAATAGGTATGCTTGACGATTTCTTTTTATCAAATTCTTCTATCACAGGTAGTGGTTGCGCAAAAGAAGGTAAAGTGTTCTTATCTGGCAAAATGATCTCAAGCGATGCACCAGTAGCATACCCACCATTATGAAAAATAACTGTTGCAGTGCACTGCACTTCATCACTATGAGATTGATGACGACGAATAGTAATAAAGCGTATATCATTTTCTGCAATAGAACCACTGCGAGGCATCTCAATTATTGACTCATTACAACCATGAATAGTGAATTGCACTGTTTGGTTATTCGGGTTTATGAGTGCAATCTTTTCTTCATTCGCGAGAGTGATTTTATTAGGGGAAATGCCAAAAGTAATCGCTGAGGCATTTCCTATATGAAAGGATAGTGCACATACTAAAACGCACCATGTAACTATGTTATTCATGAGGCACACCCACAATAATTAGTTGAGTTGTATACTTTCCTGCCGAAACCTCACCTGTAATCTGCAGTGAAAATGGAAGGAGTGAATTAATTCCAGGAGAGAGTCCAATACTGTGTAATTGAGGAGTAGTTTGAAGCACAGTCTCAGGCTGAGTGCTAAATGAATATTTGATGTTTTCTGAAGGTATTCCAGTACCAGCAACCACTTCAGGAGATGAACTTACACTGAAATCAAGTGCAACATTACCATAATTCATAATGGTAGGATTTTCAGATAATGGATCTGTATCACCAATAAATGTACACGATGAACCTTGTACAAGTTCACACGTAACTGAAGGTAGCGACACTCCAAACGAGAGTAAAGGAAGTACATTCAGTGGAATAGTGCGCGAGAGAGTTCCTTCATCATACTCTAAAGTAATATTTAATGAATAATTCCCTGGAGTAGTATAATGAGGGAGCGTTATTTCACCGTGATATGAGTTATTTGTGATTGTTGTTTGAATATGGTCATGATTAAATTGTACTAAAACAGTGTGTTCATCAGAGTAATGTACATCAAATGAAAATGGAATAACACGCTCTTTTCCTGGAAAAAGAACAATACTATCTGGCATATCAGTTGCAAGTGAAATATTGCGAATAAAGGAATATGCATCGATTACTTCAAGATTAATGGTGAAAGGAGTTATGTCAGGCGGTGAAGTTAATCCAAGACTGTTTGTAAAACGAGGAAGCGATTGTTTAAAATCATCTGCATTACTGTTCGTTGAATTAATACGTATCAGCGAGTATCCTCGTTCAACAGGATTTGCAGGAACACCAAGGTAGAATGGCTCGCCAATACCCTCTGCAGAACCCCAGCCAACTGCGTCACGAACTATTCCTTGCGTATCTACTAATGCGACTCCACCATTTGTTAAACGCAGAGTCATTGCTTGCTCATGGTCTGCAAGTGGATACGTAATGCTATCACGTTTTTCCGACCAGCCCGTATCAGCAATTAAGAAGAAACCATTTGCTGGAATTATAGAACCTGCTGGGATAGTGACGTCTGCCTCACGAGAGGTTGTGTCAAGTCTAAAACCTGAAATGTCGATAGGAATATCTGCAGTGTTGTATAATTCTACTGCTTCGCCCCCAGTATACGTTCCAGTGGGATAATATAGGACTTGATTAATGACTACGCTTGCAGAAACACTTCCCATCATTACAAAAAGTAAGAAGGAGAAACACACTGCCAGAGGGATATCAAAGAAAGAGGTAGTGTGTTTCGCCCTTCGCATCAGTGAGCTTTTTAGACTGGCGTGTAAAGGAAAATTAGTTAGCTTATTTTTAGTGGAATAATTATGTTGTTCTAAGATTTTATTAGTTTGAATTTTTTGCTGAGTTTTTTTTTGATTCATGGTATCACCAAAAAAAGTATCAGGCGTTGTTTTAATATGATTTATTTGAAGAATTACGGAAATTATTCTTTGAAATCAAAAAGATTTCATAGAGGGTAAAATATATATGTATTTTGTACATCAAATAGAAATAAATTCTATCTAAGAGTAACATTTTTATAGGATTTCCCCCAGAATAGCTTTATGGCTCAAAAAAATACTCTAAAAACAAAGCAAAAGGGTACACAAAAAGCAAAAAGTACTGCAAAAGGCGCAAAAAAAGCAAAAGTTTATCCGCTTAATTATAAAAAATTAATGAGCCAGCACCTTGATATTCTCTCAAAATTAAAATATCCATCAGGTTTGTTTGCTGCATCAAGTAAAACAGTTGTTACTGGATATGATAAAGCATGGCTTCGTGATAATTTTTACGAGTGCTTAGCCTTTGAAATGATTCAGGACTGGAACACTGTGCAAAAAACGTACCGAGCATTACTGAATATTTTTTTAAAGCATGAATTTAAAATTGATTGGGCAATACGAGAAAAGCCACAACATAAACACCAATATATCCATGCACGATTTCATCCCATTACTTTTGAAGAATTTTGGGAAGATTGGGGAAATAAGCAAAATGATAGTATTGGAGCTATTTTATTTAAGATTGGTGAACTTGAAGGAGTTAAAAAAGGATTTATTCTTGAAAATGAGAACGATAAACGGGTCGTTCAAAAACTGGTTTATTATTTAGGTTCAGTTGAATTTTGGCATGACCGTGACAGCGGCATGTGGGAAGAAGATGAAGAAATTCATGCATCAAGCGTTGGCGCTTGTGTTGCTGGATTAAAAATGCTTAAGAAAAATACTGATTTAGATATTCCTGAAATGTTAATTATTAAAGGAAGAAAAGCACTACGAGAATTATTACCACGTGAGTCAGAGCGTAAATTTGTTGATTTGTCGCTCCTATCACTTATTTATCCATATCGTGTTACAACACAAAAACAAACTGAAGCAATATTAACTAACGTCGAATACCATTTAGCACGCAATAGAGGAGTTATTAGATATAAGAATGACCATTACTATAACAAAAATCCTGATGGGCACAGCGAAGAAGCTGAGTGGACATTTGGATTATCTTGGCTTTCAATTATATATGGAATACTTGGCAAGAAAAAGAAGGAAAAAGAGTATTTGAAAAAAGCCATTGCAACATTAACGAAAAAGGGAGAGCCAGAATTATATTTCTCAAACACAAATAAAGCAAACGAGAATAATCCACTTGGTTGGGCAGAATCTATGCTTATTGTTGCACTTTATGAAATGAACAAAAAACATTTCAAAATAAAATAATGTGTGCTATTATTAGCTAAACAAGAAGATTTGTTCTCTTAAACTTTTCGAATGAATGTTAAAAATGCAGTGTGGTTTATATACGACGATTGAGGTCTTACTTTGCGTTCATTCATCTCCCAGGGGCGCTGGATTGTTTCAAGCGTTTTTAGGAAAATAAAACTATCACTAAACTCATTCTGAATCTTTTGTACTGTATCCATTACTTGCGGAATTGTTGGAGAATAAACTACAAGGAATCCACCACGCTTAAGAGCTTTTTGTACAGAGTGCAGTGCATTCCAAGGATCAGGCATATCAAGAAGAACTACATCGACATTCTTTTCTTTAATTGATTCGCGAATGTCACCCTGCTTAAACGTAATATTCTTTATTTCCAAATATTCAGCATTCGCTTTTGCCGTTTTTTGATGATCTTCGCGAATTTCATAACTTATTACTTTTTTACAGATGTTTGCAAAAAGACACGATGAAGCACCACTTCCTGAGCCAGCCTCAAGAACAATTGACTTTTTTCCAATACCCGTCTCAGTAATAATACACCCTAGATCTTTTCGTGTAATAATTTGAGCCTGACGTTTTATACGCTCATATTTATCACTAAATTCTGCAGGGAATATCCTAAATGAAATACCACGCGGAGTTACTGCAGTGCCTTTAGCATAATCTTCTTTTTTTAGCGCGCCATACTCAGTATGATAATCTTTTGAATCGTCCTTAATAAAATACTTTTTTGTGTTGTTTAGTGCTACTTTCATTTTTCTGAAAATCAGAATTTAGTTCTGATTTTTTTATTTGTTTTTCTTATATTATGTTTTTTATAGCTATAGCTAGAGCCATTCTTCTTTTTTTATGAAATTTATTCTGAAAATCAGATTAAATTAACTCTAAATTACCCTCTTTTACTTTTTCATACTCCTGTATTGATTTCTTCAAATTTTTAGGATTAATATTAAGTTTATCCGCTTTTTGTTCTAATTCATCAAGGATGGTTATGTGCGTGTCAAGCGGAGGTGAATCAATTTTCTTGAGCAATATTCCTTCATCTGTTAGCACATACAGCAAGAAACCAGTGCCCTCATTCACCCCAACATCATTTCGAATGTCTTTAGGGATGACTAACTGGCCACGGTCATCGCACATAATTGATTTAGGATATTTTTTCATTCTCTATTCATGCCTCATTTTGATATTTACGAAACACTTTCTCAATGTAGTGTTCATTCCACCCAATACTGACAAGGATTTGATGAACTTCATCAAGCGATTTACCTTGCAGTAATTGTAGTTCAATGTATTGATGTAATTGCTCAACATCTTGTGTAATTTTATGCACATTTTTGATTATTAAATCGACAATTTCAGATGACCAGTGCGCTTTCATGAGCGTATCTGCAATAACTTTGTCAGGTACTTTCTTTTCCATTTGTGAAGCAATGTAGCGCTCAACTTCTTCTAGCTTATCAGCTGATAACATGATTTTATTGACTACTACTTCAACAACAGATGCATCCCAACCAGAGTCAAGAATGGTTTGCTTAATGCGTGAAGGTTTAAAGCCTGCATCAAGGCTTGCAATGATATATTTTTCAAGATTAATAATTGAATCAGAAATAGGTCCTCTATTTTGGATAGGTTGTTTTGCATATAATCCTGCACGTGCAGAATCAGCAATAGAGTGACCACTTGCAAGTTTGGCAAGTTGTGCTTCATCTTTTTCTAATTTTTGTTCAAGAGCTTGTTCTTTAGCAAGCAACTCTTCTTGTTTCTTATTATTTTTACCAATAAGTAAACCAAGGAATGCAGCTACTGCTAAAATAACTAAAACTAAGATTAAGACAATTAACCACCATGGAACTTGGTCAGGTGTGATGTACTGTACCGGAGGGTCTTGTCTTACTGGTTCCTCAGGAGGAGTATCTGGCTGCACTGGAGGAGTTGGTTCTGGATCAGTTACTGTTCTGCCTACTACAGGAATATGGATGGATGGACCGCGATCTTCTGTTTCACACGGAGCACATGGACCACCACAGTCAATACCAGTTTCACCACGCCATACATCGCGAATGCCATTATAACAATGGTCAGGGTACTGACGCTGAGGACTACTGCCACCACCGCCTCCACCACCAGACGAACCACCTGTTGAACCACCTGTTGAACCACCTGTTGAACCACCATTTGTTTCATCACCAGTTGAA
>JBLKOW010000050.1:0-7728 GCA_047603135.1 Candidatus Woesearchaeota archaeon | reverse complement strand
TCATATATTTCATGAATGACCTCTGGCAAAATATCACGCAATTCAGGAACCCAGCGTTTAATATATTCGCAAGACTTGTCAAAACGTTGTTGTTGAAGCCAAGGATTAAAGATTCTAAAATAAGGCTGTGCATCGCATCCAGTGGATGCTGCCCACTGCCAATTTCCATTATTTACTGCAGGATCATAATCAATTAATTTTTGTGCAAAATACCGCTCACCCTTTCGCCAATCAACAAGCAAATCTTTGGTCAAAAATGATGCAACAATCATTCGTACACGGTTGTGCATATATCCATTTTCATTTAATTGACGCATACCAGCGTCCACAATAGGAAATCCTGTTTTACCTTCGCACCATGCCTTAAAATAAGCATCATTAGCTTCCCACTTAAGTTTATCATATTTCTCATGAAATGATTTATGATACACATGAGGGAAACGCATACCTATTAGAGTGAAAAAATCATGCCAAAATAATTCTTGAATAAGTGTGTGAAATGTACCACAATTTTTTGCAATAGCATGATATGATTCTCTCATCGAAACGGTGCCAAATTTATGGTGAGCAGATAATTTTGTAGTGGCATCACGTGAGGGAAAATCACGTACCTCCTTATAATTCATATACGCTTTTGAGTTTTCTAAAACACGAAGTGCTTCTTCCCTTCCACCTTTCACTGCATACTTTTTACGCAAAGGAAGAATTTCTTTGAGTGTAACAAAAGCATCTTTCCATGTACATGATGAAGTATAATTTATATAGTCATTTTTTACAGGCTCAGCTACTTTTTCCTTAACTGCACGCTTATAAAACGGTGTAAAGACTGTATAAGGAGTTCCATCTGGCTTAAGTGTTTTCTCTGGCTGAAGGATTAAACAATCATCATATGTATGAAATGATACATTATGTGCCTTACATACATCGGCAATCGCCATATCTCGCTCCTTACTAAAAGGAGTATAATCAGCATTACAAAATACTGCAGAAATGTTTTCAGTCTTAAGCAATCTTTCAATAACTTTCTCAGAAATTCCTTTAAAGAAAAATAGCGTTGCTTTGCGCTTTTTTAAATCATTTTCCAAATCTTCAAGAGACTCAATCATAAACTGAAATGCTGGAACACTTCTGTAAGGATGATTTCCAATTTGTCGCTCATCAAAAATAAAACAAGGAAGAACAACTTTAGACATACGCAAAGCTTGAATTAAACCATTATTATCCTGAGTACGTAAATCTCGACGAAATATAAACAATGATTTTTCATACATACAATAAAAGAATAATATACTGTTTATATACATTATGGAGCATTATTCTGTAATGACCCAAAACCCTGAGAAATTTAGAAAAGTAGAGTAAAAATAATTTTGAAAAAAGAAAATATATTCAATTGAAAAATCAATACTGAAAATCTTTCAAAAAAATGAAAAACATTTCATCTCTCCTAAAAATTACAGTTAAAACAACAAATAAAGAATAAATAAAGGAAATATAAAAGAAAAGTATGCACATAGCAAAAACTGCACAACCATTCATAAAACTAAAAAAATTTGGAGCTCATTCAATGCATAACGATGAACTATTACAAATAGTTTTACACCAAGACCAAGAATATCAAATAAAAAATAAAAAAGAACCACCACAATTTCTTGAAAGAATAATGAGTAGTTCACAATCAGAAATCAAGCTTACAGCACTGAGTGAAATATCAGTTCAAGAAGCACTTCAAATTACAAAAGACTTTTATACAGGGTATAAAATTGTTGCGCTCGGTGAACTATTCAAAAGATATAACCGTGAAAAGCGAGGCGGTTATATACACATCATTCATGAACCTAAACAAATCTTTGAAATGTTTGTTGATGAATTAAGCACTAAAAAACAAGAGCACTTCTACACAGTACTTCTTGATACAAAAAACAGAGTAATTGGTAAAGTGTTAATATCTGTAGGCACATTAAATGCTTCATTAGTTCACCCGCGTGAGGTTTTTCGCGAAGCAATAAGACAAGCAGCCCACAGCATTATCACTGTTCATAATCATCCCTCTGGCGATCCCACACCATCTCCCGAAGATACTCATATAACAGAAGAATTAATGAAAATAGGTGAACTTCTACGCATAAAACTACTTGATCATGTTATCATAGGTGCAGAGTCATATTATGCATTTTCCTCATCAGACATTTATTCATTCACCAATAGCAAAAATGTTAAATAGATAAACATAATATACGACCTATGAAACGCGTTAGAGGATATCTTGTCGACTTAAAGTATGTCACAGATGAAAAGCTGTATGTCCATCTTATTTGTAGAAATGAGTCTGGACAAATTTTCACTATGAGAGACTATTATCGACCATACTTCTATATTCTTGCACGAAATAATATTAGTATGGTTGAATTACAAACAAAAATAGCGAAACTCACCATCAATGATGAAAAAGTAGTAACTGGCACCGAAATAACACCAAAAAAACTTAATTGCACTCAGCAAGACCTTATCAAAGTTTATGTGAAAAAACCAGAGTATATTGCAGAACTATGTAATACAATTACATCTTGGAGTATGACTATAGCAATATTTGAAGACGATCTATCACTAACACGTAGATATCTTTTCGACAAAAAAATCGTACCATTCAATCTATTTGAAGCAGAAGTATCTGAAGACCCAACAAAAGGAACACAATTAATACGCTTTTTACATACAAATATTTCCTCAACTGAGCCAAGTATTATGGCAGTTAGTTGTGCACATTTGGAAGATGAAGAAAATGCTCCGCTATCAGCCATTAGCTATACCACAGCAAGTGGAACAACCACTATTAGTTGGAAGCATACAACCTCAAAAAGCACAAAAATTGTTTCAAGTGAAGAAGAATTATTACAAACATTTAAACGTGTGGTAATTGATAAACGACCTGATGTTATCCTCTTTGAACAACCATCATTTGGACTCAAAGAAATAATTGAGCGCGCACGAAAATACAAAATCCATATGAATATTAATATTGATGGAACTGAACCTTTTATTAACAAAAGTTCTGGACGCATTCGAACAATCGGCATAAATGAAGTATTTATCTCACGCGTAATTAATAACTTCGTCTCACTTTCTATTGCTGATAAAGAACTCAAAGACGCATACACATTCATCACAAATACTGCTCACGTTTTAAGCATGACTGAAGAATCAGAAGATGAAGCAATTATGCATATAATTAGGAAAAAAACCGAAATAAACTTTCAAGCATTTAGTTCACTCTGCACCTCATTGTTTGAATTATTTAATTTAGTTGGACTTAGAATTGCTGATTTACTTAATTTATCAGTTACATCAATCATTGAATGGATTATTATAAAAAGATGTATTCAGGAAGGACACATTGTTCCAAACCGACCACGAAATGAAGAAACTAATCAGCCACAAACACCAAACATCATGGACACAGTACCAGGACTTTATGAAAATATTGTTAAACTTTCATTATTGCATCTATATCCTCAAATAATACTGAAACATAATATTTCACCAGACATAATTTCATGTGAGCAACCAAAATCTGAAGGTATTCTTCCACTAATTATTGAAGACACTTCGGGAAGAATTGAGCGAATTACAACCGCAATGACTAAAACATCAAGCATTCATCTTGAACGGAGAAAAAATATTCTTCTTCAAATTCATAAAGGAATATATAAATATATCACCAGTAGTTATAGTAGACTTCATTCAAATGAACTGACAGGTTTAGTACACTCACACGCGCGCGAAGAGATTAATTGTCTTATTTTACAAATAAATAAAACAGATACTGTAATATATGGGAATTATGAAGAGCTTTTTATTAGTATTGATGGTACATTGCCTGAATTTAAAAAACGTTTAAATGATAATATTCCTGATTCAAAAAATCTCGATTTAATCACACAATATCCGTGCGGGATATTTCTTCCTCGTGATGATCCTCAATTAGAAAGAAAACGGTATGCACTTTTAACTGCAGATAATAATATTGAACAATATAATATACTTAAAAAGACATACCCAAAATATATACAAGAAATCCTAACACAAGTAACCACAGAATTACTCAATCAAGCACCAAAACAAAAAATAATTAATAAAGTAAAAGAAGCAATACTAGAAATCGCTCTACACAAAGTTACCAATGAAAAATTAATACTCCAGACTAAATTAACAAAAAGAATAGATGACTATGCTGATAATACAGTACAAAAAACCCTTATTACGCAGGCAGAAGAAAATGGAAATGAGATTGAACGTGGAAACAAAATTCATTATATTATTGAAGAGGGTGAAGGACCATTCATGAATCGAGCAACCCCTAAAACAAACTCAGCAACATATGATGCAAATTATTACATTAAATTCATTTTACTTCCTGCCATAAAACCACTTCTCAACATAGCAAATATAACCATGCAAGACTTACAAGACGAAAAGAATCAGGTTCATCTGGATGCATTTATGAAATAACAAAAATCTTTACTTAACAACAGCTTTCTCCGAAACAATAGCAGAATTTCCTTCTGGGTCTTCGAGAGTAATAGTTAATTTCTCCTCTCCCCACATTATTTTACGCAATTTTTTAAGCAAATTCTTTGCTTTCTTACGCTCATCATTATCGTCACTAGTGTCACGAACACTCTCGATCTGATTTTTTACACGATTAAAAATACCTTCAATATTAGTTACATACCCATTTGATGCAGGGCCTGGCTCAATACTTGTAATACGTGGAAGTTTAATTGTTGCTGTTGAACTCTTTATTACACGAACTTTCATGTCCTCCTCAGAAGTAATATCAAATGTAACTTTAATTGGTTTACCACCCTTCTCCGTTTCTACATCTGCCTTATGAAAATGACATGAAGAACAATTCATAGAAAATACGAAAACTTTTCCAAAAAACGCAACATCACGTTCAGCTTCCATTAATGTCAAGGTTTTTTTTTGACACATAGGACAAGGTTGATTATGCACCACTTCAGGCGCCTGAGCGTTCTCATCTACATTTTTTGTCATACAACTAGAATCAATAAAGAGGTATATAAAGTTTTTCATGTTTGAGAATAGTGAAAATAAATTGTAACAACCAATTATACCAAAACATAATAATAAATATAAGAATTTAAGCTAGAAATTTAATAAAAACTATGCAACCAATCTATCTTGCAAACTATAAGCATTATACTGAGAAGCCCTATCATTAATTTGGAAAGGTATAGCATCGCCAAGTAAATCACTAAGCTCACTTTCTGGTATATTTTGATTCATTATTATTTTATTCATACCATTTAATGTTTTATAGAGTTGTTTAAGTTCTTTTCTTTCTACGCGCGAAAGCGTTGTATCATAGCGCATAATTTCTTTAAGATGTTTAACAGCTATACGCATATGATATTTCTGACGATTAAATTCATTTATAGGATTATCACCATTCGCAATATCACGAGAACCATATCCTGTCAAAGCTAAATGACGATGCACACCAGCATAATGCATTTCAACTAATTCTTCAGTATGATTAATTCCGGCTTGTGTAAGTATTGAGTGATACATTTCATCTGAGATATTTTTCATACCTTCAGATAAATCAATAAGCGAGCGAATATTCTCATCATTCGTAATAGTGTAAGCGCGTTCTAACTGCATCTGCTTAAACAATCTTTCTTTCTCTGCATCATTAAGATATTCTGCATTTTTTCCTTTATCATCAACATTTTTTCTTCCAAATTCAGTAAGGTTAATAAACGCAACATACGGTGAATGTTTTTCACGCACACCTGCATCAAGCATAGATATGGTACCATTTGATTCACGAAGATTCATAGGAGAATAATCAATATGTACAGTTTGATACTTATCAGCTTGTCGTGCCATACGGGAACCAATAACACTATATTGAGTACTTGCTTTTTCACTTAGCTTAGTAAACTGACGCGTTTGTTTATCAGTTAGCCACTCCCCTGAAATTTTCAAGAACTGTTCACAAAACGTTGATTGCATATATGAAATAAAATGATCAGGATCATCTCGTACGATTACATCAAAACGGTCACTCATCGATTGCATAGTTACTAATTGTGTTAATGATTGTGAAATAAGTGGCATAGCTTTTTTAGTTTCAAGTAAATCAATAAGGTCAGTCCCATGAATATATTTTGTCATTATATACGTATCATTTGTACCATTAAATGTTCCTGATGAAATAACTTGAGGTACATTAATTAAGGGATTAGAAGCCCAAACTTCAAGCTGTCGTGCCTCATCTGAGCTATCTCCTAACTTTAATGCAACATCAGTTGTCTTCCCTGTTAATTCATCACGCACTGAAGCGCGATACACTGAATGACTCGCAAGACGCATATCACCTTGTTCATATGTATGAGTACCTTCTCGCAAAAGTTCTTTATACTGTTCTGAAGAAATAGCACCACCATCCCATAGAGATTTTAGTATTTCAGTAAATATGTGAGAAATCTCATCATCATTTGCAAGAGGGGTTAAACCAGTAAAATGAATAGTATATCGCGGAAATGATGCATTAAAAATAGTATTCGTATTTTTAGATAAGTCATTATACGCTACAGTTTCATCAAAATTAAACAAATTTACATTATCATCAAAATCATGAGGTAAGAATACTTTTTCCGGTGTATGAACATCATACAGTCTCCGATCTATTAAAAGCTCATCAAGACTCAAAGGTAATGCTGTATGTACATCTTTCATAGTTCATCAAAGAATTAGAAATGTATGCACTTATAAATGTTACGGTATTAATCACTTGGAAGTAGTATCTTTGTTGAAATGATACACTGCAATAGAGCCATTTAAATCAAATGTTAGTGATAAAATCTGATTTATAAAAATATAATAATCTTTGTTCTTGGACGTAAAACTTATTTTTTTTAGTGCATGTTTAATTATGTGATATTCTTCACAATATGCTTTATACGAAGTAGTACTAAAATTATAATATAAATCATATGTTTTACGCAAAAAAAATGTTACTGTGTTTAATTGTTTCTTCATTTCTTTTTCAATTTTACAATCAAAAAGACAAATATCGCGATATACATCTCCTATTTTCTCAAGACTTTCACAAATCAAATATAATGGACCTAATGCATAACTAGACCCTAAAGTTTGTTCATTAATTGCACGTCGACAAACATTAGTTAATTTATTTATATTTTTATCGCGCATCGCAATTAATTTTAATGAGTCTTTATTTTTACCTATTTCTTGAGAAGTATCTTCAGCAATCGTTAGCAATGATTGCCATATCTTTCTAAATAAAGCATCAAACTCTGTTCCTTGTATACTAGCAATCTTTTTCAAATGGATATAGTTAGAATGTACTTCTAAAATTTCAAAGCCGACAAATTCTTTTTCTATAGCAGTTTCAATCTCAGCTAGTTCCTCACTTGTACTAAACCGAATAATTATCTCATCAAATCCTGCCTTAAAAGTTGCAGTCACCATACGTTTTACTGCACTTCCTGCTCCAGTCACTGTTATAGTGGTTGTTTTATTTCGTTTTTGTGTAAGAGGATACATCTCTAAAACTGTACCCTTTTTCACTATCTCAATTTCATCTCCTGCACGGACATTATGTTCTTTTGTCCACTGAGCAGGAAGAGTTACAGTAAGAGCATTATCTCCTTGACGTACTACTTTTCGTCTCAT
>JBLKOW010000049.1:0-7795 GCA_047603135.1 Candidatus Woesearchaeota archaeon | reverse complement strand
CTACAAGAATACGAAAATACGCCCACATCCGGCAACATGAACTGAGTTCAGTGCCTGTGTGTGCTAACGCCCACACCCGGATTTGAACCGGGATATCCGTGAGGAAACTGGCTCTCAAGGCCAGCGCAATACCAGGTTATGCGATATGGGCAATAGAAAAGGCAAAACCTCATTGTTTTATAAATATTTTTCATAAACACCATCGAAAACAAAAAATGAATACCAATTCTCAAAACATTTATATAGCTCAAGACTCATAAAAGCATATGGACTTCCAACATCTTAAAACATTCTTTACAGAAAATAAAGACTGGGCAATTATACCTGCTAGCGTTTCAATAGCAATCATTATACTTGGCATGTTACTTATGTACATGAATGGAAGAGGAGTAAGCTTCTTTATTAAAGCATTATTTACAATTCTTGTTATAGCATCACCAGTGTTAGGTTTCTTACTGGGACCTTACGTCAAAGAATATCTAAACCCTTACATGGATAAAATCTTTAAGAAGTAAAAAGTCTAGTTTTCCCATTGAGGCTGTATTTCTTATCAAAAAAATACATAACTTCACCGTATAAGATGACTTATTACGTTCATCTTTAAGAAATAATTATAAATACGGTTGACACTGATGCACAAAATCGTGCACGATAGAATAATAAGGAAGTAATGAACCAACTTCAACATATTCATTAGATTTGTGATGATTTTTTCCAAAAGGACCAAAATTAACTGCAGTAATTCCTTTATCAGAGAAAAATTTCATATCAGATGAACCACATGATTTTACATAAGGATGTTTTTTTCCTAACTGTTTATGAGTTATTTTACGAAGCAATCGAATTGGTTTAGATTTAATTGGATTAAGGAGCATACCTCCCTCAACAATAACTGAATATTTCATTCCGACTGATTTCAATAAAGCCTTCATTTTTCTATTAGTAAAATCTTCAGTCGTGCGAATATCTAAAACCATCACTGCTTTTGCAGGAGTAACATTAAAAGGCCCTTCAGCATGAATCCCAGAGGGATTTATAGTTGGGAGCCATTTTCGCGAAGTTGTTGCCTGAGGCACTTCTGCAAGTAATTTACGATACTGACGAATTAACTTATCAATCGCATTAACTCCTTGCCAAGGCCTTGAACCATGTGAATGACTTCCATATGCCGTTACTCTAACTACTAATGTACCTTTATGTTTTGTTTCAATACGAAGACGAGTAGGCTCACCACAAAGCACAAACTTACTTCGATATCCCGCACGTACCATCATCTTAGTTCCATTCCCTGTTGATTCCTCATCAGAAACAATCATAAGACCTACCTTTGGTGGATCTTTTTGAGAAGCAAGTTCTTTCATTAATACCATAAATACTGCTACAGAGCTTTTCATATCATTAGAACCACGACCATATAGTTTTCCATCCTCTATAAAAGGATGAAACTGTGTAGAATGACCTTCAACAACATCAATATGACCGTTCAAAATAACATCTTGATTTTTCTTACCATTAAAACTAATAAACAACGCTGGATGACCTTTAAAACAATGTTCAGCAATAGAAACAGAAGTATGTGCAAAATAATTTTTAATATAATCGATACATGCAGAAATTTGATCCATATTTCCTGTCACAGACTCAAATTCAATTAAACGACTCGCAACATTTAAAATTTCTTTTCGAAGTGGCATACACTTATCCAAAAAGACTATCTTTAAAAAAGTAACGTAAGAAAAAAAGTAGCGGAGAAAGGATTTGAACCTTCGACCTCAGGGTTATGAGCCCTACGAGCACTCCTGGCTGCTCCACTCCGCTATAAAATGCGAAAGGTAATTAGTTTATAAAGCTTATTGTGGTTTTCAATAAAAAAATACCACCATACCTTGTAAAATTAAAGTAACACGCGAATATAAGTTACATCAAAATTTTAACCACATGGCAAATAACAAAAATCCGACTCTCGGTTGTTCGTCCTATCCCCAACATAAATGTTGGGGTATTACGGACTCACGATTGAGTCGGATTTTTGGAATTGAAAATCTCACCCTAAAGGATGGGGTATTCAGATCCCCATTCAAATCTCGAATGCGAGATTTTCAATAATGATAATGTAAGTATTCTTAATTTTATTACTAAACTCAATATAGAATAACAACAAAATCTTTCCAAAAACTATATAAACAAAAGTCATATAGAATACCTAGGTGATGGAAGTGCAAAAATTAGTCAAAGAAAATACTACAAAAGACAATTCTTATGAGATAATTAAACGATTAGATGCACTTGAAAAAGAAGTAAGAACACTGCGCTACGAAATCCTCCAAACAGGTATCATTCCACACCACGTTCCTTCACCAATAAAAAATGCACAACAAGGAATACAATCAATTATTGAAAACGATCTCGAACAAGTAAAACACCAGCAACATATTAATCAAGAATCAATTTTAAACTTTGCTTTTCCTTCTAAAGAAATTCAACGACAAAAAGAAAACAGCAAACCTTTCTTCAAATCTTTAGATGCAATAGATATCATTAAAGTCTTTAATCATCCAACACTGCCTAAAAAAACAAAGCTCGACAACTATTTATTAGGATTAGGAAAAAACCTTATTACGCGAAGACAAGAAAGAAAAATTAATACTAAAAAGCACCAAAAAAAAGCACATCCAGAAAAAGCATTTTGGTTTAGTGAAGGAACCGCTATACATTCATTAAAAGAATTAGAAACATTCATTAAAAATTCCCCTGAACACATATACTATGAACACGTTACACATGACAGAAATGACTTTGCCTCTTGGATTAAAGAAGTACTCCATCTAAAACATCTTGCACGAACAGTAAGTCTTGCAAAAAGTCGTGAAGAATTTCTTGCGATCATATCGCAAGCAAACAAAAAATAACACAATGCTAAAATCCTATTATTGCTATACATTGATATGTATAATGCTACTAAATATTTCATTAGCTAGTGCAACAACAATTTATGAGCAACGATACGGAAAAAATTGGAATTTACAAAGTGAAGGAATTCATGCTGAAGTAGAGGTTTTAGGAGAAACTATATTCTCAAATCCTCAAAGCGTAGATTTCTTTAATGTCAGTATTAGATTCTTCCCACGAGAAACAGGAGATCAAAAAATCATACAAAGCGAAACATTTCCATCACGCGCAACACGATCACATGAAGAAACACTTCTCAATTTTCTTTTTAGACATCCAGCCCAAGAAAGAATACAATATGGTATTCGATCAGAAGTTAGAACAACAACAGAATTACAAAATATTCCTACACTTCCTTACCCAATCCAAAATATCCCTAGTGAAGTTCGTCACTATATTCTCCCAAGCGCAACCATCGACTCAAATCATCCTACTGTTATTCAAAAAGCACAAGAATTAACAGCACGAGAAACAAATCTATATCGAGCAGTCATGAACATTGCATTATGGGTAAATGAAAATGTTGAATATAACTTAACTACACAAACTGAGCAAGCATCTTTTAATTCATCTTGGGTACTAGAAAATAGATATGGTGTATGTGATGAAATAACAAATCTTTTTATTGGTTTACTTCGCGCATCAGGAATTCCTGCACGTTTTATATCTGGTCTTGCATACACTTCAGTTGACTACGTGGAGAATAACTGGGGTCCGCATGGATGGGCAGAAGTGTATTTCCCTTCAGTTGGATGGGTTCCTTTTGATATCACATATAGCCAATATGGATTTGTGGATGCCACACATATCGTATTTGGACACGCAGATGATGCAACAGCAGACAGTTCTTTATATCAATGGGTAGAGCGTGGTTCATCAATTGATATAAAGCCACTAATAACAAAAACTACACTCTATAATCCAATAGGAACTGTCGATGAGCAAATCAGCATGGAAGTTGAAACCTTTTCAAATCATATCGGCATTGGTTCATATAATCTTATAACGTTATCTGCAACAAACAACCGCAACAGTTACGTTACTCATTCCTTTACCCTCAGTAATGTAAACATGATAGATATCATTGGAGAAAATAAAAAAGAAATAATATTCAGACCCTATGAAACAAAAAAAATACATTGGATTACACGAGCTGATCCAACGGCACAAAGAGGATTTAGATATACTATACCAGTAGAAATAACCTCAACATTAGCAACAAAACAAGTACAAACATCATATACTGTTGATGAATATGGAATCCAATTACAGCGTCAAGAACTCCAAGCGATTGCACAAACTGAAAGAATTTCTGACCAAGAATCATGTTTATCAGTCATGTGTAGTGCAAACAATGAAGATGTCCTTTATGTAGGAGAACAAGCAACATTATCGTGTAGAGTTAATAATGCATGTGAAAGTATTGCACGAAATGTAAGTATATGTTTAAACAACCAATGCAACCGTATGAGCATACAAGCAAATGACCACTATATAACACAACATCGTCATACAGTTACAAATCCAGGGGCTGAAATCATCGTATTTAGTATTTACCATGAGAATAAACAAGAAACAGCCGTCACTATTATGGAAGTATTAGATAAACCAGCTCTGAGCATAAATGATTTTCATGCACCTAGAAAAGCAACATACACAGATAATCTTAACATCACTTTCATTCTAGATAAAGAATCACTTTCACATCCAAAAAATGCCCACATACACTTATTTAATCCTGAATTCTCATTACGAACAAGCATGGCAGAAGACCTCATTATACCAACTATCGAGGAGCAAACACGGATTAACCTTGCGTTAACAGGTGCAATTTTAAATATTGGTGAGAATGAGATGTTCATCTACATCCCATATGAAGATGAACGAGGTAATAGATACGCTATTCGCCACGACTTTACTGTTAGTCTAACAGATGTAACAATTCTACAAAGAATAGCCATTTATACAAGAAGATTTACGAACTGGGTTGAAAGGCTTTTTATATAAATTACATATACTTTTTCAAAACACACCTGATAAAACTCCAAAAGCTTTATTAAGGAAACTCTAATCAAAACTATTGGTGAAAAGATGCTTGATATCAAATTTATACGAGAACATCCTGACAAAGTCAAAGAAAATATAAAAAAGAAATTCCAAGACGAGAAAATCCCATTAGTAGATGAGCTTCTTACTAAGGATAATCAATATAGAGAACTACAAAAAGAATCTGAGAGTTTACGTGCAGAACGAAATAAAATTTCTGCTGAGATTAATACTCTGAAAAAACAAGGAGGAGATACACAAACATTGTTAGCAAAAGCAAAGAAAATTCCTGCTAGGCTAAATGAAATTGAAACTGAACGAAACACACTTACTGATGACATCCACAAAATTCTAACAACACTTCCAAACATAATTCATGAAAGTGTTCCTATTGGAAAAGACTCAAGCCAAAACGTAGTCCGTGAAAAATACGGAAAACCAAAAAACTTTGACTTTGAATTAAAAAGTCACGCAGAAATTGCTGAAGAGCTTGATATTGCTGACTTTGAAACTTCAGCAGCCACATCAGGAAATGGATTTTTTTATCTAAAAGGAGACCTAGCCCTTCTTAATACTGCTTTAATTAATTTCGCACGTGACTACATGATAAAACAAGGATATGAATATGTTGAACCACCACTCATGATTAGAGAAAATGTCTTGCGCGGAGTATATTCATCTGAAGAAATAGAAGCCATGTCCTACAAAATAGAAGGAGAAGATTTATTCTTAATCGCAACAAGTGAACATCCATTAATTGGAATGTTCATAAACAAAACCCTTCCTAAACAAAACCTTCCCATCAAAATAACCGGATTTTCTGCATGTTTTAGAAAAGAAATTGGTAGTCATGGAATTGATGAAAAAGGATTATATAGAACACATCAATTCAGCAAACAAGAGATGGTAGTTATTTGTGAACCTGAACAATCATATGCACTATATGAAGAAATGCTTAATCATAGTAAAGAAATATTCAAACAATTAGAAATACCTTTCAGAGAAATCGAATGCTGTTCTGGTGATCTTGCAGACTTAAAAGCAAAATCTGCTGATCTTGAGGTATGGTCACCACGAAAAAAAGATTATTTTGAGGTTACTTCTTGTACCAATATGGAAAGTGCACAAGCTCGCAGACTCAATATAAAAATAACAAATGGTAAAGAAAAGTATTATGCACACACATTAAACAATACTGCAATTGCAACATCACGCGCTATGGTTGCCATCCTTGAAAATTGTCAGAACAAAGATGGAAGCATTTCCATTCCAAAAGTACTGCAGCCGTACATGCATGATAAAAAAGAAATAAGAAAAGTGAATAAATGATAGCAATTATTCCTCATCTAACAATTATTTTCATTGCGTTTAGCTCGCTACTAGCAGGAAGAATGCTCTATAAAATAGCTCCTGAGGAATTTAAACCAGGAACAAAGTATCTCATAAATACATTAAGTATATCATTTATACTATTTCACATTACTATTGCAGTATTCTCACAAAATATAACGATAACAATACTCGCGATAGGAATTCTTTTATTTTATATGTATAAATATCACACGCATACGCTTCATAACAACAACTGTTATATTGTGTACACTTTATTTGGATTTTTTCTCGGAACAATGCCAATTAACTCCATACTTTTACCTGCTATCATTACATTTACAGGAGGAATGGTTTTAAGTGTACTCATACATAAAAAAAGATATGACGTATTCATACGCATGATGACAGTATTTACTCTATTTTATACTATAAGTGCAGTACTTCTATAAGAACAAAAAAAGATTGACAACGTAAAAAACTAATAATTAAGAAATGTCAATAAATTAAAAATAACCAATAAATTAAGACTGCACAACCGTAAAAAGTAATTAGTTCTAAAAAAACAATAAAAGAAGCAAAGGAACTATTATTCCAATGCCCAAACCCACACCAATCTCAACTGGAGTATGAGTAATTAAGCGAATCTTCTTTGTAAGCTTTAATTCTGAAATAAGAGAATCAATAGTTCCGCGTATAACCATAATATCACGAACAACAAGGACAGCAAGCGCAACACACACAATAAAAAGTGCAGAAAGACCTTGCACAACATATACAGAAACTGCAAGAGAACTTACAAACGCACTATGTGATGAAGGCATTCCTCCGTAACGAATACATGCTTTAAAATCAAGTTTACCACAACGATATGATGCAAAAATAACTTTAAGAACCTCAGAAAAAAGCCATGCAGTAATAGTTCCCCAAACAATAAATAGCTCCATAGGTATCACGACAATTGTATATCTATTCCTCTACTATCAATTTTAAAAGGAATTGCTTTAGTAACATGATTCGTTCCACGCATCTTAAATACTTCAATATACCGGATACGGCTTTTTGCAAGGTCATGATGAGTATAGTATAACTGCACAATAGAATCACATTCAAAATTAACTGGAATGGTAGCCTTCCCAATTTCATCTCCAGAAATAGGGGTTTGTTCATTAATCATCACCGTAGTTACATCCCATTTAGAAAGCATTCTAAAAAAACTCATTAAAAGTTCACGACGACCAAACTCTGTTGAATTCAACATTAAAAAAGTTGAAACAGAGTCAACGACAATTCTCCGTGCACCATACTTACTCATCAAATTATCAAGAAGACCTCCACCATCAGTTAAAATTTTCATTAACTGTTGAGGAGAATACTCAACGATGATTACTCGAGATTCTTTTTCAAGTCTCTCAAGATCCCATCCAAATGCCCTCATATTATCAACAATACTATCTTTAGTTTCATCAAA
>JBLKOW010000048.1:0-7796 GCA_047603135.1 Candidatus Woesearchaeota archaeon | reverse complement strand
GAAAATCTCGCATTCGAGATGCACAAAAATTTTAATTTTTGGCACGCCAGAAATAATCTATTTCTGTGCGTTTGAATGGGGATTCAAATACCCCTCACTTTAGTGCGAGATTTTCAATTCAAAATAATCGAAGATTATTTGAACAATAAATCAAAGATTTATTCGTTCCAAAAATCCGACTCAATAGTGAGTCCGTAAAACCCCTACCTTTAGGTAGGGGATATGCACAAACGTAGTTTGGCATGCTAAAAGCTTTGCTTTTGCACACAAAACATACGTTTTAGTGCGCTAAACTTCGTTTATCGGGACGAACATTCGAGAGTCGGATTTTTGTTATTTAAGAATATGCTATTCTTGACTGAAAGCCTGTTTGAAATAAACAGTTTTAAAAATACTTCTTTATTTTAGTTTGTATGACTCGGCAAAACAAGGAAGGGTATATACCCTCTGAAACAGCGAATTTAAGTAAATTGCCTTCAATTAAAGGATATAACTACGAGAAGGCATTTGATCTTGTTGATTTTATAAAGGCCTATGGCACTACAGGTATTCAAGCATCTCACCTCGCAAGCGGAGTTGAAATACTTAAAGCAATGAGAAGAGAGAATGCAACTATTTTTCTTTCATATACTTCAAATATGGTGAGTTCAGGTGTTCGTGAAGCATTATGTTATTTAGTTAAGCATAAGCTTGTTCATGCACTTATAACGCCAGCAGGCGGTATTGAAGAAGATTTCTTGAAGTGTTTTGGAAGCTTTAGGCTTGGTAACTTTTCGACGAATGGGAAACATCTTTTTGAGAGTGGTGTTAATCGAATTGGAAATATTTTTGTTACTAATGATTTTTATGCATATTTTGAAAAAGCATTTCACACTATTTTAGATGAATGTGGGGATTCTGATACTCCTCCTTCTGTAACTGATATTACTCGCGCAATGGGATTGTATACTGCAAAGCTTGAAAATTATGAGGATTCAATTTTATACTGGGCTGCGAAGAACGATATTCCAGTTTTTTCTCCTGCATTTACTGATGGGTCAATAGGTGATATTATTTACTTTCATAGACAAAAAAAGAAAGACTTTTTTGTAGATATTGCACAAGATATGGACTTGATAGTGAATCTTGCATTAAACGCACATCGAACGGGAATTGTTGCACTTGGAGGCGGAAGTGCTAAACATTATGCACTTAATGCACAGATTTTTAGGGAGGGTTGTGATTTTGCTGTTTTTGTCAATACTCATGATGGCGAGGATGCATCTGATTCAGGTGCAAATCCCTCTGAAGCAATTACGTGGGCTAAACTAAAACCAGATGCACCTCATGTTAAAATTATCTCTGATGCAAGTATTGTTTTTCCTTTACTTGTTGCTGCAGGGTTTAAAGAAGCGAGAGAATAAATTGATTTTTTTGGTATGTATTACTAATAATGTAATTACTTATCTCCAGAAAACTTTGACTTCGTCAGTGCGAACATAAGGCTGTATGTCTGCCTTTGAGAGGGGTGTTCCACGTTTTTTTATGCGATACATTTCAAAACCAAGCCATGCAATCATGACCCCATTATCTACATTAAGTTGGTTTTCTACCATGTAACATTTTGCATTTCGCTCTTTACACATTTTTTGTGCCATTCTTTGTAATTGTTTGTTACAGGCAACTCCTCCCCCAAGTAATAATTCTTTTTTATTGCAGTGAGCCATTGCTCTTTCGGCTACCTCTATAACCATAGCGAAGACAGTTTCTTGTGCTGAGTAACAAAGATCTTCTTTTGTGTATGTTCCTTCTGCATTTTTTCTTTTAAGTTGTGTGAGTATTCCTGAGAATGTTAAATCCATACCTTTTACTGCATAAGGAAGTTCTATGTAGTTTTTACTTTTTTTTGCAAGAGCCTCTATTTTGGGACCACCAGGAAATCCCAGCTTTAATTCGCGTGCAAAGCTGTCTAAGAAATTTCCAATCCCTCCATCTAATGTCTCTCCAATTATTCTGTATCGTTTTCCTTCATATGCAATAATTTGAGTATTTGCTCCTGATACATATAATAATACTGGGTCTTTCGCTTTTGTCATAATTCTGCCTATTTCAAGATGGGCAATGCAGTGGTTTACTCCAATGATTGGTTTTTTTAGTTTTTGTGCAAGTGTACGTGCAAACACGGCACCAATGCGAAGGCAGTGTCCAATTCCTGGTGATTGTGAGTATGCAATAAGGTCGATTTTCTTAAGATTTATTTTTGCAGTACTTAGTGCTTCTTGCAAGGTTTTATCACTTACATCAATATGATGTTGTGCAACTTTACTTGGAATCATACCTCCTTCTTCTGTTGTAAAATTTGCTCGTACGTTTGCAAGGATAGTACATTTACTCTTTGTTGCCTTAATTATTCCTATTCCAAATGTATGGGCAGTTGATTCAATTCCTAAGATAATCATTTTATTTCCTTTGCTTTTTGTTATTTTAATTTACTTGGGGTGGTTGATTCTGGTTTTGCACTCCTTGAGGGTTTTGCATATTACTGCTTTGATTATTTTGATTACTTTGCTGATAATGTTTACTTGGTTGATTACCGCTTTCAACTATTTTTATAAATGTAGTAAATGCTTTCTCAATAATATCTGCTTTATATCCATCGCCAGCTAGTATTTCTCTCATGACTTGCATCTCATCCTCAGTGTGGGGAGTAAATGAAAAGTATTCTTGTATTTGATGCAAGATATAGCGTACTGTAATATACTCAGTTAAGTGGTCTGCTAATTCTTTTTTCCATCCGAAATTTACTATTTGTGAGACTATATCGTCATGCTTATTGCTCTGTTCAAGGTGATTAAATATATATCTAACCATTTGCAAATAATATCGTGCTTTTTCATCTGTTGTATGTCCACATGAATTTAGTATAGTTTGATCATCCATAAAGTGGAATAATCCTTCAACCATAATATCGAGTAGTTTGTAATCTATTCCGAACTCATTTTTAGTAGATGCTTTACTTAATATGTTTGGTATGATTCCTTTTTTTGTGCCAATATATCCGCCAACACCTATGACTGCAAGAAGTAATACTAAAAGCATAGGTCCCAGTATTCCTCTTGTGCTTTGTTCTGGTATAAGTGGTTGTTCAATTGTTGGAGGAGGGGTTTCCTCAGTGTCATTTACTTCTGGTTCTTCAATAGTACAACTTTCTTCTTCAGTCCACTCCTCACGACATTGATTAATATCTCTACATGTTCGCGTTTTAATTCCTTCTTCAGAACATTCACTAAATGGTCCACATCGTGGAACTGGTTCACAGATAGTTTCTGGTTTCATATATCCTATTGCGAATGAGTTATCTAATGGGGTTGCAACACTGAAATACTTTGTAATAGTATCCTCTTCAGTTTGTGTTGTTGGTATTTGAAGCCATCTTTCAGTTTCATCATTATACATAAAGCCTTTTACGTTAGCTCGTGGGATTGATTGTTCTTGAAGCCATGTTGTATTTATTTCAAAGAGCATTTCACCTCTAAAAATATTAACATCTGCATAGTTTTCAAATTCATACCATTCAAAGATTCCTATTGAATCCTGCATTGTTTCTGGTTCTTTTTTATATGCCCGAATAGTTATTTTATTTTCTTTGTGTTTTTGTGATGATGCTTCGTTATTTTCTTCTATCACTAATTCACCATCTTCTAAAAATTCTTCATTATCTTCTAATACATCTCCATTATCTGTTGAATTAGTTGTGTTCTCCGTCGATAGAAGTTCGAATTCATCTTCTCCTGTATTTTCATTTATTTCATCATAATGTTCTTCATCAAATTCTTCATAGTCATCTTCATATAATTCTTCGAATTCTTCCTCGTTTTCATATTCTGTTTGATTAATGTCTTCATTTGTTATGTTTGTGCTATCGTTTAATTCAGAATCAAGGACTTGTGTTTGGACAGGACGGAAGGTAAATGTTATTTCTTTTAGTAATGTATCTTCATTTACTTGCTTTGCAATAATGGTGGCTCCTTCATCCCACTCAACACTAAATTCGATAATGTCATTCTCATCATCGTTAGAGGTTTGTTTTGTAGTTCCTCTCGTATAATTTGATAGTTCAATTCTGAGACGGTCGATTTGTTCATTTAATTCTTGTATGTCTCGTTCTGCTTGAGTTATTACACGCTCGGTACTTGACTCGAGTCTTTCAAGTTGTTGTAAGCTAATAATATCGTTTTCGTTTTCAGCTATGATTTGAGCTGATGATATATAATCATATATACGTTCCATATCTTGTCGATAGTTTTCTTTATGTCTGATCAGTTCAAAATTTAATTCAATCTTTCTATCGAATTCAGTTAATATGTGGTCATTTTTCCATCGTGCTAATTCATCTTTTTCACGCTCAATAGTATTTTGAGTGCTGGTAATTTGTGAAGTGTAATCGCGATTTGGATTGATTATAGCAAGTTCATTCATTCGTTCTTTATCAGCGATATAATCTTTGATGGTATTATTTAAGATATGTTGTATGTGAGTTCCAAGTGCGCCGCTTCTTTCAGATTGAGCTCTTGTTAATCTTTCTTTTTCTGCGTAGTAATTATTGTATTCTGTTATTAATCTGCTTATGTCATCTCCAATACGAACTGTTTGATTGCTTATTTTTTGAGTAATAGTAGCTTTTAATTCATCTATTTCTTTTCTTTTATCTTCAACATTATTTTCATAGCGTGTTATATCGTTTCGTAATGTTGTTAACCTTTGTTGTAAACTTCGTAATCGTGAATCGGCAGTATTTGCATTTTGTTCTCTTTTAGTGTGATATGCAATTTCTATTTCTTGCTCTGCAATATCCTGTGCGATTGACGCTCTTAGATCAGGGTTGGTAATTGTTTCAAGGTCTGCCTCATACTGTCTTTTTAATGTTTCAGCATGTTCTTTGTCTATCCTAATTGATTCTTTTCTGTCATTTAGTCTGTTTAAATGTACACTTATGGCAGATGGAATAATAATTTCTTCTGATTTAAAAATAGGGCTTTCGGCGCCTTGTGTATCGCGACAAATAACATAGATATCAATAATTTTTTCATCATAATAATTGAATGTTCTTTCGTGTTCTATGCCATCAGTGGTACTCATTCTACTCATCATGACATAATTTTCTTGTTTGTTACTAACTCGACATTCACTTTCTTTTGATGTTTCTGCTGTTACGTGCAATCTTGTGTTATATATATCGGTAGCTGTACGAGGGGTGACTTTAACCGTTGGTCCCATGCCATCACTATAAACTGGTGTTGTAGTCGGTGATTTTGCTGACTCGCTTAAGAAAGGAATTACCTTTATGTCGTGGTTATTTGTTTTAATTTTATCAATAATTGCATTGTATGTTTGTGTATTGAAAAAGTTATAACTTACATTCATTGCATTTGAAGCATTGATATTATAGGCATTATTTTCAAAATCATTCCAATTGATGTTTGTTTCGCCATTGGATTGGATTCCGATTGCATTATTACGTAGTGTATTGTGTTTAATTGTATTACTGGCAGTATTAAGGATAATTCCATATGTTGTTTCACTAATAGTTGTGTTGCTAATCGTTACAGGTGCATTTGCGACTATTCCTTTTTCAAATCGGTCAATTGTACAGTCTTTTATTCTTGCACTTTGCTGCAAGGTAATACCCTCGCCACTGCCAGCATTATCTCCATAAATGCGATAACCTGCACAATCAAGAACAGTATTTGCCTGACTTATAGTTATGCCGTTAGGGCAGTATAAATTTGATGACATACGTGCATTTGTTGGAATGTTGTTACATGTTGGAGCTGTTCCCATTTCTTCGATTACTGTAATTGTTTTAGTCGCTTCGTTGTTTTCATAATTTAGTTCTTCAATAGTTTTTTCTGGGTTAATTGTTGCTGTGACTGTATATGTTCCTTGAGTTGTATATGTGTGCTGTATTGTTACACCTGGGCTTCCTTGACTAAATGATAAACTGTGTGTATATGGCTCACTTCCATCTCCAAAGTCGATAACAACATCAACATTTCCAGTAAATTGAGTCGGTCCTATGTTGTTTGCTGTTACTGTAATGGGGATCTGTGAGTTTTGTGCGACGGTACTTGTTACGTCTACACTAATAGTTAAATCTGGAAGTGATTTTTTAATAATAATTTCTTTTTCGTATACAATATCATTCATCCCATATTGTGACATGTCACACTCAATTGTATATTCTATTGTATCTGGTTGTTGAAATACATGGATATATTGATACTGTTTCATATTGCTGTTATAGATCATATTTTTAGGATTTGTACTAGGCCAGCTAATACGACATAAAGCTTTATCTAGTGGTTGGTTATTTGATTGATTGAGTATATTTATGTAAAATGTAATCGGTTTTCCTGTGAATAAATCTTCTTCTGTTGTAACTTCCCCTGCTGAGTATCCGACATTACCTAAAAGTACTACTGCTCCTGTAATTGAGCTTTGAGAGAATAATCCTGAACTGATTAAGCTTATACCAAAGAGTACAATTAATAAGGCTGATGAAATTATAGTAAATGGTGTTTGCCAGGAAGGTTTACGCATTATACTTCACCTCCTTTACTTTTTTCTTTTGGCGACTTTTTTTTATTTCTTTTAATTCAAAGGTCCATTTCTTTAGTTTTTCATTATACTCCCACTCGACGTCATAATCTTTAGATTCATCTATGCTAAGAAGTGCGATGTGTGGAATTGTACTTGCGAATGATTTCTCGCTTCGTTTCCATAATTTAGTCTTGAATTTCATATAATGGTACCTTTTATAGTTAAAAAGGTAATTTCGTATATAAATGTTACGTTTGGTATACTATTTTATATACTTTTATATGTTATTTTAGATGTTATATGTTTATAAATAAATGTGGATTTGGGATTGTTTTTTATTTTATTCTTTTCTACCTCATTAGTTATTCTCCATAACCATAAACTATATAATGAATTTATGGTGCATACTATATGGTGTATGAATGAGACTTACTGATATTGCTTTACCAAAACGAACTGCTAAACTTCCTCTTAAGCGAAGTATGAGTGGGTATGAAACAGAAATGTTTGTTCTTGACGAGAATGGTAAATTAACCTCCGCTGATTCGCTTCTTAATCGTGCAAAGAAGACTATTCCTGTGCAAAAAGAATGTTCTAAATATATGCTTGAAGTTGCTTGCTTGCCTGCAAAGCGCTTGAGTACTACTGGAAGATATTTGATTGACAATTTAGAAGAACTTGGTGAGCTTGCACAAAAAAATGGTAATGCGCTGTATCCTTTTGGTACGTATTTTGGGTTTAATAGGCCTTTATTTCGTCAGAAGACGTGGTATACTGTTCAACGAAAAATACTTGGCGAGCGTAATTTTGAAAATGCAGGCAAGTGTTGTGGTTTCCATCAGCATTATACTCTTCCTCGTGGGATTTACGATCGGAAAACAAAATTTATTAATTATCGTCAAAACTCTAAGATAAATAAATCTTTAATCGATAGTTATAATTTTATAACTGCGGCTGATCCTGTGTTTACCACTATTACACAGTCTTCTCCTTTTGTGGATGCATCATATGTTGCAAAAGATGCGCGTCTAATATTATATCGTGGAGGTAAAACTCTTAAGAATCCAGATGCATTGTATGCAAAACAGCCTCTTTTTGGTGGACTTTCGCCTTATAAATTAACAATTAGGGATTTAATGAGCACCTTGCGAAGACGTCATCAAAAGTGGAAGAATCTCATGATTGCAAATAAAGTAGATTATACAAAATTTGTTAAT
>JBLKOW010000047.1:0-7907 GCA_047603135.1 Candidatus Woesearchaeota archaeon | reverse complement strand
ATTCTGACATAGCAACCCGAGCCGTAGGCGAGCATGCCACTGGTCTATTGACCAGTGGTGGTTGCTATGCGATTGACTGGGTATCACTCTCATACTGTAAAACCTCATAGCCATTCCAAGGACATTACAGACACTTTACCTAAAGATGTAACTCAGTCTATTGCTGATGTATGTTGTGATTATCATGGTCATGTGCATACGCCTGAAGGTTATAAAAGGCATTTGGATGAATCACACAATCATTCTGGTCACCACTCACATAATCACTCACATAACCATTCTAAAGATGATTTACGTGCGCATCACTACGCGCATCTTACTACAGATATTACAGGGTGGCTTGCGTTTGCAGGGTTTATTGGGTTTGCAGCTCACGGCGTGGTAAAACGAAGACAAAAGAAGAAACACACTCATAATAAATAGCTAAACAAAAAATAGAATGATATTGCTGTTCATCAATACTTATCTAAAAGCTCTAAAATATAATCATACGTTTTCTCGGTTTGAGTGAGCATAAATTGATAATATTTACTCTTATTTTCAAGTTTTGCAAGTGCATTGAAGTAGCTTTTCTTATTTGATTTATAGATGATAATTGGAAAATAATTATTACTCATTATAATTTTATTTATAAGAAGTCTTCCTGTTCGACCGTTCCCGTCTAAAAAGGGATGTATACGCTCATACCTTGCATGAAATTCAAAGGCGAATACTAAAGGGTGATTAGTATGTTTGTATTCTTTTAACCAATTAATCAAATTATGTAAGTCTTTTTCAACGTGCTCGGGTGCTGTAGTTTTCGTGTTTCCAACAATATTATGTACTTTTTTAAATCCTTTGGGATATGGTAAGTTATTCTCCATAGTTAAGTCTTTGGTAAGTATATAATACAATCTTTTTATTGATGGTATATTAAACTTGAATCCTGTTTGCAAGTATTCAAATGCGCGAATTGAGTTTTCAACTTCTCGAACTTCATTTTTATTTTTGTAGCGTGTATTTCCGTTATCAATTATTTCTCGTACACTCTCGGGAGGGATTTTCGAACCTTCGATATTGTTTGAATTAAAGATGAATTCTTTTGCAAACTCGGTGTATATTAATTTTGCACAATTTTTTGCTTCAAGAAGATTTTGGATTTGTATCGCTTTTAATTCTACTCTCTGTACACGTTTTTCATTGTAAGGGACTGCACTTTTAAGTTTATTGAGGGACTTTGCTTTAGCGTTAAGTTCTTCATTTGAAATTTTATCGAGGTTATCTATGATGTACTTTTCTTTTGGTATATTCTTGCCTGTACTATATTTAATTGCCTTTCTCTCTCGCAGTACAAGAAACCGCTTTGTAAAATAATAATACTCGTTGTTTCCCTTTTTTCGCTTTTCAATATAAGACATACTCTTACTATGTAAGGTGACTTTATAAATTTTACTTTTTGAGCCACACTTCTTATATATTTTCTAACCTAAATGCTTATTATTTTAACTTATGTAGCCACACTTTCTCTATTTATTTTTACTTTGTAAGCCAATAAGTTCAATCCAGAAATCGTTTCACATACAAAAGTTCTTTTTCCATAGCCTCTTTAGAATCAAGAACACTTTCAATAATAATAGGTGTGTGTGGTTTTGTACTCAAAATTTCTTTAGTTTTATGCAAAATTATATCTTGCGATGTTAAGTGTAGTGCACCATGTGCACAGCTTTCATCTTCCTGTGCAGAAAGATGTATTTCACCAAGTTTATCTCCCATGCACTTAACAAACTCTTTTGTTTGCTTCATTTCTGTATCGTGTGTATACACGTGTTGTATATCGAGCAGTGCATGAAATGTTTTGTCTTTTGCAAGTATTTCGCTCATTTGTGAAGGTATAATACCTACTGTTTTAGTCGCATCCATATTCTCAAAAGCATATGGTATTTCATACTCGCTTAGAATATCCCAGTCGTCAATTGTGTCTGGATGAAAGACTACGGTTTGCGGTTTAACCTGTTTGCACCAGTTTTCAATAATAGAAAGTACGCGTTTTGTTTCTTCATTCGAAGTGTATTTCATGCGGGAAGGGGCATGCAGTGAAACGTAGGCAAAATCTGCAACATCTTCTTTGGTGATAAGGTGAAGTGAATCAACCCTTTTAGGATATCCTGCCATTAATTCAATAGCATTCACACCTAATGAGCGAACAATTAAAACAGCTTCCTTAGAAATTGGTTCACACCATCTATAAAAACATCCTGTACTAAATCCAAATATCATAACTTACAGTATGTAGTGATTCTTTTTAAGTATTTACTTTTCTTTAAGCAGTGCGTGTTTGTCCCAGAAACGTCGATTATCCATTGGTGGTGCAAACGTTCCTGGATAAATAGTCACAATAGCATATACTGCATCAAAATCATCAAATGATGCCCATTGATATTTTTCCTTAAAAAGCGTTTCAACACCTTGTCCAAATCGTGGATCGAAAGGAACTAGAATAATATTAAGAAGCTTTGTTTTTGGAAACTTATCTTTTGTTGTATATATAACATGTGCATCATTCCCGCGAATATTCTCCACAGGTAATACTCTCTGTATATTACGAGGAATTTTAACGAGCGCATCATTACCTACAGTAACACCAAAATTAATTTCTTTAATTTCTACTTTTTTTCCAGTAAGTATTCTACTTGATGTTTTTCTATCAATTAATTGGAGAAGTTGGCTTGCTGTTTGCAAATGTGAGAACTTTGAGGCAGTTTCTTTACTTGTTTCGCCATGTTTACCAAGTAAATATCGTGGATTAAAAACAATTAATTTCTTATCTTTTTTTAATACAACCGTGCCTATTCGAGGAAAAACAGAAATCTTTGTTACATCTTCTGTTGATTCTTTTTTTTTGTTAAATAATCCCATGCGTTCACCTTTTGCTAGTTTTAAATAATTTGATTAATATTAATTTAACTATGATATATAAAAATGATTTGCTAATGGGATTCTTGTCAACCTTAAATCAACAGTAATATTTATTAATGTGGAGTATTTTAGCATATATATGCTAGTCTATCGTAAAATAACAATCATTCAGTCACGAAAGCCCTCAAAGCAAAATCTTAATGATAAATTGCAGTGGCTTGCAAGTTCTCTTGGTTTACTTAATTTGCGTGATAAAGAAAATACTTGTTTTCGTATTTTTATAGAACTCATAAAGAACGCAAAGACTGATATCGAATTGACAAGTGATGAGCTTGCGTATCGCCTTAACTTAACACGAGGAACAATAGTGCATCATCTCAATAAGTTAATCGAGGCAGGTCTTGTTGTTGAGCGAAAGAATCGCTATTATCTTCGTGTAAATAATTTGAAGCAATTAATTGGCGAAGTAGAAAACGATGTTCATCGAACATTAATGGACTTGCGTAACATGGCCTCAGAAATTGACGAACATCTTGGTTTGTGAGGAAATTTTTGCATTGCTGAAAAATATTTTAACGATTACTTTCTTTTGTGAAAATAATTAATTTCTATAAAATCTGCTTTTTCCACCAGTGTGTTTTTACATGCCAGACTACGTCTGTGCATGTTCACAGGTGGTGTAGTGGAAAAAGCAGGGTCTGAGAAAACCGACCGAGCCGTAGGCGAGCATGCCACCAGGCTCTGACTGGTGGTGTCGGTTTTCGATTGACAAGAAGACATTAGGAAGGCAGGTTCACAGTTAATGTATTTAGAAACGGTTATTCCAACGCTTCTTAATATGCAAAAAGAAGAACAGCATGGAATTCCTGCATTAGGAGATTCACTACGCATTGTATATCTTGCAGCAGACTCAGGTAAGGAGTGGCTCTACAGACTTGTTGCTCGTGAGCCAGATAAATTACCTAATGAGCACTTTAGAAAAACCTTAACAGGGCGAGTTGAGTCTTCACTTCAAGATATGGAAATTGCAGCAAGAGAAAGAATTCCTACAGCAGTTCATGTACTTGACTATGGTCCTATTACTGCTAAAAGAGTACTTGCTGGTTGGGATATCTTATAGAAGATAAGATATACTCCTCAAATAAATCAATGAGGATACCTTTATTTTTTAATTATTTTATATTCCTTTATTTTAAGAATTCCTCTGTATTCGCTCAACAGCATCAATAATTTCCTGTAATGGGTTTTGAGTATTCTTTTTAGGAGCATCACTTACAATCTCTTTCTTAGGCTGCGCTACATGCATCTCTTTACTCTGTGAGACATTCTTTTCTGCATTCTTCTCTTCTTTTTTCTCTTCTTTTTTCAGTTCATACTCTATGACATACGTTTTATCGTTTATCTTTTCAGCAATACTATCGAGGTTTGGTTTTTGGCTCATTGCTTTAGGTAAAATTTCTAAACCATCATCTCCCCACCGTGGAAGTATGTGAATTGAAAGTTTACCTTCAGGGTTATCAGCTGATTTTCCACATTTCATAATTATGTTTGAGCCATGCGCTTGCATACCCTCAAAGACTGCTGTTGCGCAGTACGATGCAACATAAAATAAGTGGCATGCTGATTCCATTGAGAGCGATGAAAAGTTTTGTTCTTCTTCTTGTGAATAAATAACTAAATGTCCTCTGCAAAATGATTGTTTAGGGTTCACACAAAGTACTTTTGCATCTTCATATACTACTGTATCTTTTATTTTATAGTCAGTAAGAAATGGTGCTGTTTCAAATGAAGTTTTACTCCATGGTGCAGGTGTTCGCTTAAAATGATTTACCATCATCAGTGGAAGATTATGCGTAAGCATTTTAACGTCTTTTTCTTGTTGTGGTTCGTTTTTAAGTGAAAAATCAAATGCAGTAATACCATCGTCTGATTCGCGCGGAATAATATGCATTAAAAAATGAGGTGATTGCTGTCCAGCAGCTCCTCCATTTGCAATAAACACATTCATTCCCGTTGCAAGCATTGCGCTTTGAATAGTTCGAATGAGTTTTGGAAGTATTCCAAATATGTGCGTAAATGTGTCTGGTGGAATATATGGCATGATTGGATAATGATCTTTTTGCATAAAGAGAACGTGCCCTTTACACCATGGATTAACATCAAGAAGTGCAATAGTGAGTGTATCTTCATACACTTTTTTAGATGGAATTTCTCCGGCAATTATTTTACAAAATACGCAATTTTTCTTTTGTTCATCAAGTTGCGCTTGTATTTCTGGAGTTATATGTACCATAGTATACAAAAATGGCAGGTGATTTAAATAAATATCTCATAAACCATGAGAATCGAAAGTATTATATACATGTACTTCACAATTAATCCATGAAAACAATATATATTGTTTTAATTGTTCTTGCTGTACTATTAATTGTCCCTGCATTATTAATAATGTTTGGTGGTCTTGCATATTTTGGTGCACTTAGTCCAACAAGAATGCTTCCCGACTCGTGTACAACTCAAGCGGGTTTTAGTTGCCCTGCATTTGCATTGGAGGGTAATGTAATTCGTCTTCAATTGATGAATGTAATGGGTGAACCACTTGTTCTTGATGATGAATTTATAACAATCACTAATATGGAAGGGTGTAATGTTGAGTCAGTCTCGACATCGTTAGATGGAATGAGTGAATGGTCACTATCAGAACCAATGATAATATCAATAACATGTAATGAACAAGAAATGCAGAAAACAATCGTTGGAAATATGATTTTGACTGCTCAGGTTCAGTCCTCACCAATCCCTATGTCGCATACTATAAGAATTAGAGTTTCAGATCAATAGAACACTTCTATCCAAAAAACTTATTAACAAACAATCCTTACGTAAGGTATGCTTACTAAAAAAACAATTGCACTCTTTGGTGCTACAGGAAAAACAGGACAAATATTTCTTAAGAAAGCACTTCAAGAAGGATTTCGTGTACAGGCATTAGTAAGAAGTCCAGCTAAATTAGACTCCAAACTCTTAAAAAATAAATCCCTTACCATTATTGAGGGTGATGTCCTCAAAAAAGCAGATGTCTTTAAAACAATTAAAAAGTCACATGTTGTAGTAAGCCTTATTGGCCATAATCCTCAGTCTCCAGAAAACTTGCAAACAACTGGAGTAAAGTACATGACTCAAGCAATGAAAGATTGTAAAGTAACACGTATATTCTCACTGACTGGAGCTGCTCTTGCCCATAAAGATGATAGGCCTACGTTTCTACAAAATGTCTTAAACAGTGCAGTTCGAATAATAGGCAATGTCCGGTATACTGATTCATTAAATCATGCAAAAGTTTTAGAGCGAAGTAACTTAAACTGGACTATTATTCGTGCAAACATTTTAACTGATGTCCCTAAGCAAAAATATGTTGTAGATAACCTTTCCTCAAAAACTTCATTATTTGTGAGCAGGCATGCAATAACTCAGTTTATAATTGATAATATAAAGTCTAAGAAATATTATAAAAAAATGCCATGTATTGGAGATAGCATATGAACTTTATAAAAATCTACAAAATAGGATTTCTTGTGCTTTTAGTTGCAGTACTTATGAACGTGGTTGCTTCGTATATGGGCATTGCAACATGGTATAGTTTCCTGCAAAATCCTTCATTTAATATTATTAACCTAGTATTTCTCTTTGCTGTCTATCCGTTTGTTTTAGGGTATAGTGCGTATACTTTTGCACGCCGATAACTATAAAAACAAATCTTAATTCCTAAAACTATGCAAAGAAATCTTGAAGACGAACTTAATGGTATTTTATTTTTACATAGTGAAACTGGGACTGAAGGAGGCTACTGGGCATTCCAGGATGAGCGCTATATTCAAAAAAGTGTTCCAAGGGGTTACTGTGAAAAATGTGGTCTTTATTTAAGGGATCAGGATGGTGCGTTAAGAATAGAGAGGGTTACTGCCTTAGATGCTGAATTACTAAAAGAATTAAGTGAAACTAATGAAGTGCCTGAAAAACCAATTTGCTTTCCTGGAACACATCAAGAAGCAATTGGCGATGTATGGAGTTACGATGGATTGCATGTACTTAAAACAGGAGACTTTCTAACTATTCGTGATCCTGAAACGTATCAAGAGATATGGACTGGTGTAGTTAATCTCACTCAGTATCCTTTATTTACAGAGTCAGCAAGTGGTATGTGGATTCACTCTGACCAAAAAGGAATTAAGCGCGAAGAATGGGCGGATTATTTTTTTAAACAATTCCCTGCAACACTGTATCCTGCAAAAGAGTATTTTAATGGTTAGTAATCATTTCACCACTTACTAATCTCAGCAATGCGTGTTGTTAATGCAATTTTATAGAGCTCATCAGTAATGTATATATCATTTTCAAGGTATTTCTTAAGAATATCCATTTTTCCATCCTTACAAAGCTGTGCAACATCTCCTCCGTTTTCTTCAAGTACGGGTAAATTGTGAAGCTTGGCAAATTCTTTTAGCTTTCCTCGTGATGGCCCATATCTGTATGCATTAATTTTATCACGAAGATCAACAACACTTTTCAAAACAAACGGAAAGATGGTAACTTTATGCACAAAACTTCGTGCGGTAAGAAATGGTAAATCGAAGTTTGCAATATTAAATCCAACAAGTGGAATAAATTTATTACCTCCAGTAAGTTCTATAACTTTTTTCCAGAATTCTGTAAGAATCTCTTTCTCTTCTCCCATAAAAACATAATTCTTTCCTTGATGTCGAATTCCTATACCAACTACTTTTGAGTCGATTGGATTTAATTTTTCAAGACGTTTTTCTTCATCAAGATCAAAATAGCCCTCTAAATTAATGGGACACGTTTCAATATCGATAACTAGGTAATTCATACCTTAAGAATATGTGCTGTACTTATATATGTTGCGTGGTTTTGTCAATAGAATTCTTTGCAATTACTATAAAGTATTGATTATATAAATATTAAAACTAAATCTTCTTAACCATTTTTTTATT
>JBLKOW010000046.1:0-8021 GCA_047603135.1 Candidatus Woesearchaeota archaeon | reverse complement strand
GCAGTTTTTCCCTCAGCACTTTATGCAGGAGCGCATATTCTTGGATATTTTTCAAATGAAAATCCTGCGCATACTGCATCGATTCGCAGTTTTGAATCTCTTGCTGATGAGATTCAGCGTTTAATTGATCAGCCAGGAGCATTTAACTCTCGAGAACATATTCCTTTTTCGTTAAGTGATGAGTTTGCTGTTATCGCATTTGGAACTCATGATGAAGAAATACAAGCTTTTGGTTTACAGTTAAAGAGGCCTTATTCTTGTCCAAGAGAGATTAGTTGTTTATGCTTGACTCACTTTACTGTAAGAAGTTTTTTAGATGGTACTTTTCGCAGTGATCCTACTTCACAAATTCAAACAGATGTTGATAACTCTCGTTGTATTACTTATTCAGATAGAGATATAATTTTTAGAGGTGTAAGTGAAAACTTTTTTTTAACTTCATCTCTTCATTCTGATTTAACTAATAATGGCGTTGTTGTTTCACGCTTCTCACGAAATTTAGGGGGTTTACATCATTCAAGCGATTTTTTGAATTTAATGAATGATGATTTTACTTTACCAAACTATATTGATTGGTATAATACTGAATTTTTGGCTTATGTTGGTTTAGTAGGTGGTAATTTTAAATATATTATAGAGCGTCCTGGTTATCCTTCTCAAGTTATTCAATCAGATCAATTTTCTCGTACAGTTTACGTTGATACTTTGACGTTATCTCCTCTTGATGAAGAGAGTACTGTAGAAGTTTTTGTTACATATGATCCTATTTTCTTTGTATCCTCTCGCGATTATTTCCCAGGTGGTAGTCCACGTGTCCAATTTCCACGTGATTATATTTCTTATTATAACCTTTTATTAAATTCAGCTGATTATGACCTGAAAGTTATTCAACCTCAAGGCCGTAGAAATGAGTTTCATTTTACTGTTTCAAATGTTCTCGCAGATATTCGAATGCAAGCACTTGATCATTTGCGATATCGAGATGCAGGTATTGTGAGTGGATATATTATTAATTCTAATGCTCCTGAATTGATTTTATCATATTTCTTTGATTATTTAATGTGGGTAAACAATGATTTATTACACAAACCAGATGAGCGTGATGATGTTGTTTTAGAACTGACTCGGCCAGCACTTGAGCGTGTTTTATCAGTGTTACAATCACACAGGGATTATTGTGTAACTCTAAGCGAAAATCGTGATCGTTGTTTGCAAGATCGTTTTATTCCAGAGTGTTCAGTAGGAGTTTATGATGTTCGTAGTGAAGATCGTTGCAAGGAATTACATGATACATATGTAGGTGTTTTTTCAGTGCCTTCACTTTTAACGAATTTAACACGCTGGATTGCGATGAAAGACGGAGGGAATGTTGAACTTTCTGCGATGATGCATGATGTTCATACGCTTGAATTAGATGGAAAATATGATGAAGCTTTTAGGCGTTTTTTTGATTATGTACAGCGTAGGCCTTCTTTTAATGCAAGTATGGATAGATTTCCAAGTGACTTAAGACATTTTCGTGAAGCGCTTCGTATTTATGATTATTCTCGATTTGGAGCTACGCCTTCTGTTATAGATGAGCCACTTAAGGAATATTTGCGGGATGAATATGTGCATTCTTTTGTTCAGTTTTCAGATGATATACAATATATTTTTATTCCAGGAACAAATATAACTGAGCGATATGTTTCTGGTAATACTGTTTACGATAGTGTTCACGAGGTGCATGCACGCAGTTCTTCTTTGATTAATAATTTAGGAACTAGTACTGAAGATTATGATGCTGTGTGCCCAGGTGAAAGAAGCCCTGGTTTTATTGTTTTTGATGGACGTAAAATGGATTATAATTTAAGTAATGTTGATATTACTCAATACATTTGTTTTTATGAGGATGAAATTGCATGGAGTGTTGATAGATTTAATTATCAAAGATTAGATGAGGTGAGTGCTTCCATCACTGCTCTTAATAGTTTATTCATAGACTCTTTGACTGATAAATCTGATTATTACAAAACACTTCAGATGCAGTTAATTGTTAATGAGATGGGGGTTCCTGATGAAGAAACTTCTTCGTCATAAAAAAGGTGAGGAGGGTTCTTCTCAGCTTCCTGTGCAGACACTTGTTGAATTAGTTATTACTTTAACTGTTGTTGGTATTGCTTTTGCAATTGGGAGTTATATTTTAGGAGATACACGAATTTATCAAGCATTTTTAGCCAAAGATATTTCGTTAGTTCGCACTGGTGTTGCTTTATCAAATGCTGATGTTGATATAACATATGCTCCTGCACTTCACCGCTTAGATGCATTTGAGTATTCCTTTGAGCCATATTATACTACAGTAATTGATACTCAGCGTGGTGATAATCATATTATGCGAAGTTATATTACTATGAAGCGCGGAAGAGATAGCGGGAGGTCATCACTAAGGCATCCACAAGCAATTCATATATTTTCTCGTGGTGACCGGTATCGTATTGAATCTCCTATATCACCCTCTGAGTTATGTGAGGTTCCTTTCAAATATATACATAATGAAAATATTGATTTAACTGTATACCCAGACCTTCAAACTGAGTATCGTAGTTTTATTTCTTTAGACCCTTTTAGTGAATTAAACAGACGTATTTCTCCAGTCGATTGTCCTTCCTGTCCAATTGCTCTTGAACTTCGTGTTCATTCTTCAGATGTTCCTATTGTTGTAACTTCGCGTAATGATGCGTTCGGTTGTACTTTAGCTAAAGAATTGTCTGCTTCGTTAATATATTCTGACCATTTACCTAGTCGTGATTATATTGCGCGTGTGTATATTTCAGAGCGTCAACTTCAATCGTTTTTAATGACCTTACAGAGGGTGGTTACATGAAGTTTTTGCTCTCTAAGAAAGCCATATCAGGATATGTTCTTTGGTGGATTGTAAAGTTAGTTTTGCTTTTTGGTTCTGTTGGTTTTATTATTGTAATTGTTAATGCAGGTCATAATAAGGTTGATTTTGGGAGCAGAGCATTAGATGCACATGTTGTCACACATAGTTTACTGTATTCACCAGTCTTTATGATGGAGGATGAGGAACTTGGAATACTGCATAGTTTTTGGATTGATTTAGAAAAGTGGAATTCTTATGCAACAGGCGATGCTTCTTTTGATAGCGTTCTTTCATCAGGTGATGTTTCATATATGGCAATTAATTTTACTTTAATGCAAGGTCCAACTTCTTTAGGCTCTGTATATTATGACAAGGGTAATTATTTGTATTGGCAAAGAATGTACTTGGGAGGTGCTGTTCGTGGTTCAGGCAGCTATGATCGATATGTAAATGCATATCCAGTTGTAATTGGGCAGTATAGGGAGCGAGGGCATTTACTTGTGGAGGTGTTTGTGCCTCGTGGTTAAGAAAAATATATCTGCTCAGGTTGTCACACCATTTTATGTCCTTATTCCTGCTTTTGTAATTGTCATGATGATTTTTATGACTTTTTTAATGCTTTCTGTTATTGGGGGGAGGGTTGAATATAAACCAACTACACATGTAATTGATCAACACGCAGTATCACATCAATGGTTTTTACCTGCTTTAATGGATGTAACATTTACTTATAAAACAAGTGATGGTTCACTTGATCGTTCATACAATATTTCTCTCTTTGAGATACTTTATTATAACTTAGAAGAAGATTATATGGCTGAAATTTCTGCGTATATTGATTCATTTATTGAGGATTCGTTGATACTTGATTCAGATATGCTTTTTTCTTCTATGTTACAATCTTGTACGTCTTATAGGCCTGGTGGATTGACTAACTTTTTTATATTATATGGTTCTACACCTGCTACATCAACTGGATTTGCATCAGTTCCTATGGCGCCGGACACACGATTTTCCTCTGTGTACCCTGTTAATCAAGATCGATGTTTTTTGATTTTATTTCGTAATCGAGGTGGGCGTTAATGGTTTATTTTGGTTCTTCAAAACGTGGCAATACTTTTGATTTTTTCCCTTTGTTTTTGATATTTATTGTCTTTTTTTTATTAGCCGCAGCAGTTGCTTCACTTTTTTTCAAGGCTCAAAATATATCTACTGTTCCCATTGGTGCTTATACTGGTGCATATCATGAAGCATTAGGAGTTAAAGATACACAGCGTTCAGTTATTACACATACTGCAGGTGTTGTTGCTCAAAGTGTGGCTTATGATTTAGCGTATCAAGGAGGCAGTAGTGATGGTATTGGAATACTACCTGTCGATGCTCATCCTGAAACACGTATTCGTACAGTTTATGATCAGATTGCTTCGCAATCTTTTATTTCATTATTTTATCCTCAATTACGTGATGCTTTGCTTTATGATGATGGTGAACCTTTTGTGATTTTATATAATCATGAATCTACATTTGGACGTCCCATACCTTATCCTTATATTGAAGACTCTTTTTCAGTGAGAGGGAATGAAATTGTTGCGTATGCATCTGAACCAACTCATATTTCGTTTCCTCGCTCAGGAGATTCATTCTTCCGTACGTTGCCTCGAAGTAGCAATAGGAATTTCCCATTGAACTCAATTAACCTTACTCATCATCTTAATTTTCGTTATCAATTTCAGAATTATGATTTCAAATCTTATAACGATGTCATTTCGTTTATATATGACGAATTAATTGCTTTTGTTCGTTATGAATGTGAAAGTCTTACGAGTGAATGTTTTTCTACTACTGCTTTGCGCTTTGATGCTAATTCTCGCTATTTAGTTGTTGTAGGTAATGAGTGTTATGATGGAGAAATTTCTCCTTTGCAGTATCCTATTTGTTTGACTGATACTCAAGATGCTTTGTTAGTAGAAGATGGATTGAGACCTTCTTTAAAGAATCCAACATATCGATTTTTAATTAGTTTTCCTTCTTCACGGGGATTTGGTTTTATTCCTGAATGATATTTTTTATAATAAACTATAATTGAGTATTGATTTTTGGTCATAATAAATTATTTAAAGCTGAAGCTATCAGTGTAATATATGATTCAAATTCCTCACGAGAAAGTTATTGAAAAACTAAAAGAACATGGTCTTTCAGATGAAGACATTTCTACTAAGATTAAGCAAAAAATGGATCAGCTCTCTGGTCTTATTTCTAAAGAGGGTGCTGCTCATATCATTGCGAATGAACTTGGAGTTAAACTTGTTGAGAAGTCATCGGGCAGGATACAAATAAAAGATGTTCTTCCAGGAATGAGAGGTATTGAAGTAGTAGGTAAAGTTACTACTGTTTTTGATGTAAGACAGTTTCAGCGTAGCGATGGCAATGCATCGCAAGTTGGAAGTTTTATTTTAGGTGATGAGACTGGAACGATTCGTGTTACGTGCTGGGGTGACCAAGCAAATAATGTTTCTAAACTTGAAAAAGATATGGTTGTGAAAGTTTCTTCAGGATATATTAAGCAAAATCAAGGACGCAATGAAATTCATATGAATGATACTGCAAAAATGCTCTTAAATCCTCCAGGGGAGAATATTGGCGATGTTAGTTTTGAGGCGCGTGAATTTGATCGAAAACAAATTTCTACGTTAAAGGATGGTGTTATGAACGTTGAATTACTTGCAACTATTGTTGGAGTTGATGCACTACGTTTTTTTGAAGTATGTCCTACATGTAAAAAGCGTGTTCGATTGCAACGTGATGCATATGTATGTGAGACTCATGGTTCTGTAGAACCTGATTATTCATATGTTATGAATGTGGTTCTAGATGATGGTTCAGCTAATATCCGAGGAGTTTGCTTTGGTGACATGGTTGAAAAAGCATTATCTCAGGATAAAAATAATCTTTTAATGGTGAAAGATACGCCTGCAGTTACAGAGATGAAGAATTCTTTAATTGGTTCAATTGTAAAATTTAAAGGGCGAGTGAAACGTAATCAAATGTTTGATAGACTTGAATTTACTTGTCAAGATATTGATAGTAAGCCAGATCCATATGAAGAAATGGAACATCTTGATAAAGCAATTGAGTCTGCAAAAGAAAAAACAAACGTGCAGAGTATCGATGAGATTTAAAACACATCTTGCGGGAGGTTTTGCCTGTTATTTGTTTTTATTACACTATTATTCTATTCCAACCGGATGGCTTTTTTTTGGGCTCTTTATTCTTTTATCGATAGTACCTGATATAGATTTGTATAGTTCTTGGATTGGAAAGCGTGTTCCTGTGCTCTCGCATTTATTTACTGTTGTTTTGGGTCATCGAGGAGTATTACATTCTCTTTGGCCGATGATTGGTCTTGCATTTTTATTAGTGCCTTTTGGATATGGCTTTGCACTTTTTGGATATGGGGTGCATTTACTCCTTGATGCGAGTACTCGTAAAGGTATTTTTTTACTTTGGCCGTACTGGCGTGTAACAGGTTCGTTTGATACTGGCAAGATAGGTGACACACTATTTTTTTTTGTTTTTGTAGGATGGAGTCTTTATTTTGCATTTATTCTAACATATTAATTTTGTTTACTGTTCATTAGCACTGGACATTGGCGGATAGGGTATTTAAACAATCTTGTGTTTGATAGAAGTATCTCCCCTCATGGAGTAGCATCAGTGAGGATGAAAAAACATGCGAATAGCAAGGAGGTGTATATATATGAACACAAACAAAACACATATACAAAATGACGCTGGAACTAATACTCCAGAAATGAAATTTAGGGCAGGAGCTGTTTCTGCAACGGTATGGCAGAATGTACTTCAGAATGAAAAAGGAACAGCTGCATATAACTCTGTGTCTCTAGAGCGAGTCTATAAAGATAAGGAAGGGAATTGGCAAACGACACATTCATTTCGCATGAATGATTTGCCTAAATTAGCTCTAGTAGCGCAGAAAGCATACGAGTTTGTGGTCTGTAAACAAAATGATTCACAGACTGGAACTGCGTAGATGTCATAACACATATAAACAAGGTGATATAATGAAAAAACAACAAGTTATTACTGAGGAAACTCATACTGAAAATAGTGAGGAAAAAGAAATGGTTGATGTTGAAATAGCTCCGGCAAAACCGAGCCCTAATTCAGCAGATATTACTGCACTACCTGGAATTGGTCCTGCAACTGCTGATAAGTTACGTGAAAGTGGTTTTGATAGCGTCATGTCGATTGCTGTTGCAACACCAGGACTTCTTGTGGATGCATCAGGTGTAAGCGAGAGTGTTGCACGGAAAATGATAAATGCTGCAAGACAAGTACTTGATATGGGATTTGAATCTGGACTCGATGTTCTTGAAAAGCGAAAGAAAGTTCTTAAAATTACCACTGGCTGTAAAGTTTTTGATGATTTAATGGGTGGTGGTTTTGAGACTGGTGCAATTACTGAGTGTTTTGGTGAATTCGGTTCAGGAAAAACACAGGTAGCGCATGTTCTTTCAGTGAATGTAATTAAAGAATTCCCTGATAGTAGTGTAATATACATTGATACTGAAAATACCTTTCGACCAGAACGTATAACTCAACTTGCTGAAGGACAAGGACTTGACCCTTCCTCCGTTTTAAAGCAAATTAAAGTTGCACGTGCATATAATTCGGATCATCAACTTTTACTTGCTGAGAAAGTAGATGAATTGATAACTAAAGAAGGGCTTAATGTTAAGCTTGTTATTATTGATTCACTTACTGCTCACTTTCGCGCAGAATTTATTGGGCGTGGAACGCTTGCTGAAAGGCAGCAGAAGTTGAATAAGCATATGCACGCGCTTTTGAAAGTAGCTGATTTACATAATGTATGTGTGTATGTTACGAACCAAGTTATGGCAAAACCAGACCAGTTCTTTGGCGATCCTACTCAGGCAATTGGAGGGCATATTGTTGCTCATGCATCAACTTTTCGTATTTATTTACGTAAAGGTAAGAAAGGATCTCGGGTTGCTAAGCTTATTGATTCGCCAAATTTAGTTGATGGTGAATGCAACTTTATGGTAGAAACTGAAGGGTTTAAGGATATTTAAGCCTTTTTTCTTTATTTTTACTTTTTATTTTTTAATTTCCG